>PBHZ01000001.1 GCA_002719615.1 Methanobacteriota archaeon
TTCGTGCCTTTAGAAGTTATTTGCCGTCATTATCTTGCAGGATCCGGTTGGAGAAGGTACGAGAGAGGAGATGCACGGGCAGAAGAATTTGGTTTTGAACCAGGAACTAAGTTGTTTGAAGGAATAAAATTACCAAAACCATATCTCGAAGTCTCAACAAAATTTGAAAAATTTGATCGTCTACTTGACAGAGAAGAAGCACTGTCCATTTCTAATTTATCAGAAAAAGAATTTGATTCTATTCTTTCTATTGTTGTTAAGATTGATAAGATAATTAACAAAGAAGCATTATCAAGAGGTCTAATCCATGTTGATGGTAAGAAAGAATTCGCGTTAGGTGAAGGTAGAGAACCAGTTCTCGTAGACTCATTCGGGACTCTGGATGAAGATAGATGGTGGGATCTTGAAGCATATGAAAAAGGTGAGATTGTACAATTATCTAAGGAATTTGTCAGACAACATTATCTAGATAGCGGACACCATAATCAATTGTATAAGGCTAGAAAAGAAGGTTCAACAGAACCTCCAATACCCGAACTCCCCGAAAACATCGTCAAGGAAACCACTGAATTATATGTAAATATGTTTGAACGTTTAACTGGTGCTAAGTTTTAATTTAGAAATGTTTTCTCATTAATATTCCACAATTTCGTCTTTCGGCCACTGTTAGAATCATCATCAAATGTCTTAGTATCTCTTGTACACCTCCATCAAATGGCTCATCTGCAGATATAGACCATTCACTACTTTTTATTGTTTTTATAAGTGTAATAACTTCTTCATAATTTAACCAACCCATCAATTCTAGTCCACCTATGCCTTTTTGAAATCCGGGATAGCCTAAACTTTCTTCAGATAAACCATTCATTAATTTGAATAACAATTCATGTAATTTATTACTTTCATCATCTAGTGAAGTATATTGCAATAGGTATTTTATCGAATTCCCATCATCCGTGGGAAACCTACCAATTTTTTCTCTAATATTGTTTTTACATAGCTGTTCCGGGACACCTCCAGATTCCTTCCAATCTAGTGATGCCACAAAAAGCATAGTTGCAGGATCAAATTTCGCCTTTTCTCCTTCGAGTAGATTAGGTAAGGCATCATTCATTTCAATAACATTCAATAAATCTTCATGTTTTCCTTCAATACTCTTTATAATNGGTTGAATTAATTTGTTGGCATCCAGTTTCATCGGATCAAATGTATAGAATGCACTAGTCACCATAATCAATCAAGCCCAATTACTTCCTATCTGTTATTTCGTCGTATACGTCTTAATCTACGTTCGAAATCATCTAATGCTTCCTCTTCTAATTCTTCNACTATTTCTTCTTCTACTTTTAATTCTGTTTTTTGAATCTCTTCAATTCCTATATATTCATCATTAGATTCATTTTCTGTACCGACTTCGCTATCTTCTGTAACTTCGTTTTTNNTCATATTCTTTTGATTTTTCTCTGAATCAATTTTACTTTTTATTTTCTGTCTTGTCATTTCTTCAAATTCTTTCATCTCTCTACGGTTCTTATTTATCCATGCCAAGGAAGATGAAATTAATATAACAACGACCGCCGCCATAAAACTCTCAATTATGTCTATTTCTTCTTCACCAACCTCTCCTCCTGTCAATACCTTCCTTATCTCATTATCGCCAGGATTTGAATCTATATCCCAAGGGAAAAGACATTCAATTTTTATCACTATTTCTTCTCCATCANCAATCTCCAAAGGTCTATCAAATTTAGGCTTAGGAGTTAAAATTGATCTTGTACTCATATCTATTTTTTGTATAGATTCATAATCATCACTACTCAGAGTTATTTTACAATCTGCATCAACAAGTTGTCCATGCCCAAATCTTTCTGCAGTTATCTCAATTATCTGATTATCCCCTGTTCCAGATAAGGCAACAGAGGTTAAGCCAATATTCCAATTATATTTTCTTATTTCAAAGTATTTCTCATCAATAGCCAATTCCCTGCCATAAGAATCAAATATTTTTATAGTCAATTTTCTCATTCCTGGTGATGGATTCCATTCGTCTGAGCTGAGATTAATACTAAATTCCTCGCTATTAACTCCTAAAGTGCCATAATATGAGTCTAATGAATAACCTCTATCATCAATGAGTAATACCAAAAAATCAAAGAACTCATTTCCCGATTCTATAGAACATGATGGCTGAATATTGGATAAATCTCCTAAAATTTGACATGATACATTTCTGGAGATAGGCTGAAATATTTCCATCAAATAAGTCAAACTACTATTTTGATTAATTGTTAAATTACCAAATCCACTTTTTAGAGCAGGAAAAAACCATCCTTCTCCTGTCCAATCTAATGAGTTTCCATTTTCGTCCACAACTGTGGAATTGTCCGATGTACCATGAATATTCAATATTGCACTATCTCCAATCAATACTGACATCACCGGTGAACTTGACCAAGAGTACTCTTCGTATCTCGTTTCAATCAATAATTCTTTTTGGTTACCTTGTTGATCTTGAGCAACTATNCTTATGGTTTTTATATCTCCTGTCCAATTTTCNGAAGGGATTANTTCTAATGGCAACCCTGTTTTCTGACCCGGTGAAATTACAATAATATTATTTCCACTCAACTCCCATCCTTCAGGAATACTTAGTATTTCTAATGAAATTGTGGTAGGACTGTTTCCAGTGTTTTCCAATATTATTAGAGATTTTCCTCCATCTTTTGATATTTGCCAAGGTCCATGACTAATCATTTTGAAATCATTTATTTCTGCAACTCTAAGTGGCAATGTGACTTCAGAAACAGCACTCGCATCTCCTTCCCTAACTTTGACATACAGCTCGACTGGATTTCCATACTGAGAATTATTTGACGGCGTAATATTTAGAATCAAGGGAGCACTCATTCCTGGTGCTATCATCGGCATTTCATTTGGAGTTTCGATATTCCAACCATTTTCGCCAACAACCCATACTGACACATAAGGCCTAGTTTCCTTATTACCCGTTTGCATTATAGTTAATTCAATTTCTGAGCCATTATTATCTATTTCTAAATTTGTCCCTTCTGCCGAGACTTTCCAGCCCGGCTCATGATTAACTCCTAATTTATAGGTGAATGTGTAAATTTCTTCATCCAAAGACATAGCTATTACTGTAACAATCATTTTTGAGCCTACTAATGCTCCTGAAGGTACGGTAGAATTGACCTTAATTGACACAGTTTCATTAATTTGGATGTCATTTTTAGAACCACCAATTGCAGACCATCCTGAAGAGTTATCACCTTCTTCTAGAATGATTTCTGTGTAAGTTTCTAAAACTAAATCATCAATCATATTACCAACATTTTTAGCTATTACATCCACTTCAAATATTTCATTAGTTGATATTGTATAAATTTCCTGTTCAAGATTGAGTCCATTTGCATATGCATTAATTTCCCATTGATGATCCTGTTTTGCCTGAAGTTTGATATTTTTGAAATCTTCAACATAGAGATCGCCCAAAGAAGACATAATTATTTTTATTTCTATATCTACCCTAGCAGGTGTCGACTCAGGAATTGTAATCGTAATTGGTATAGTTCTAAGGCTACCTGCTCCCAATGTTATTGGATTATTCGAGAAGGTAACTAATATTCCGGGATCTGAAGTTATATTCTCATTCAAAATTAATTGATGCGATAGATGATACGTATCTTCTCCATTACCCAAATTTTCAAGTCTTAGTATTACAACTGATTCTTCATCAATTTCTGCAGATATTGGCATCTCGGAAGGAGATATTACGGCTAAATTGGCTCTATATATTTGTAAAACTTCGAGAGAGAATTTCAAATTAAAATTAGAAGAATCATCTGTATCGTGGAACTGATGAAATTTTGGAGGTGCATTATCAGGTAACTCCAAATAAATAGATCCGGAAACTCTAGAGCCCGGACTTCCCGTAATACTAATTGTATTGGTAATTATTGAAATTTGTCCAGATGTAGTCCAATTCCATTCTTGTTTTTGCATCCCCGAATCAACTAATGACCAATTAAGAATTCCTGTATCATCCGGTAAATCTGCGGTCATAACCCATTCTAAACCGTTGGAGGGAGTTGACCTTTGATGATTTATCTCTATTATTACTCCAGAGGCAACAAAAGTTAAAGATATTGTTTGACATATTTCTTCATCTCCGCTTCCAACACACATTGTTAACGGAGTGCTAACATAATCTCCATAATTTGCATTATTTGGGACTGTTAGTCCAGCCGTCATTTCTTTTGATTCTCCAGGTTCAAGAATAATTGCATTCTCCTTCACTCCTTCTGAATTAAATAACTCTAAATTAGATCCCCAATTGGTACTATCCCATGAAATTGCTATTTGATTTTCCTGAGCATTACCTACATTCTCTATAATCAACCACGCAGATGCCCTTTCTCCTATTANNCCATAACCTTCACTAAAACTAGTGCCATCTGGCCCTCTGAGAGATAATCCTCTTGTTCTATTCGCTTCCACTGGCAGAGTCGATGAAACACTGATGTTACTATCGCTATCAAGCATCAATTCTAGAATTAAAAAACCCGAATCAGAACCTAACGCATTTATAGGCGCATTAATGGTTATTTCAGGATTCCATATTTCTCCTACTCCAATCTCAACTCCGGTTATTTGACTATAATCTGCCTCCCAACTCCATCCTTCTGGCAAGTTACTGGAATCGACAGTTAGACTCCAAGAACCTGCTAATCTACCGGTGGATCTTATTGTTGGTTTGGTAATGATACTTTCCCCAGGAGATACTCTAACAGGTTCTGTTGATATTTCGAAGGATGCATTAAAAGATGGAACAATCATCAAACTCTTCCTTTGTATGTCATTATCATATCTTGTCTGAGAAATATTTTGATATGGATCTAGTATTAATTCAAACTTGTGTTCTCCTAGTCCACCAATCCATTCTACATCAAAACTATCAAATGAACCTGAGTCAGTAGGATTGACAGGCTTCAGGTTTTCTGATCTGTATCTGCCAATTTCAACACCATCAGCTAATAGTATTGCGTCTACTCCTTCATCAGTCTCAACTGTGCCCGCATTCTCAAAAAAGGCCGTTACTGTAACGACCTCTCCAGGTTCTGGTGCATTGGGATTGAATTCTATACTTCTGCCATCAACTAAGGGCCTCACATCTGGTTTACTCGTCGAAATAACCATATTACCTATTATTATGTCTAATGTTGCATCGCCGTCAATATCTGCTAATGAGGGAGATGACCATGTCCTGTAATCAAGATCAATTTCATTCGTCCATTCTGTATTNATGGCTGAAGATGTGCCCTCTTCTCCATCAAATGCCCATAACGATCTCCCAAATGCTACTAAAATATCTTGCTCATCTTCCCCGTCTATATCCATCCAAGTAACTGAACTAACTGCTATCTCATCGTTGGGTGTCCCGCTACTTTGTTCCAAGTCCCGATTCCATATTTGATTCGGAATAGAACCACCAACGTCATGACATCCTACTTCTCCATGTCTTGCGGTAGTAGTTTGCCACCAGGTTACCCAGCACACTCTATCATAAACACCATCTCCATCTGTATCTAAAGGAGTTGGGGGGGCATCAGCATAACCATTTTCAGCATTAAAGATCCATAACTCATCTCCATCGCTAATTTCTAGCCCTCTATATTCGGCACCATCTGCTCCTGCAGAACCATCTGCATCGGTAGGTATGGTGATTATCATTTCAGGCACATCATCTGAGTCTAGATTGGTAATTATTGGACCTGGAAGTCTAATATGTGGGACATCATTATCTCCATCAAGATTATTCAGACTTAAACCTCCATCCCAACTGGAATCGCCAGTATCAGATTCTATTTTCCAAACCCACATACCTCCATTATTGGCTTCAATTGTGGTAAGCAAAACATATCCGGTCGAGTCATCAGTTTGAGCAAACGCAGGGTCAGAAGGATGACTGCCTTTATCGAGATTAACTTGCCATAAAGGGTTTGGAGAATTAGTTATTGGCAGAGGTAGTGCTAAAACTACAGGATCATCAGTGATTTTATCGATTAAGGAAAGAACCAGTTCTGCATCTCCATCTAAATCTAAATCGGCAAGTAATAATTGAGTAGTTGGATTATGACCTCCGAATAAATTACTTGTGTAAGGGCCTTCATTACTTGTAATTCTCAAATCTTCATCGCTCCATGTCCACAATAATTCTGATGAATGACCATTCACTGACCATCCGGTTACGGAGCAGGTTAGTCGAGGAGACCAAACTTCAACAAAGACATTCCCTCCAGCATCATAGACCACAATAATTTCTTGTTTTCCATCTTCATCAATATCGACTATTCCAGGGGATGTCTTTATTTTTTCTGTCGGTCCTAAATCTGCCTGCCAAGCAACATCTGCATCTTCTCCTTCTATAATTTTTAGAATACTGTGATCCGTTCCTCCAAAATCTTCGGTTTGTATGATGATTATAAATAAAGAAGAATTACCACATCTTTCTTCTGCTTCCAAACTTTTTGTAATNGAATTTTTGAAATCTCCTATGGGAGTTGCTAAGGAATCAGTACCAATGTCGTAACCTTCCAATTGCCAGTTTATTTCAGGGTCTACAATAGATAATAATTCAGTTGCATTAATTGGTATATCAAANCCTGCCCCTCCTGATGGGCTATGAGGCGGAACATCACCAATCCTATCACTAGTTCTCCCAAATTGTGGCCACGGCTGATCGCCGTCCATCCACACCTCAGAAGTACTATCTGAAGTATTAGACATTATTTCTAAACCTTCAATCGTATCTATATTTTTTTCGAAATAAAGCAATGGCGAGAGGGTAAGCATTATTACAATGAACACTGCAATTGATATTTTCCGAATATCGCCGGANTGTCTTCTCAAAGCGCCCGCTTCCATCACGATTAACATGGGCTTAGAAATCTTCTTGAACATTCGCACTAAACGTACACTTAGGACTACGTATGGGTACATTATTCAAAATGCCATACTCCCTTCTTTCCGTTGTGCTTATACGAGATGTGCCGGTCGCGGAGTTCAAATGACCTCTCCTCTAGAGGCGTAGCTGATGAGGGACGAGAGGATTTTCCTCTGTCTCTGTCGTACAAATCAGAGGAAGGGACTAAATTGGAGGNTTAGAAAAATGTATAGGATTGTAACAAGGGAAGATACTATACGTATACCGGCAGAATATATTCGCCGCGGTCGTAAATTAGAAGAACATATTGATGAATTAGCTCATGAAGCATTCGAAGGAAGGTTTGATGAAAATGAACATTACACATTAGTTACATTCAATCATGAAGCAGTAGGTAGAGGTAAGATAATACATGGAGATGGAGCAATTTATCAGAGTGTTAAATTCACTGCATTAGTATTTACTATGGAAAATAACGAAGTTGTAGATGGTGCTGTTTCTGAAGTTTCCGAATATGGCGCATTCGTAAGAATTGGACCAATAGAGGCATTATTGCACAAATCCCAAATTCTCGATGAACCTATTCAAGTTAATCTTGGAATACGTAGAATAGAAGGTTCTCAAACTGGTAAATCTCTAACAGAGGGCTCTTTTGTAAGGTCAAGAATAGTTTCTAAGGCAATAAATCAAAACGATCCCCGTTCAAGTAAAATCGGCCTAAACTGTAAAATGGACGGACTAGGTTGTTTCGACTGGCTAACTGAGAGTGATTAATATGGTAAAGATTCCGTTTGCATGTGGAGAATGCAATCGAATTCTAGATGATGGTATTACACAATGTAATCATTGTCCAAACGCTCCAGTTACTACAGACTGGCAGGGATTTGTTGTCATTCTCCATCCTACAAGATCTGAAATAGCAAAAAGACTTAATGTTTCAGCACCAGGTAATTATGCATTAAAAGTTAACATTCGNTAGGAGATGAAAATTTGGAAATAATAGAGAGAAAAGAAAATACCTTACTTGGTAGGGTAGAAATAACCTTTACCTTAAATCACTCAAGTGCGCCAACTCCTTCTTTATCAAAAATGATTGAAATGGTAATGAAATTAGAACCAGGTTCCAAAAAAGATTTGATTTATATTAAAAATGTTAATACTAGATTCGGAATGGCTAGGACAAATGGTTTAGCATTAATCTACGAATCAGAAGAATATGCTAATTTAGAACCAGAATACATCAAATTAAGGCATGAAATTCCAGAAGAATCGGAAGGAGTGGATGAATAATGCCTGATGGAAGCCCTAACCCACAAGCTAAACATACCAAATACGCAATTGAGGGAGATTCACTAATTAGAAAAGGCGAGTTTTGCCCTATTTGCGGCCCTGGTGTTTTCTTAGGAATACATAAAGAAAGAAAAGTCTGTGGCAAATGTGGCTATTCTGATCCTCCAAAAACCTACAGAGGAATCTATCAAGAAGAAGAATAATCTTCCCAAAATCCATCATTAGTTAATATCTTGGAATTTGATATGTGAATTCCAATATTTTCTCTTTTCTTGAATAAGATATCATTATTTTTCATTTTCATCTCACCATCATGCCTCCATCCTGTCCATCTCCATACTCCTTCTTTCGGCTCAAAAAAAGCATCTAGCACAGGCCCTGGTGTTTCGATTAGAAAAGGGTCACCGTTAATATCTCTGAGTATTGCTATTGATTTACCATGCATAATCACAAACCATCCTCCTTCTTTTGAAAATTTGACATCAGATATCTTGTCTTTAAGGCTAAAAATCCTACTNACTTCAATTACTCTCTCTTGATTTAACTCCATTACGCCTCCAGCAGCAGACCAAATAACTATATTTGGACCATCCTCAATTATCGAAACTATTGGATTCATTTCAGCAGATATGTCCATATCCGGCCAAACCGGATAATGGTCTCTCCATATTTCTTCTCCCTCTTGGTTAATCATATAAATCCCTTTATTTTTGGTTGCAAATATGATATTTTCACCAACTTTACTTAATCCCATTGGTTCAGCATTCAGAATTTTTTGCCATGTAGAGTTTTTAGGCTTTATATCTAAATCACTTATGGAAGAAGTTCTCAAAATATCTCTACCTATTCCATTTTCCCAATCTATTTCTAGAGGTATACCAGCCATTCTAGCATCTTGCAGCTCTCTATCTATCCAAATTCCTATCCAAATATTTTCAAATAAAACTCCTGACATTATTGTTGTAGGAAATGGTTTTGAATATGAAGAAATATATTCATAATCAAAATTCAACCTTGCTAATTCTCCTGAAGTACCAATGACGATTATTGTATTGTCATTTCTATTAACCATCTGAGGGGTGAAGTCTAATGACATAACAATACCCTGAATAAGACTCGGTCTTTGAATGTGTGTCCGTCAAGTTTGAATNAAATACTNCTTTCGCGTATCATGGTAACGTTATTACTGGCGTCCTCTAAAGATCCAGCATCTATGAATCTTTACAAAGCGATGTTAAGTAATACGATTTGGAAAAAAAGTATTACCATGCCTCATGGAATTATTCATGAACATAATTTAGGACAAACGCATTTATTACTGATAAATGATAAACACCATATATTTGCAGATAATATAGATATTATCCATGAAAAGAACAAAAATGTTCAGGTCGATGAGGTTTTAGTACTTTCAAAGCATACCTCGAAATCAAAAATACCCGCATTATGTATACATGTTGTTGGATTACCTGGTCAAGAACCACATGGAGAGATAGGACAATTCGGTGGATATAAGGGATATTTGGTACCCCCCTCACCACGTTTTGGCTCACTTTTCAGATGTCTATGTGAAATATCTGAAAATAAGGGAATGGACTTAGAGTTTGATATAACTATTGAAACAACCCATCATGGGCCATATCTAACTAAACCAACCGCATATTTGGAAATAGGTTCTACTGAGTCTGAATGGAGAAGACAAGACGCTGCTGAAGTTTGGGCTTTCACAATTATTCAATGCCTCGGCCTAAATGGTAACAAACCCATGGGTGAGTGGAAAGGTATAGGTAACGTGATGATAGGGTTAGGAGGAGGGCACTATGCACCTAGGCACAAATCAATTATTTCTAAGACGGATGTATGGGTTGGACATATTTTAGCTAATTATTCATTAATTTTTGGTGATTATATCGAGGGAAAAAAAATTTCTGGTTCTTGGCAAGATTCTATAAAAAAATCTATAGAATCAACAAAAATATCTTTTCCGGGAGGCGATATTTTTGTGCATCTTGATAGAAAATCCTTCAAAGCTTGGCAAAGGAATAGTATAATTTCCTTTTTGAATGAAAAGAATATTCCGGTGTATAGGCTCAAAGAGATAATATCTCTCCACAAGCATAAAAGTTCTGATGACTCTCCCTTCAATTAATGAGGTTTATCGGACGTATTATTGTAATATTTTTACCTTTAATGCCACGTTTTTTTGTCAGATGGATTTCTAAACGTTATGTAGCGGGAGAAACTCTTGACGATGCACTCAAAGTCATGGAATCTTTAAAATCAGAAAATACTTGTTTTACAGTAGATGTTTTAGGAGAGGAGATAAATGATATCTCAGAATCATTATATTTTATCAATGAATACAATAATCTTCTAGAAGCCATAGTTGAGAAAAATATCGATGCAAATATTTCAATTAAACCAACAGCGTTAGGCCTGTTATTGGATAAAAATAAAGCAAAAGAAAATCTTGAAAATCTGCTCAAGAAAGCGGCTCTGAATGATATCTTCGTTCGATTAGACATGGAGGATTCTCGTGTTACTCAGTCTACTATAGATTTGGTTTATGAAATGCACAATAAAGGACATGAAAATGTTGGCACAGTTCTTCAAGCAAGATTGTTCAGAACGCCCGAAGATGTACTAAAGATTTGTACTAAATTAGGGCATAATGCGGACTTTAGAATTTGTAAAGGAATTTATTTAGAACCTAATGATATAGCATTTACTACTTATCAAGACATTGTGGAAGCGACAAACGTTACAATTGACTCCATGTTACAAAAGGGCGCTTACGTTGCAATTGCTTCCCATGATGAACCCGTAATAAATCATGCACTAAATTCACTAATAAAAAATGATATGAGTCCTGAAAAATCTGATCCTAGAATCAATTCTGGACCTAAATTAAATGGTAAAGGGAATGGGTACGAATTTCAATTTTTATTGGGAGTTAGAGGAGATAAGAGACGTAAATTGGCTGAAGAAGGTCATTTAACTCGTATTTATTTGCCTTATGGTTCACGTTGGTATGAATATAGTATGAGGAGACTACGAGAAAATCCAGAAATTGCTTCACATGTTGCAAAAGCATTTTTTTTACCATGGACTAATAGAAGATAATTAGTAAGGAGAATGCAGATACATTCTNTTTATTTCAGATGCTTCTCTTTTACCTCTTAGAGTACGTCCCTCTCCAGTATGTATGGCTCTAATCCTCCATCTTTGTCCNTCAATTTCTATTATTGTGCCACATGAAAATATCTTATCGGGTGAACACTCAAGACTGTAAGAAGTACTATTTTCCCCATCTGTCATTGTAATTTTTATTATTTTTTTATCTATTCGAATTACCCACATTGCATATATTTCTGTAGCAATCAGCTTCTCAAATGGTTTTGATATTTCATTATCAATTCTAGTTACTCTCCAATCCGATTTTTCGTGNTGAAATATATCTCCTATTGATATAATCTCGTCATTATCAACTTCAATCATTCCTGAATAACTTTTTTTACCNTCAGAAAATGTAGTATTAAGGAATACTCCTTTAGGAGGCCTTAATTCAATCAAATGAACAATTCCACATTCTAAACATTTAGCTAGTATATCTTCACCCTTACCCTTTTTCGCCCTTTTTAAAATATCATGTTCCGTGACATTTGGGCATTGTGGGCATTTTGCAATATCAAATATTTCACTGTCGTCCTCATCTTCATGTTCAGACGTCATATTACTGTCGCACGAAGCACTTCTATTCAAACCATCCAATGAGTTAATTGAATAGTTGTATTACAAGCGGATGGCATGCGCGAGTCAGGAGAGGGATTGGGACTTCCTCAAATGTCAGAACGTGAAATGTTCGAAATGTTACTTTCAGAAGATAATTCTAGAACTTCAGATGAGCCAGAAATAGCTGCCAATATAGGTGAACAGATGCTTCATATGGGACTCAGCCCATTGTCAAGGTCTATACGTACTAGGATTAGAGACATTTGTTCTAGAATTCCAGCAAAAAACGTTATATTAGTAGGAGGGGGAATTGGTCATCTTTCGGCATGGCTCTTTGATATGTGGTGTTCAGAGGATGACGATACATATCCTCCCAATTCTTTTACAATTGTTGAAGAAGGTGGAAAGTTTGCCGTAATATTAAATCGTCTAATATCGCGATATGATGCAGATTCATGGTCTAAGGTAATAGTTAAACCATGGAACGAAATCACTGCAGAAAGTAGTTCATGGTTTGCTTCAAATGCTGCTTCTAATGATATTACGCCTTTCTCTTTAATCCCATTACCGGTTGATTTAATTGTGATTGATTTACCAGAAAATGATCGTGTCAATGCTTTAATTAATTCTTTCGACCTACTCTCTCCTGGTGGGATAATTATAATCAAAGAACCTGAAGTTCCTACAGGAGATGTAGGAGAAATAAAAGATGACTCGGAAATCACTCCAGCTCAAGAAAAGGTATTATACTTTAATAAATGGATAAAGGCTATTACAGATTTCAGTGTGAATAATTCTATGAGTTTCGTAGAATTAACTGGAGGCTCATTAGTAATTTTATGTAAATCAGAATAATTAAACAATATCATGATAATGCAATTAAATGCTAAGATTTTTTTAAATATTTTTTGCTTCAATTANCATATCTACTCTAAATATTCCATATCCATAATGATCATCATGTTCATTTTGCCCATCTTTCATTCTTGAATTATCCATTATCAGTTCTTTAACTTCAATTATGCTGTCTCTGTCCTGCGAATTCTCACGCTGTAGTTCAGGGTTATTTTCTAATAATAATGCCAAAGATCCAGAAACCCAAGCAGTTGCTGCAGAAGTTCCACTAGACCAACCCCACCAATTCTCATTACTCACTCCTCCAGCCATAAGTATCGGAACTTCTTGTCCCGGGCCAACAACTTCTGGTTTCATGTCAGGATTACTTCTAGGTAATATCGGATTAGGCCAAAACCTACCATCGTTATCTCCCGCAGAACTACCTTTCCAAATCTGACCATTTCTTGTAATTCCGCCTACACAGATGACATCTTCAACAGAACCAGGGGATTCTACATCTCCGTCATCATTTTCTCCATCATTTCCTGCTGCTGCAACAATGTAAACTCCTTGATCTAAGGCCTGTTCAACTGATTGTTCCAATNCATCAGTAGTGAATATCCCTGAACCAAAGCCTTGTGCTCCTCCCAAACTTAAAGAAATAATATCTGCTCCATTGTCTACACACCAATCGACAGAATCTGCTATCATTTGATCTGTGCCTGTGCCTTCTTCGCTAATTGCTTTGGCAACTAGCAACGAAACTCCTCTTGCATTGCCCATCAATCCATTATTTGATGTTATAATTCCNGCCATTGCTGTGCCATGCCCCTCATCATCATATGGCTCTGAATATTCATTAACGAAATCATTCCAACCAGCTATTTCAACTCCTTCAAAACCTGGGTGATCGATATCAATACCAGAATCAACAATACATAAAACAACTCCTTTTCCGTTAAGATTCTGTATTTCATTCAGNCCTGTTATTTCTCTATATTCACTTTCCCAAGTTACCAATGCCCCTGATGGGCCAGATGCACTGATATTTCCAATTCCTGGCCACAAGTAAATCAGCGAAACGGATAATAGTAATAGTGCAATTAGCATTGTCACGATTGCTGAAACCATCAATAAAGAGTCATCATTTTTAGTCAACTCAATTGATTGAACAAATTCATCATCTATTTTTTCTTCCATATCAATACACTAATTTACCAAGTTTCTTCATCGCTAAAATGACTTTCCACAGGAGTATTGGAATTACAACTTCTGCATTCTATTCTTGTTGCAATAATTTTTCCACATTTTCCACATTCTTCACCAATATTGCCCTTCCCGCGACAATCTATTTCTGTACACTTTATCTCTATTTTGCCCGATGAATATTTTTTTGCACTTGTTTCAATATTACATATTGGACATCTCCCTTGTTGTACTGTCGGTTTCNTTTTCACAGTTTCCCCTGCAACTTCCCTAGCCCTTACTGATTGAATTCTTTCTTCAGCACTTCCTAGCATAAAATGCGGAAACCAAATAATTACTAACAGCAAGAGCGCAGATAATGTGCCCGATATTATATAAAGTAATATTAGCAGATAATTGAGCTCTTCGGATTCAATATTCATCCTATCTGCCACAGCATGTGTGCCGGCCCATGACATGACATTTAGCATCAAAATTAAAACTCCCATTTCTACATCCCATGCTCGTAGACTATGGTCTTCCCATGCTTCTTCTACAACTCGAGGATCTGGATGCGCATGCCTTTCCTGTACATGAATATCTCTAGTTTCTCTTACTGCTCTATGGACAACTATTATTGATAGGAAAAATAATACTAAATTTCCTAAAATTATCGCTCCAAAATCAGTCATTTTAGAATTGAATGGAAATGAAGGATTTCCTGCATGACTCGACATATATCCATATTGAACAGCAAAAGAACCGACTAATAAATATGCTAAATTTTCTCTCATTATAGGATATTCTGACCAAAGCGAGAATATCATTCCTAGCCAACAAATCAAAGATAAGAGAGATAACATCAAAGTCCAATCAGAAACCTGTAAAAAACCACTGTTTTCTCCAAAAATTCCATATCTGTTATAATCCCCTCCTCCTGATAATTCCCCAATTCCAATATCCCACGCTCCAAGTATAAATGATACAGTCGCCAGTAAAATTATTACTATTTCTTTAATTCCCCATTTATTTACAATCAAAGTTTTTTGAAAGTAGAGTTCTCTTAGAATATTATCTAAATAGCCCAATTTAGGATTAATTTTCGATAAATTGTATTCTACTTTAATTTGACTAAGTCTTATTCCCCCATCGTCAATGGAGCTAGTAGATTTTTCCATAATCCCTTCCTCCATGGCAAGGGGAGTCGGCATTAACGCATAAAATCCGCGTACTAATGATTGTAAATATAATCGTTATCTTGTATGTAATGTGGCGCCGAGAGAGAGATTTGAACTCCCGAGGGAAGATCCCACATGATTTCCAGTCATGCGCAATACCAGGCTATGCGATCTCGGCAGGCGATTCAATCCAATCGACCATTAGTTTTGAGTTTGTTGTATTAAAAATATCTATATCCGTAGTGATTAAATTGTAAATTGCTTTCGACGAAACAGCGCCACTGTGGCTTAGGGGTATAGCATCCCATTGGTAATGGGAAGGTCGGGAGTTCAATTCTCCCCAGTGGCTCCATTCAGTATATTCTATATTGGCAAACTTCATCCATAATTTTGCTTGGATTGTTATCTGGTGTGTTTTTTAAACCTTAAGTAATTAAGTTGATAATCTACCTAATATACAGAGAACTATGAATTACTCCAATAGAAGACTTGCGATATCTTTGATATTACTCATGATTGCTGCACCTCTGGCTAACGCAGGAGTCTCAACTTGGAACGCCTCAAATAATATCAATACTAATGGCACTTCAATAACAGTTAGAGGTTTCGAAGTACCTGGTAATTCTACCATCCTTGATGGTTGGATGCATGTAACAGATTCTACTATGGCAACCTCACTAAATAATGGAATAATTTGGGAAGGTTCAGACTTTGATGGTGGTACTAAATTTGGAACCTTTATAGATGAAAATGACCGGATAACAATCAAAGATGATGGAACTAGATCAAACATAAGTACCTTTGATGAAGGTGATATTAATGTAGTTATGAATTCAAAGTATAAATATACTCCTGGATGGAGACTTGTTTATTCTATAGATTCAGAAACGAATGTTTCCGAATGTGGTGGGTTGGCCGGTAAAATATTATATTATGGTTTAGATAATGATTTTGATTCTCTACTCGACGATGTAGAAATAGTCTCAACTATATANTATTGTGAAACATTTTCAAAGGAAGATACAATTCAAGAATTAACCATCATATCTCCAGGAGATGGTTATTCAGATGGTAATCTTTCCGCAACAGGAGGAGGNGGTGAAGATTTTTCTGGAACTTACATTATAAGCACGGGAATAGATTCAATTTCCATTAATAATGCTGGTTCTGGATATGACACTAATGATACTGTAACAATAATTTGTGTGCAATGTGATGGAGATAATGCAAATGCTTCGATATCATCAGTTGATAGTAGTGGAGGAATTACTGGAATTACGGTTGATGATGCTGGTGCTGGATATTCGGGAGATGATACTATTTTTATCTCAGTGTCCGGCTCAGGAGGAAATGGCGCAAGTCTTGTTGCAATTCTACAAAGTACTGGGATAATACATTCAACAGAAATAACTAATGAAGGCTCGAACTATTCCAGTACTCCAACAATAGTTATCAGTGATTCTTCAGGGACAGGTGCAAGTATTTCTGCTACGTTAGGTGACTATTTTGAATATGAATTAGATATTGATACAGTTGGTTCTGGAAATTCATATTGCGAATATGGCGGAATTGTAGTTAAAAGTGGCTTAGATTACAATAATAATCGTAACTTAGGATCTGACGAGATCCAGGACGAAGAATATTTATGTAATACAATTAAAACATGGCAAGCAACAACCTTCACGGGGTTAGGTGGAGAGATATATGGAAATCAACAAAATATGAGTTATGGGGTAATTCCTTCTGAGGCCACTAATGGAGTTGTTGCAATTGGGACNACACCGGGAGAACCTCTACCTGCAGGAACTAACAGTTCTTTCTTACTTCCTTCTGTAACTGTTCCTTTAATGGTTGATCATAATAACTATTTCCTTTCATTCGATCATTGGTATCATGTTGATAGTACTTCTTCTGGAGGTGGTGATGGAGCATGGGTTGAGTATAGAGTCAAAGACTCAAATAATTGGGGTAGTTGGACATATGTTGCTCCCAATTCGGGATATCCTAGTACAATGTCATCGGATGCCCACACTCCCAATGGTGCGCCCTCAGGCGCAGTTCCCGTTTTTGCATCCTCTAACCACAGTGGATGGGTTACTAGTACTTTCGATCTTAGCCCATTAGTGTCTACAGACTCTTCCAATATACAATTCAGATTCCATATTTGGACTCATCCTGAAGCGGAGAATATACGACCGGGATGGTTTATTGATAATATTTTATTCAACAATGATGGCATTAGTTATGGAGCATGGCATCATGGTTGTTACACCCAAACTGCTAGTTCTTGTTATTACTCATCTAACGCATATGGTTCTTTAAACCGTGTTATAGATTTATCTGGCACTAATTCTACATCTAAAATTGAAATTGATATGGAGTGGGACTTAGAAGGTTCTGATGATGACAATGCTTGTGTAGAAGTATCCTTAAATCAAAATACTTGGTATGATATTTCTTCAACTGGGACGACTTCTACCTCTTTAGATTGTGCAGAAAGGGACGGTCCAATACCTGGCAATGGATACACAGCATCAAATGGTCAAACTTATGGCGACCAGAGTGGGAGAACAAGAACAATCGAACTCACAATCCCTAACTCCTTCTTGAATGAGCCAACAGTTTATTTTAGAATAATTGTAGATACAGATTATTACAATAGTTATGGAGGTAGTTTAGATGCTCGAGAAGGACTCACAGTAGATGAAATCAGAGTTGTTGATTACAGTAATTCTATTCTTTTTATTGATGATCTGGAATCTTCATCCTCAATGACTCATAGTTCTATAGGGGCGACAGCTGATGATTGGCAACATTTAGTTTTACTCAGAGGATCTCAAACTGTTAGGATGGGCTTTGAAGACTCAACTGCGAGTTCACCGTCAATTGCTGATGCAACTGGATGGTCGAGGACTAATTCGATGACTAATGGAGCTTGTTCTGGTGATACATGCAAATGGACTTTAAACAAAATAAACTCTAATTCTGGACCAACTGGAACAACTTCATTCCCATATGCATACGGAATAGCATTTTCAGGTTCTTATTCATCATATATCCAAGAAGCAAGATTGTTTTCTCCTTCATACGATATTCCCGCAAATGGTAATGCGTTTCTCACATTTGATCATTGGACAGATATGGAACCAAACTGGGATGGAGGAGCAGTTTTCATTAAAGTAAACAATGGCTCATGGCAGCATTTTGATCCAGGAAATTGGTATGATAGTCAAGTAAGTTATAATTACAATAATTTGTATGGATATGATACTTTTTCCTCTCAATCTTCGGCTAATGGTGGCATGAAAAGTATGCAAGCAAGTTTACTAAATTATCAAGGAGATACTGTCCGATTCAAATTCTCAATGGGTTCTGATGGATATGATAATCGAGGAGGTTGGTTTATTGATAATGCAGGAGTGAAGGTAGCCAACTACGGCAACCCTGGTGATTGGGTTAGTCCTTCATTTTCATTAGGTGATTTTGATGACTTCAATCTTGGAATAATAGATGTTGATGCTTTAATACCTGAAAATACTTCTATTAGAGCTTCATTAATTGATGCTTCTACTAATTTATTACTACCTGGTTATTCAGATGTTTCTTTACCATTATCTCTTGCAGGTGTAGATNCTGCAAACTNTCCCCAAATTAAATTGAAACTACATCTTTCTACCTCAGATTCCGAAGCAACTCCTGCAATTAGTAAAATTAGTATTGGAGGTAAAAGATTCTTGAATGCAGATTCAGGAAACAATGGATGGACTTACAGTACAGGAGTGGAAGTCGTTGATGATTTATTGAATGCTACGCTTATTCAAGGAACTTTAATTTCTGATTTCACTCATTCATCTAGGCCTATTAAAGCCTTAAATGTAGGGGGAAATATTTCCAATGGTGTAACTGTAACTGCTTTAGATAAAAATGGAGCATCATTAGGTTCGGCTACCAAAGGAGGTAGTGTAGTTTTTTCCAGTATACAAACTGGATTTGGACTATCTGTTAATCTTCCAACTAATGCATGGATAGACAGACTTGTAGTCACAGCTGTTTTTGCAGAGCCTGCCAGTAATCCAGTTATCGACATACTAGATGATGAAATATTAGATTGGGCGTTTCCAAGTGGAGATTCTTACGGGCATTATGGTTGGCAATCAACACTTGCAGGATTAGATTCCTCAGAAAGTCCAGTAATTAGTAAAACAGTTGTTCTAGACGGCTCAAATCCAGAGCANTTTTCAATTTATATTCCTGCTGAGGCATCAGTCATTTCTGGGATAATTTCTATTTCTCCAGATTCTGATGGATTTGAGTCTCCAGTTACTCTTACTGTGGCTGGTTCTTCCCAAATAGGCCCTTCAGGGGAGAATATATTTTACAATACTCTCAGCTCTCCACAAATTTCCGGTATTTCACTTATTAGCGGTACTCATACTGATCCTGATACCGGTAGATTATGGCGTGATGTTCCAATTGAACTAGACTCAAATACAGCACAAACAATAACCATATCTAGAATCGGCATAAATTATTTCTTATTTGAGAATCTTTCAGGTTTAGAGGATTCACTTTCTGAATATCATGAGTCAACTATGAATTCATTCCCAGACTATGAGGAAGTAGAGATCCCGGTAACGTTTTCTGCAGATATAGGATCAATTTCAATAGACGGAGATATAATTTATGATTTCTTAATCCAAAACAGAGATTTTTCCGTACCAAATACTTTCTATCCTACTGGAGAACCAGTCGAAATATTAACATCACATCATCACCTTTATGATAATGCAGAATTGTCAGAAATAACTCTCACAGGTTCTGCATCAGACGGTAATGTCATTATTTTCAAAGTAGAAAATAGTCCTGATGGATTATGGGGTTCTGGGGCGAATCCAGTATCCTTTTCTCAAATTTCAGGTTCTGATAAAGCACCATTGGATATTTCTTCGAGTTATGTCGATTTAGTGGCTAATAATGATGGCGGTATTGATATTGTTGTAAATTGGATATTTGANGTTTCTTGGTATTGGGATGATGTTGAAGAAATATATTGGGTCTCTCGTGCTAATGATGTTAATGGNGATACTATCTGGCCAGCNGAACAATTCAGTGGNAGNTCCGGTGCACAAGCGGTAGAGAATGATTTACAAATAGATTATTTTGAAGTATATGATTCCAATGGAAGGCTCATATCAAACATTTATGATAATTTATTTTATCCTTTCCCCGTTTTAGAGGGTAGTGAGCTAAATATTAATGGTAAAATTAGATTCCAAGATTCTTCAAGTCATAGGCCATTAAGTAGCGACTTTAATGTGGGATTGAATATATCAGGAAATATTTACTCTTTAAATTCTGATTCTGATGGAATATTTTCTGGAACTATTAATTCACCTACTGGTCAGGATGAAATCACCTTGTCTCCAGTTATTATTTCTATAGGCCCACCTACCGGTTCTNTTGGTGCTGATGACGTAACAGGGCAATTTCCTCTGGTTGATATCGTTATTGATAAAAATCCTCCAATAGCAGGCCCAATACAAATCAATACCCCTATTGGATTACAATTGGCCGATGGTATGGTTTCTGATCCAACAACTCCATTTAGGCCATATATCACCGTTAGTGAGAGTGAGGCCAGAGGAGATTCTATCACTCTAAAATATTGGCGTACGGGGGTCGATGATGTCAATGGAGATGGGATAGCATCTGAGAATGAATATCAATCACAATTACAATCTTTGACTCCAGGTTTAACTGGAGAACAGCAGATACAATTTTCTGCAATTGATGTTTCAAGTTTAGATAATGAACCAATTCTACTTTATGTCGAAGGAAGTGATTGGGCCGGGCTTAAATATTCTGACGGTGGAACTGGCGGTGGACCGGGTGCGGAGAACTCTTGGGCAAGTGTAATCATAGCTGTAGATGAACCAACACAATTCGCTGGAGATAGCCTAGGAATAGGAGGAGGTCAAAATTCTGCTTTTGATTTAGATAGGAGAACTAGCGATAATGTTGATTATTACCTTTTGCCCGATGTATTGCACACTTTCAGTTTACAAATAGATGATCCTAATGGAATAAATACTTTAGATAATATTACTATAATGTTGTGTGGATATGGTACTGACCTAGGATTATTCACATATGCTCCATACTCAGGTGTACTATGGTCTCCTGAAGAAAGTATGGTAACTCCAATCAATTATCAAACAGAAGTTATAACAAATTCTGTTTCTAAGATTTATTTAAGTTTTAAATTATCATGGGATTTTCCATGGGATGACGATAGTGTTGCTTGTAAACCTAGAGTAACGGTTGATGATAATCTTATAACAGTAGCAGAATCTGATGTTTTAAGTGCCCTATCCTGGAAACTGGATAATAAAATTTCTGCAATACCAGAGGGAGTTTATGATCTTACTCTTCCAATCATGGAGTCTATTAACAATGAATTATACTTAAAACAAAATGATGAATTTTCAATCACTGGAGCAATTTATTATGCAGGTTCTGGTGAAAGACTATTGTCAATACCTGCTGAATTAGGTACACAAATAAAGTTAATTTATGGATCTCAAGAACTTATATCTGATACAATAGTTGAATCTGATGGATCTTTTAATACTTCATTAGAGTTACCTCCCCGAGCTCCTTCTAAGCCAATAATGCCAATATTTACAGAAGTTACTAATCTTCCTGGAATGGCTTTTTCATTGGAAAATTCTGATGCTACAGTAACCGTAGATAGTGACTCTCCAACGGCTCGTTTCAACCAAGAAATATATCCTGATTCTTCTTTAACTTCTTTAGGAACTGATTCTCTTACCAATGTATTAGTAACTATTTCCATTGTTGATGAATTTGGAATGCAAGAAGGCCCTTTAATGATTTCATGGGAATATATTAGAGCAGGAGGGCCAATAGTCGGAACTCAAACTTCCGGAGAATTAACTTTAATTTCATTTTCTGATGGTGTAAGTATCTATCAAAGTAGAATAGATTTTACGCCAATGATAGATTTAACCTTCCAACCAGGGGATCAGATATCTGTATGGATAAATTCTAAAGATAAGGCTGGAAATCCAATTATAGGTTTAGGGAGCGAAGATACTCCAAGGATGCCTACTTTGAGAATAATGGAATTTTTAGGGCAATATACGAGAGAAATTACCACTCCAACTAAGATTCCGGCAGTAGGTGATGTTTTGACTATTGTAACTTATTGGGAAAACCCTGGGAAACTAGATGGAACTCTAAGTCTCGGTTTGTGGGAAAAATTACCCGATGGGTCTTGGAAACCATCTCTAACTACTCAGAAATTTGGCGATCAAGAAGTATTCTTGGAATCTGGCAGTACTAGTGTTCTGTCTTCATTTGAATATGAAACTTGGCAAGAAGGATCTCCATATTTGGTAATAGTTGTTGATGGAGATTTTGACAATGTTAATGGTATGCAACAAGAAATTGTTGGTATAAATGTCGGCAATCTCCCGCCAGTCGATTCTGGCAACTCTACTATTTGGTTAATAGGGGCATCTGTGGCGATATTTTCATCTATTGGTGCTTTAGTTTTCTTTATGAGAGGAAGAGGAGAGGATTATTATGATGATGATTATTATGATGAGGATTAATTAATTTTCGATTTTTAATTTAACCACTAATATCCATATTTAAATTCATACTTAACCTCTATAATTTATAGACTATTAGATACTGACATAGTATAGAAAGATGTATCTTTCTAGATGGGATTTGTATGCAAGTAGATGATGACGAAGTAAAGAATGTTGACGATTTAAGAAGTGAGTTGGAAGATTTAAAATCTTTGGTAAATACTCTTTTGACTATTATAATGGAAGAAGCTGATGGTGTCCAAAGTGGTGCAGCCCCGGCTCTTAGTGAACAACCCAGACGCGGATATTGCATGTAGTCAGTACTGTACTGGGACTGGATCAATACTCCTCCACAAATACCATGTAGCAATAGTTCTCCAAGGTATCCATTTTCTTACTATCCTTTCAATCTCTTGTTTATCCATTTTTTGCCCTTTATTGTAAATTCTTTCCAAAGCTCTTATTGCTCCAATATCTCCCATTGGGAAAATATCTGGTCTCATTAATGTGAATATTAGAATCATTTCCGCGGTCCATCTTCCAATACCTCTTATCTCCACTAACTTTTCAATAACGGCCTCATCAGATAATTCATGCCAATTTATTTCATCATAACCATTTAGCCATTTTTCTGAAACAGCTTTCATATACTCTATTTTTCTTTTAGAAAGGCCGCATTCTCGCAAATTACTTTCGTCTATTGAAAATATTACTTCAGGTCGTATTTCTTTAACCTCATTTAATATTTTATCCCATACGGTATCTGCGGCTTTGACTGATATTTGTTGGCCAACTATTGATCGAATAAGGGTGAAAAACATATTTTCTCTGGTACTAAGAGAAGGAAATTCATACATATCGATAATTTTTTTCATATTTTTATCTATCTCTTTTAATTCTTTTTTACCTCTTTCCCAATAATCTGGACCCAATCCTTGCAATTTATCACCCCTTAATTACAGCTAAAGGCCTCAGTCGTGCCACTGGTCTTGCTAACTCGGCCTTTTCTGTCAATCCAATTACTTCATCTACATTTTTATATGCATCTGGAGCTTCTTCAGAGAGGATATTTGATGTTTTAGCATGTACATATATCCCTTTTGTTTGTAATTCCTTTCTAAGTTGATTTGAGTCAATACTGTTCCTCGCCGCCGTTCTTGAAAGCCTTCTTCCTGCTCCATGGCAAGAAGATGAAAAGGCATCGTTAGAGCCATTCTTAGGTCCTGCAAGAACCCACGAGGCAGTACCCATATCTCCAGGAACAAGTACAGGTTGACCAATTCCTTTGAATCTTTTTGCCAACTCAATATGGTCGCCACTCAATGCTCTGGTTGCACCTTTTCTATGTACGCAACATTTACAATTTTTCTCATGGACACGATGTTCTTCGATTTTTGCAATATTATGGCTTACATCATAAATAACATCTAAATTACCGTCTGAACCTAATATTTCTCTGAGCACCTTTCTCAGTCTCTGAGTAAGTGCGGATCTATTTGCAAATGCATAATTGCCAGCAGCATTCATTGAATCTATGTAATCTTGCCCTTCTTTACTGTGTATTGGTGCGGAGGCTAATTGCCTATCTTTTACTTCTATGTCCCACTTGGGGGAATACCAAATATCATCTTTTCTTATATATTTGGCCTCAATTGTTTTGACATGCTCGGAACATACTTGATGGCCTAGGCCCCTCGACCCTGTATGTATCATGACGGTTATTTGTCCTTCAGTTAATCCAAATGCTCTTGCTGCTTCTTTGTCGACTATCTTATCAACATACTGTAATTCAAGAAAATGATTCCCCGATCCTAAGGTCCCCAGCGCTCTCTCTCCTCTTTTCATTGCACGTTCACTTAAGTTATTTTCCTGACTATCTAATAGCCCATTAGATTCAATACTACCTAAGTCTCTATTTTCTCCCCAACCATATTCTACTGCTGCTTTAGCTCCTCCTGAGAGGACAGACATTAGTTGAGTCTGACTCAGATTCACACCACCTTTTCTAGTCGCTCCTGCCGGGATTCTATTAGCTAATTCAGAAGCAATTTTTTTGACATCAATATCATTCAGGTTAATATCCATCGCACATAATCTAACACCACAGTTGATATCAAAACCAACTCCTCCAGGAGAAATTGCACCTCCTTGTTCTCCTGCCTCGATATCTGTTGCTACTACCCCTCCAATCGGAAAACCATATCCAAAATGCCAATCTGCCATCGCCCAAGCATCACCAACTATACCAAATAGAGAAGCAGTATTGATTATTTGATTTGGTGATCGATCATCTGAGTGTTCTTCTATGTGCCTTTTATCTGCTACCATAAAAGCATCAGTGAGCATTCTTCCGTGCTTCTTAATACGCATTCTACCTGGCCCAGAAGACTCAAGATGTTCTCTCCACTCTGCACTCATATATACACGTCATATCATCTCCCTTTCAAATACTCGGGGCGTTATTGGACATTGCCTTCAAGACTAATCATCAAATCCGAGTACCAATAGTGAGACGTGGTAGGATGAGTTTTGGAGAAATTCACATTCCATTTTGGGCAGATTCTGGCCATCATCGCAAACAATGTATTGTCACAAATCTTAATTTTTGGACCAGAGATGATAAAAGAACTACATGTGGTGATTCAACAGAAGATCCGTATACTTTTATCGGTAATCCCTTGATTCAAGGATTCCCTATGAAGGGTAAAAAGTTGAAAGATAAAATGAGAGCAACATTTCTGGATTATTTTAATAAACGCGGTCACAAGATTATTTCCCCTTATCCTGTAATTGCTAGGTGGAGAGATGATATACATCTAACAATAGCCAGTATTGCTGATTTTCAACCACATGTAACTAGTGGCAAAGTTCCTCCGCCAGCTAATCCTTTAGTAATTAGTCAGACATGTATAAGATTGACTGATGTTGCTGCAGTTGGCCGCTCAGGACGACATCTTTCTACATTTGAGATGATGGCACATCATGCATTCAATACCCCTAAAGAAGGTAATGTAATATATTGGATAGACCAATGTGTACGCTATTGTGATGAAATGTTAATTGAAATCTTTGGAATCTCTCCCGAAGACATAACTTATGTTGAGAATCCTTGGTCTGGAGGAGGTAACGCAGGACCAGCACTGGAAGTTATTGTTGGTGGTTTAGAATTAGCAACTCTAGTGTTTATGAATCTTGAAGAACATAAAGATGGAGATATCATAATTAAGGACTTAAAGTATAAGGAGATGGATTTACAAATTATTGATACAGGATACGGCCTAGAAAGATTTTGTTGGGCAGCTGCAGGTACTCCAAATATATATGAAGCGATTTATCCTGAAGTTGTTAATTGGTTAAAGGAAATTTTCGGTTATGATGAATTAATACAATCTTTAAAAATAGATGTTGACTTAAATTTACTTTTGGCAGAAATTTCTAGATTATCGGGGATTCTCAACATCGATGTTGGAACAGATGTTGAATATTTATATGATATGCTAATTTCTCGAATTCATGATTCTGGATATAAAATTTCAATCGATGAATTAAAGAAAATAACTGAACCTCTTTCATCAATTTATGCAATACCTGATCACATGCATGCTGTTTGTAATATGCTTGGGGATGGTTTGGTACCAAGTAATTCCAAAGCTGGATATTTAGTAAGAATGCTTGCAAGACGAGTTTGCAGGATGAAAGATAATCTAGGTATCTCTATAAGTTTATCAAATTTAGCAGAGAAACATCTTGATTATTATTTAGATGCAGATTCATTCGTTCAAAGTAAAGAAGGAATAATGGAAATTCTAAATTTAGAAGAGAAAAAATACTATGAAATGATCAGGAAAGGTAAAGCAGCGGTAAATACTGCATTACAAGGATTGGATAAACTAGAATCACAAGTCCCAGATGAGATATTGTATCGACTTTCAGAAGAAAGAGGAATAAATCCGGAAATGGCCATTTCTATAGGTAATGATTTAGGTTGGAAGAAAATTTCTGTCCGTGTCGGTTTTGCAGCAGATATGGCTGCCAGAAATGCTTCAATTACAAAAGAAGCTTCTAAAAACAAAAATAAAGAAAAAGAAGTGAAGAAATTTTTGGTAGCGCCAACATCACTTGATTATTATGAAGATACTAAAGCTACAAAATTTAATGCAGAGATTATTACTGTCATGAAATTATCTAAAACAGACGTAGATTCATTCACATTTTCAAATGAGGTAGAAGAGATACCACAATACATTATAACGTTAAATAGAACATTATTTTATCCTGAGGGCGGAGGGCAGCTTGGTGACCAAGGGGTTTTGAAACAGGGCAATTCTGAAGTAAAAGTACTCGATACAAAAATATCCGGAAATGTTGTACTTCATTTTACTAATTCACCTTTGGAAATCGGAAAAATAACCGGCCAAGTTGATTGGGATAGACGTAAGCAATTAATGGATCATCATACTGCTGTCCATGTGGTAGGAGGGGCCACTAGAGATTTATTAGGTCCTCATATTTGGCAAGCAGGCTCAAATAAAGGTGCTCTTTATGCTAGAATAGACGTAACGCATCATTCTAGAATAAATCGGGTTTTATTAAATGATATCGAGGATAGAGCGAATGAGATAATATCTAGTAATCTCTTAATTGAAAAATTAATTTTAACTAGAGAAGAAGCAGATTCTAAATTCAATTTTGATATTTACCAAGGTGGGCCTCCAAAGCATGATCAAATAAGAATAATAAAAATTGGAAATTTTGATATT
Organism: Methanobacteriota archaeon; assembly: GCA_002719615.1. Taxonomy (GTDB): domain Archaea; phylum Thermoplasmatota; class Poseidoniia; order Poseidoniales; family Thalassarchaeaceae; genus MGIIb-O3. The sequence continues at coordinate 27,563 of PBHZ01000001.1, forward strand.
CAGGCTTGTGGAGGTACGCACCATGACAATTTAGGCGAAATTGGTGAAATTAGGATAGTCAGGACCAGTCAAGTACAAGACGGGGTGGAGCGTCTCCAGATTGTGGCAGGAGAGACGGCGCGCGAGGATGCACGTATGCAAGAACAAATTTTGAATGAAACTTCAGAACTACTAGGCGTAAGTCATCAAGAACTTCCGAAAACTGTTTCTCGCTTTTTTGAAGAATGGAAAATGCAACAAAAGCGCATTGAAGATCTTGAAGGAGAAATCATTCGTTTAAGGACAAGTGGCGGTAGTAATGAAGCAATTATTTTGGAGGGAGTTAGATATGTTATTATGGAAGTGACTGGAGACTCGAAGCAAATGATGTCAATGCTTGGTGAATTAACTAGAAATCCCGAAGAGCCAACTCTCGCAATTATAGGTAGCCGAGATGCGGGGGGAAAATTAATAGTTGCAATGACTGAAGATTCTTTAGCCTCTGAGAGGCACAATGCCGTAAAAATACTTAATTCAATATCTAAATTTATCAAAGGAGGAGGAGGTGGAACATCATCTTTTGCCCAAGGAGGAGGGTCAAATCCAGATGGAATTAAGGATGCCTTAGATGAAGCTCGACAAATTTTGGGGTTGAAATAGGATAAAATATATTTAATATCTGTTCTTTACAATGTTTTTTCCGTTGACTTGATGTTGTGAATGTATTACGCACCCTCATGACCGACCCAGTCCCAGTCTCTCCTCGGGCCTATAATATCGAATATGCAATTCGTGATGTAGTTGTCCCGGCAATTAAGCTAGAGTCTCAAGGAAAAGAGATAATTAGATTAAATATTGGAGACCCCTTAGCATATGATGGCCTTCCCACACCTATTCATATGATTGAAGCATTCAAAAATGCATTAGATAGACAAGATAATGGGTATGGGCCTTCTTATGGTCTTCCAGGTTTAAGATCAGTAATAGCTAGCTCAGAATCAAATAAGGGTTGGAATTGTTCTTTTGATGATGTTTATGTTACACATGGAGTCACGGAAGCACTGCAAATAATTTTTGCAGCCTTCCTCCAAGAAGGCGATATTGTCTTAGCACCAGGTCCTCACTACCCTCCCTACTTAGCATATCCTCAGATGTACGGCGGCAAAACCGTAGAGTATAGGCTGAATTCTGCGGATGGTTGGAAAATAGATTTAGAAGATATTAAGAAAAAAATGAATGATAAAGTTAGGTTATTAGTTTTAATAAACCCAAATAATCCAACAGGAAACGTAGCAACAAAAGAAGAAATCGATTCATTAATAGAGATTGCTGATGAATGGCCTTATTGTACAATTATTGCTGACGAGATATATGATGGTCTAGATTTTTCGGGCAGATTATGTTCAGTAGCATCTAGGTCAGACAAAACCCCAGTTATAGTATTAAATGGGGTTTCTAAAGTATACTTCGCTCCGGGTTGGAGAGTTGGATATATGGCTTTACATGATCCTTGTAAAAAACTCGAATTAGTCAGGGATGGGATGGAAAGGCTACTCCGTAGTCGTCTTTGTGCATCCACTCCAGCCCAACATGGATTCATGGCAGGATTAACAGGTGACTCAAAATGGTTGGAGAGTCATAGAAGAATAGTTAAAGAGAGATTGGATTACTGTATAGGAAGAATTTCTGAAATCGATGGTTTAGAATGTGAGCCTCCTGGGGCTGCATTTTATTTATTTGTAAAGATTACAAAACCTCAACTTTCACTAGATGATAAGCAGTTCGTATTAGATCTGTTACATGAGAAAAACGTACTCGTAGTCCATGGTTCTGGATTTTCTTCTGAATTCGGGCATGGCCATTTTAGAATGGTTTGTCTTCCGACAATAGAAATTTTATGTGAGGCCTTTGATAGAATTTCAGATTTTCTTATGTGATTAAGATGTCTTGGTTTTTGAAGATATTTAAAAAAAATAAAAGTAATTTAATCAAAGACTTTAATCCCTCAAATCGTTGGATGCATTATTCTAAAGGAGCAATTCTAGATAAAGAAGATAAAAGTCAGATGGTATGGATAGTTGATTCTAATTGGTTTGAAAAATGGTTTTTTGGTATTGAAGAAAGATTAGGGTTAATTTTAGGTAAAATGTTAATACAAGCATCTTCGGAATCTACTGAATATTCACTAAATACCAATAAAATCCTTACTCCAAAAAATAAAGATATTAACAGTTGGAAAAAAATACATGAAGACTGGATGTATAAAAATTTAGGTACATTCTCTCTATATTCACAAAATTCCAATCAAATTAATTTGATTATTAATAATTATGCTAATTTACACATATGCATTGGTTCACTTTCTTCAGCATTAGAATATCTTAATGATATCCGTTATAAATTCCATTGGAGTGATTCGGAAACAAATATAATCCTCACTCTTGAATCCTCAATTGATATTTTCCCTCCTCCTAATTCATTAAATATTACCAACAACGATTTCTCACAAGTAAAAAAAGTTCCTAATTCAGATTTATGGGAGATGCTTACAATAAATGAAGAAGGGACATGGTTTATCCAAAACTCCCGTCCTATAGTCATTTCAAATGATTTATTCTATAGATTTGAAGAAAAAAGCCTTCCCTTCCTAAAAAATAAACATTTTGAGAGATTATCTGATTATGATTGGGAAGATCTAGATATGCATAGATCCAATTGGTGGACTGCATCGGCTGATTCTGCTAGAAATCAATTTATTGATTCATCTCATCATATTATGATTAGAGAGGACGATGACTGGAAAAAGGTAGGTAATAAACATCTCAAAAGGTATGGATTAGGAGGAATTATTGATGCTGAATCATTAGATAATTTTGAGGCAATACTTTTTACAATAGAATCTTTTTTTCATCCATCTATAATTTGTGGTATTCTTCTTGCATGTTGGGAGAGAGCATATGGTAAGAAAGGCAAATTATTTTTAACTTCAGAGGAGGCAGTTTTTTTTGTAAAAATTTCTTCTGCTCACGACTCTCAACCCCTCAATATTAATCGTGTGTCATGAAACATTATATCCGAACCCAAATTCAATGACACGTCCTCAAGTAGGCGGCGGGTGTTCATGTGGCTCTAAATCATAATCAATATGCGATTGCAGCTATCGCTGCAACTTTATGTTTAGCAGGGATTTACACTGTAATTGGAGCTGCTATGTCAAGTACAGATACTGGAGGTTTCGATTCCGCAGTCGATGATATATTTATCACTCCAGAAGAGTCTCCGAAGGAATGTCCCGAAGATGTAGCCACAGTTGGATGTGATTGGGATGGCGATGGAATTCCAGATAGAATGGAGCAAACTCTCTATGGGACGAATTGGCAGGATGCAGATACAGATGGAGATGGTCTTGAAGATGGTTGGGAAATTGATAATGGACTAGATCCTCTTGATACTGGAGAGCCCTGCATCTCATTCAGCGATACTGAACAAGGAGATTGTAAAGATATTCCAATCAATTCTGTTGACACTGAACAAGAAACCGGGGAGCAAAATGAAACATTCCCTAACCCTGACAACGGCCCATTAGGAGATCCGGATAGAGATGGATTAACTAATCTTGAAGAATCAGAACTCGGAACAAATCCTAATCTGAAAGATAGTGATGGAGATGGACTCAATGATAGATGGGAATCTCAATATACCTATGAGATTGTTACTTCGGAAGGGCCAATAACACTTCTAGATCCTTTAGATGGTAATTGGAATTGTCCTCTACTCTCTGCTACTGTACGTGCTGAAATAGAATTAGATATCGGTACTTCTCAATGGGAAGAAATGGGGAATCAATTTGGACACTCATGTGACGCTGTACTCGATTTAGAACAACCCGAACCGGATAGTTTAAGGAATTATGTAGAAGAAAGATATGATACAAACCCATTGGCCGAAGATAGTGATAATGATCTTATAGACGACAGATATGAAATCGCTTTTGGCTTTATTGAGTTAGATGTATACTGCGGAGTTCCAGTTTTTGGCGCCCTCTCTATTGAAGCACCTTATACTGATAAAATGACAGCACCAGGGGACTTGACATGGTTTGAACAAGACATGGACGGGGATGGTAGACTAAACGGCCCAGGTGATTGGGATACTGATGGAGATGGTATGCCTGATGGTTTTGAATACTGTTACAATGATTTATTGAATCCTTCAAACTCTACTGATGCTTATGGAGATAATGATGATGATGGACTAAATAATGTAGAAGAATTCGAAGTTTCTTATATTTGGGGGGAATCTAATTTCACTAGTCCATTAGACTCAGATACTGATAATGATGGTATGCCAGATGGTTGGGAATATCTTAGTGGTATACATCCTGCCGATGGAAGCAATGCAGATGATGACCCTGATTACGATGGATACGACATCGATGGAGATGGTGGAGTACGATATTCAGATATGCTTGGAGTGAGCACTGTTCAGTCAATACTAGTTGAAAAGGGAGACTATGTTGTAGAAAATCAAGCTATTTTATGGGTTCAAACAGTTCAAGATGGAAACTACGTTAATATACCAATAAAAACACAAACAGCTGGTTGGGTTTATCATATAAATATTGAAATCAATGAAGAAGTAACTAGCAGATTACAAGACTTGGTAGTTGTCCTAGAAGAAAATGAAAGATTTACTAACTTCAATGAATATAATGCAAGAGACAGAGATTTGGATGGAATTGTTGATGGGAGATCTACCGATCCATTGAATGATGATACTGATAGTGATGGTTTAATAGATGGAATTGAAGTAATGGGATGGATAATTAGGATTGTTGATGATGGTGTAAGGGATGTCATTGTTCGAAGTGATCCAGGTTCATATGATAGTGATAGTGATGGGCTTAGTGATTCTGTGGAATATTATGAAACATTCACAAATGCAACAGATAGAGATACTGATGGAGATGGTTTAGAGGATTACAGGGAAGCAATTACTGGACATTACATAGAGATTAATGGTTCGACTGTTCATTATTTTACCAATGCTTCCGCTTTCGATACTGATAACGATGGTCTTGAAGATGGCGAAGAAGTCATCGATGGGATGGATACTTATGTTACGCATGCAAATAATGCCGACACGGATGATGATGGCTTAAATGATGGTGGTGAAGTTCTTTACATCCCTCGTCCATGGCAAAGCCCAACCAGCCCATTGAATAATGATACAGATGGGGACGGTCAACCTGATGGGTGGGAAATGCAAATCTTTTCTGTTCAGCAGAATACCAATAGCCACAGTCTGTGGATATCAACAACTACTTGGTTACCTCCTAATTGCGATTCTATCTTGGAATGTGGATTAGGCCCTGGGGGCTGGGTCTGGTCAAATTTCAATACTGGTTTTTCCACTTCTGGAGATAGAGATGGTGATGGAGTAATGGATCCAAAATATTTTCTTCATGAAATGAATCTTACTGATTTTACAGTACCTGAACAAGGTAGATGGGCTCTTAATCCATCTAGTGTTTTACCAGATTCAATTTATGACATTGACAATGATACTTTACAAAACTCATTGGAAGCGCCCGACAGGTGGAATACAAATCCAGTAGACCATGACAGCGATGGAGACTTATTGCCTGATGGCTGGGAGGTATCAAACACTGAACAAGCATTAACTTTAGGATTGGTCGATAATAATACCTTGAGTGCATTAGGTTCTCGTGGACCAATGGATCCTAGGATGCCGGATTCCGATTTAGATGGTATTGATGACGGCCAAGAAGATTTTGATGGAGATGGTTTGAATGTAACCTATCTGAAAAACCGCTACTGTCCAGGGTGGGAAGATCCTCAGAATTCAGAATGTCACATAGATCCATTTGGAAGTGGAGCTAGATTTTACAATGACTTAGCAAACTTCACAAATTATGAAGAATATCAAAACGGTACTAATCCTATCTTGACCGATTCAGATTTATGTGCAGACGGTTCTTGGTGTCCAGATGGTTGGTCTGATGGATCAGAGGTCTATCACCAAGATCAAGATGGAGATGGAATGTGGTCGGGATGGGAATATTTCTTTGACTTTGATCCTTATGACGCATCTGATGCAGCCATAGATTCTGATGGTGATGGCTACATAAACAAATGTGAAAATAAATGGAATACTAATCCAAAAGATCCACTAAGTTTCCCTTCTCAAGGTGAACTTTGTGATAATTATGATTAATAGTTATAATTTTATAATTATGTGTAGCTGATATATTATGTCATGGTGGATACTTCCAACTACTGCTGATATAGGAGTAAGGGCATTTTCAACATCTCCTTCAGATTTATTAAGAGAAGTGACCCTTGGATTGCAATCAATACAATTATCTGGAGATAATGACAAGATAAGCAATATCAATTGTCATTCCGAACAATGGTCAGTACCACTTTTTGAATCTGATTTAGAGAGGGGTTTAGTGCTGTGGCTTGAAGAAGTACTCTATCATGGATCAATTGAGGATAAATGGTTGATGGACGCTTCTTTTAAAATTACCAGTAATTCAATAGATTCCCAAGTATCCTGGATAGATTCTAAATCAATTACAAGGGAAATAGAAATTAAGGCTGTAACTATGCATGAGCTGATGTTTAGAGAAATATCTGATAATGAGATAGTTGAGGGGATAGAAGGAGTTATTCCTACCTTCGAAGGACCAGGATGGGTGGCGCAGGTGGTTCTTGATGTATGAAAATCAGGCCTCTATCCTCAGTATACTATTGCAGTTATTACATGGTATTCTCAATGGTCTGACATTGGATTGAACCTGATTGGATTTTCCACAAGAAGGACATTTTACATGCGGCCCACCTATTTTCTTACCTATTTTCTCTATCGTTCCTGATGTTGGAGAGACCAATGATATAGGGAAAACTAACAGGATACTGGTTGAAACAATTCCTAAAACAATTTGCATTGGCAGGCCCATCCAATATATTGTGAATGCTAACGAACCTAACACCAGAATTGTTACCATTGTCGGTACTCTTGCTCTTTTTTTGGTTAATGCCATACCAATCATAAGTGAAATTGAGAGCGCTAATACAGCCATCATAGCAGAAACCAATGGACTAAAAAAGAAAGAATNAGGNGGAGTAAATTCAATTCTAAATTCTTCNTCAGCATCAATATCTGAGTTTTCAACAGNAATAACTTCCATAATTATCCATCTTCTTAATTCATAGTCCATTTCATCTGCATATATGTCTCCTAGGCCGGTCAACATATTTGTTTTCATATTCATATCTAAGGAGATATCGCTCCAGTATTTTTCTGTAGATGGTCTTACAAAGTTTTCTATTAGTAATTGCCTTTGTCCATTTTGAACTTTATACGAAGATTCAATTGTTATTATTATTTCTTCTGAACTAAAAGCTCTTGTTTTTCCTAAATTAATATCTATTTTTATCGGCCCTAATTCTTGCGGATCTATGCCAATTATTGATTCTATTTCTAGGTATAAGCCATTTGCAAAGAAAGACTTCAAATCAGATTTTGATCCAATCAAATAATTTTGTAATGCTAGTATTTCTGAATCATCTACCTTTCCATTATGTTTTTCCGATGTTTTGATTGAATCTGAATATTGATTCAAGTTTTTCCACACACTATTAGAATCTAAAGTATTGTTACCAATATTGTCCAATCCCCATCTTATCCATTGTGACATTGAACCATCAAATTCTATTGAAAGTTGACGTTCCACCAAATTTCCTTTAAATGTTGCATCAGTATTAATTTTTAAGGCCGAACCCCCGCTTCTCAATGGCTCATTTTCTGGATACCAATCATTCGGACCATCATCATCTCCTATTACAATTTCATGAGTCTTATTTACTTCCAATATCAGCCCAGGCTGCGGAATTAATGTAAAATCAAATCTAACAAAACCATCCGAACTATCGGGGATTTCCCATACAAAGGTAACTTCTACTCCTTCTTCTTTAGTTATTGAAATTGGACTATCACTTATTTCTATATTTTGAACTTTGGCATTACCTTCCGATCCAGACCACATTCTATCTTCAAAGCCAGATTTAATAAGTACGGGGAAATATGCTAAATTACCTAAAACACTCGCATCTTTCATAATTATTTCTAATAAAGGAAGTTTTACTGTTATGCGTGCATTATAATCTTCAGAACCCCAAAGGAATTTGACTCCTGTATCATCATCTCCGGGATTAGTAAATACTAAATTTTGAACATTCAATGTTATTTCAATTACGTCTCCTTCTGTTACAGTTCCTTGTAAAATATTGACTGGGATTTGTAATTCTCCCTGTCCAGTTAGTAATACATCTGGCATACCTAGAGTTCCTTGATATGTATTTCCGCCAACCTTCACTTCCAAGGTGGCATTCAATGTAAAACTAACAGCTCCCTGTAATTCATAAGGTATTACAAAGTCCCATGTTCCGTCTAAATACTCTCCCTCACTTCTCCAAGTAACTTCCCATGTACCAATTTTTACCTCTCCTCCTATTGAGGAAGTGACAATCTCTTCTGTTGGCTCATCTTCAAGATCAGAATAAAATGGCGATACTATTCCATCATCAGAATCTCCTAGTAGAAATAAATCGAACTCGGTCTGTGAACAACACTCTTCCGAATCTTGCCCATATACTCCCATTGGCATTAACATAATCACAATCAAAAGTAATGCCAAAAATAAAGCATTGCCCTGTTCACGACCAATCATTTGGTTGCTGATTGATATCACGTCCTTGAATGCGCCGCTCATAAAACTAATTTAATGCCCTTTTTTGACTTTTTATTTTTAATTATGTAACCAAACCATTTCAACTGGTCCATCATTTGGTATTTTCTCTATTTTTACAAATCCAACTCTTTCTAACTGATATACTGTATCCTCCAAGATATCATCTTTCTCTATTAATCCTTTGTAGATAATAATTTCTTCTTTATCCGGAGCATACAAAATTGCTTCTCTTGAGTTATTTTTTGTTAACCAATGAACAATTGGTCTTTTATCTATCATTTTCGTCGACTCTATTATCGCTTTATCGTCTTTTATTACTATACTTGCAAAATCCTTTAGTCTAATGTTTGGTTTTAAATCAATTCTTTCAATACATATTATTCTATTTTGATTACTTATCTCCCATTCTCTGTGACCTTCAACTGATCCCTCTGGATGATTTGCTATTTTCAATATCATAGAATCATTTTCTAAGTTATTTAATTCTAATTCTACAGGATTTCTGACAAAAGATCTGCGAGGAGTCGTAGAATCTATTTTTTTGATATTAAATGATTCTATTGTTTGCATTGAAATTGATATATCCTTCTGTGTGAGTCCCAAATCAGTCCAAAAATCATTGAGTGAATTAGGATTAAAACCTCTTCTTCTGAAAGATCTTATGGTTGGTAATCTGATATCATCCCATCCTGAATATTCATCTAGAGATATTGAATTTCTCATACCAGAAGTTGAAAAACTCCCAAATCCAAATAATTTAACACGCCCCCAATATAGAGTTTCGGGATATTTCCATCCAAAATGCTCGTACAATAGTTTTTGTTTTCTTGTACTATCCATCAAATCCTTCCCCCTGATTATATGTGTTACTCCTTGTTTATGATCTTCGATTGCGCTTTGAAAATCTAATAATGGCCAGACTTTGTATTTATCTCCAACACATGGATGAACCTTATGTTGAATCCTTAAAGCAGGCCAGTCTCTCAAAGCAGGATTAGGAATATCTAGTGATGTTTTCACGCGTACTACTGCACCCCCTTCATCCATTTCTCCACTTATCATTTTATTCCAATCATCTAAATTTTCTTGAATACTTCTTTCGCGGTAAGGACTCCCTTCGCCACTTTCTCTTAATTTCTTGAATTCTTCTGAGCTACATCTGCATACAAAGCCAAAACCTTCTGATATCATTTGTTCCGCATATTTCAGATATATTGGCATCCTATCACTTGCCCTAATGACAACATCTGGCTTCTTACCCGTAATCCATTCATAATCTTCCTCTATCCATTTGTAAGCTTCTAAAAGAGGAGGTTTGACTTTAGTATCAGTATCATCAAATCTTAATATTATCTTACCCTCATATTCCTCAGCAAATTTAGCATTAATTACTATTCCTCTAGAATGTCCAATTGTTAAGGGACCATTTGGGTTAGGTGCAAATCTAAGAACAACTTTTCCCTTTTCAGCATTTTTTAGTTCGGGGAGACCTTCTCTACGCACTTGTTTTTTCCTCACCAATGCATCAGGATTTTCTTTGATTAGTAACTCACGTATATATTCAGTGCCATTCTCTTTAGCTAAAATATTAGCCTTTTCAACTTCCCCCTCGACATAATTTTTCAATATTTTAGCCTGTTTTCGCAAATCTTTTCTTTCAGCCATTATTCTACCTAATACACTTCCTGATTTCCCTTCTCCATTATATTCAAGAGAATTTTGAAGGGCATATTTCCTAACTATATTCTCAACATCGGAGTCCCAATTGTGTTCTTCGGACATATTACATTACACTCTCGTACATATCATACATTTCACCATTCTGATTTTGTCCATTCATCAAGTGACTTTTGTTCCACACTCTTTCCTAATTCATCCCTGACTGGTAAGGGGCTATTATGAATCTTCAACCACTCATCTTTTACCGTTTTCCAACTCCATCTTAACTCATTATGAGCAAATTTATCTACAATCATTTTCCTCACTGCTTTTCTTGTTATTAAATCTGAAGGATATCCTGAACCAATTTCAAAATCTGTCCTATCATTTATTTTTTCTATTTCTGAATCTCTAGTGACTTTTGCTATTATACTGGCTGCTGCAGTCACTAAGTCTATTTCATCCATTTTGTGATTTGATATAATTTTAGTATTTTTCCATCTATCTCCTAATTCTTTCTCGATATTTTTTCCAAATCTTATTTCGTCCACGTCACAGGCATCAACATTGACATGTTTTATTTTTTTTGACAAACCAATTTCTTCAATGGCTCTGGCAAATAATTTTACTTCTAATTGATTTAGATTACTTTCTCTTACATGTTTATCTATTTCAGAAGCAGAACATATTATTCTGCATATCTTCCACTTCCTATTTTTGCAATTTTCTGTTATCGATTCAAAAATCTTCTTTCTCTTGAGTTTATTTATTTTTTTTGAATCCTTCACTCCCATTTCTTCTAATATTTTTACATCCATGTTAGGAATTCTTACAGCGGATACAACTAAAGGCCCTATTACTGGGCCTCTGCCAGCTTCGTCAACTCCAATAATGACGCTGTTCATGATCTTCTGTTAGGGTCTTAATTATTGATTTATACTGTATATTGACTCAATACTACGAAGACTTAATGTCTATTGTAAAGCCTGTAGTTACATGTCTCCATTTTGGCCCTTTAAGAAAAAACCCCGCAAATCACCCCTAAGAAAGAATGACTATACAGAAAATATTGTAGAATACGAAAGAAATATCTCTTCGAAAAAAGAATCAAAAAATAATGATAATAGTCATTTGACAAATAAAAAATTCCTGGATGCACTTAAAATAATAGACAAAGATTCAAAAAATTAACGATCATATTAACGGATCTGATGCTACCTTGTTTATTTCTTTAATATCGAATTCTCCTCCATGGATGGGTGTTTTTAATCCATATTTCTCACTTACAATTGGATCTATCTCTCCAAATTGTCCTATTTCAACTCCTTGAACTATTATCTTCGCCCCTCTACCCAGAAGCCAAGGTCCATCTTCCTCTTCTATTGGTTCGAATAATACCTCGTCTATTGCTATTCCTAAGTCTCTCATTATGGATTGCACATAACCTTTGGCCGCGGTAAATCCTCCTCCTACTTCAGCACAAGACCAAGAAAATGCATAACTATTCTTTGAATCATTGACTACATGACCTAGTTCGTAAATACGTTGAGGTAACTCTTGATGCCTATTGGCAGATAAAATTTGCAATAAACAAGGTAAGATATATTGTCTAAGTACTGTATGCTCTTGACTTATGGGATTGGCTATTTTCGTGATTTTTCCCTTTTCCCTCCATCTAGTTCTCTCAAATTGATCTCGTTCATTTGATAGGGTCAAACTTTGTATTTCTTGTAAGCCAAGTGCACGTAGACTAGCTCTTATCCTCCTATTCATTTGGGCAGATTCTAATGGTATTGAATCTAAGTGTATCGATGACATTTGTTCAGGTAATTTTTCATATCCAAATCCTATTGCTATATCTTCTACAATGTCTATTGGGTGCATTATATCACTTCTCCATCTGGGCATAGAAATAATATGTTCTATCTCTCCAATTACGCAATCAGACCATCTTTCAGCCTTATTTGGTCCATTAGTTACAGTTCTAGACTCAATTAATCTTCCTCCCATTTTAGTTATGGAATTTTTAATTTGGGAATTATCTAACTCCACACCGAGTATTTTTTGGATTAATTTTTTAGGAACTCTGTAATTAATTGGCTCGCCATTAGGTGTAATAATATTATTCTTATCTGGATATATTATTTCTAGATCTTCAACCGCACCTCCTCTCTCTTCTAGGGCTAGACAGATTAACAACAGGCATGCTTCACAAGCCCTTTCATCCCAGCCAGTGACATCAATGAAGAAATCATTTGTTTCTGTTGTAACTGTAGTTTGTTCACCATTAATAATGGGAGGAAAAGAAATTACATTATCTTCGGAGTCCAATATTATTGGAAAGACCTCTAAATCTTTCATTAGATGGGAATATTCAATTCCTTTGGGGTGTTTTTTTAGAATTTCCGCGATACTCATCTCAGCATTCTCTAAAAGTGGAATAAATTTGAAAGAAGATTTGACTGTTTTAACTCTGAATGGTGGTTTTATTTTTGNCAAATCATGAACGCCTATTGAAGNTAATTTNCTTTTNCTGCCNANAGTTAAGTGTAATTTTTCCTGATGNTCCATCANTGATTGNATGAATTTTTCTTTNTCNGCAATATNTTNACCAGTTTTNACTCCTCTNACTATTGCTGACATTATTATTGGACGAACTTCNTCAAGACTTTTATCAACATNTATTATATTCTCTCCCTTTTTGATATTCATAGATNTATCTTCTATATTGTAATTCAAGAATGAACGTGATGCCTTTGCTAAAGTTTCATGACTAAGCAAATCAGGCCTATCAGGGAATACTTCTATATCTATGTGGTCATCATTATTAATTTCTACTGGGCATCCAATTTCTGTTAGCCAATTATCCCATAATTTTGGCTCATGTTCAACCGAATTAATTCCTTGAATATATTCCAATATTGAATGATCAAGAGTTATTGTTGGCATTTTAATACCTCAATTACCCAGCCACATTGGTAAGGATTTATTATAACCTACCAATCTTAATCCGGAGATTGCTGCGGTATCATAGTCACTAGCTCTAAGATTCCTTCTACCTATTTTTTCCAAACCATCAATACCAAGCTCATGCATCCACTCTTTCAATTCTAGCTCATTTAATTCCAAATTCTTATTGACTTCTCCTTTTTCTTCAGGTCCGACTATTGATACACATCCGGATGCTACAGAGACAAGCATTTCTTTAACAGATGGTTGCTTATCAATTTTAATAAATACCTTTAGATTATTTTCTTTAAAGTTCCAAGACTTAACTGCCAATCCTATTGTTGGTAGGCATGCAGCAATTCTACTCCCTCCCGGCGCTGAGGCATCAACTACCGCTCCATCTAGTTTAAGTTCAATAACCAATCGAAATAATTCTTTTATTCTGTTAACATGATTTTTCAAGAATATCATCGAAGTTTCTTTCATTCTACTAGCCAAAGAAACAATTATTGCTTCTAATTCTGCATCATTCATATCAGGCATTTCAGCCATGTCAATAATTATTCCTGCACAATCACTTATTTGATTGGTTGAATCTATCAAAGTCTTTGAATCAATATTTACAAAATCAATTTCTCGAGGATTTTTAGAAACTAAGGCCGGTTGTTTGGATGCATAGATACCTTTCCATTTTTTCGCAGTTTCACATTCTATAAGCCATGGAACTTTGAAAAGAACACCTTCAGATTCTGGATCGCTAGGTAGTATTAACGTGTAATTATCTACTGTTTTATGTTCAGGAATCCTTTCATTATTATCTGGAACCAAAACTATATTCTCCATTCCTTCAGTGATTTCACATATAGGAGCATAATCTATTTCTTTCATATCTTTTTCATTAGCTGATTCTAGTACCAAAGCATCTTCATTAATACTCAATCCCAAGGGATTTAATTCTTTGTTACAATATTCAATCTCATCCTTTTCCACAGATCTCATCAAAACATCATCTCCTGGAGGTGGACAACTACCGGCTATTATCAATTTCCCTCCAGTCATACCAATTCCTGGTTCAGAACCGGTTGATCCTAGAATTATTCCTATTCCTCCACTCATTTTAGAACCTAATCTATCCCCTGCGTGTCCTCTGACGATTATATTTCCTCCACTCATTTTCCCTCCAGCTTCGTTACCTACAGAGCCCTGTACTATTATACTTCCACCTTTCATGTGGTAACCAATTTTATTTCCCACATCTCTTTCTACTATTATTTTCCCAGATTCTTGAAAAGCTCCTAGCATTGATGTTGCCGAACCTTGTAGTGTGAATATACCTCCTCTATTCATTGCACCGGCGCATTCACCTAAATTTCCCAACAATAAAACCTTTGATTTGTCTGGAAGATGTGTTATTGCTCCAATTTCTCCATTTCTTGGCTTTTCATCTTGGTCCCTGCCCCATCCTATTTTTACTAGTAAATCTTTCTTCATAGCTTCAATTAGTAATTTATCCAATTGTCTATTAAGTTTAACACTTTTATTTGTGATATCGCGCATCCGTAATTCACCTCTGACCTAATTGACTCCCGTATGCCATCCGAGAATAGCAATAGAAAAAAGGATATCCTATAATTAAATAATTTATTTGAGGTTATATTGATAGAGTTTGTTTTATTCGAGTTAATTAAGTCAGTCGTGGGGTTGCATCTAAAATGATTAAAGTCGCTATAAATGGTTATGGAACAATTGGTAAAAGAGTGGCTGATGCTGTTGATGCTCAAGATGACATGGAAGTAATTGGCGTNACAAAAACTGGCCCTAGTTTCGGTTGTCAGCTTGCTGTCAAAAAGCAATATCCAATTTTTTGTACAAGTGATGATGAAGAAAGGATAAATGCCTTTTCTGAACATGGCTATGTATGTCACGGCGGGATTTCTAAATTATTAGAAATCGCCGATATTGTTATTGATTGTTCACCTGGTAAAATGGGCAAAATAAATCTTGANAGATATAAAAAATCAGGAATTAAATACATTTTCCAAGGAGGCGAGAAACATGAGTTGACAGGTTTGTCTTATACTTCNTGTGCAAATCACGAATCTGCTTTAAACGCCAATGGCGCTAGAGTAGTTTCCTGTAATACTACGGGACTTTCTAGGACACTCGTGCCACTGTATGATGCCTGCGGCGATATAAGTGTAGAATGCACTATGATAAGGAGAGCCGCAGATCCTGGAGATTCCAACAAAGGACCGATTAATGCAATAAAACCCGTGTTGAAAGTACCAAGTCACCATGGCCCTGATGTGATGACTGTGAAGCCCGAAATAAAAATCAACAGCCTTGCAGTAGCCGTTCCTACGACTCTAATGCACGTTCACTCAATAGTTGTTGAATTACCAGTGAATCATAATTTGTCCACCGAATCTGTCATCAAACTCTGGAAAGAACAACCGCGAGTAATAGTTATGAATGGCACAGAGAATCGTATTCCTACAACTGCGGAAGTAATGGAACTGTCTAGGGATATTGGCAGAAAATGGGGAGATTTACATGAAATATTTGTTTGGGAAGAGGCAATTTCTTTGATTGAAAATAAATTATACTATTTCCAGGCTATTCATCAAGAAAGTGATGTNATACCTGAAAANATTGACTGTATTAGGGCTTTAATGGGNACTAATTCCGATTGGAAAGATTCTGTNTCAATTACTGATGCNGCGATTTCAAAATATAATGGGATATAATGAAGCATTTTAAGTCCAGAGAATGTTAATAGTCAAAAGGAAGAGTATTCACGCACACCATGAATGGCGCTTTCTAAAACGACAATATTTGTTGTCGCATTATTATTTTTTACTCCATTATTGACGGTTTCGCAAGCCACTATTCCGGATTTTGATGCATCTCAAATAACCGAATCAGATATGTCCAATGGAGAATGGCTAGTAATTAATGATGCTACATTCAATGATTACCCATTGAAGGAAGCATCTGGCTATATTCATTCTCCTTTAGGTTCATTTGACCCTAAAGATGGTTATGTCCCATTAGGACCTGAAAATTTTATCGATTTCGAATCATTTTCAAAATCAGGGATGGCCATTGTTCAATCAAAATCTTCTGATATGACATTCTTGACAAATAAATTACAGGAAGAACATACTATTTCGATATTAGATTATATTCCTGATGATTCACTTATAATTAGAATAGGTGGAGAGGAAAAAGCTAAAAAATTTCAACAAATATCTAAATTTAATGAAGTTAGATGGATAGGAGAATTACCAATAGCATGGAAAATGTCCAAATCTTTAATTTCTTATTATTTTGAAAATACTAATGTTATTGATGTCAATTTAATCCCTGCAAAAGACCTGTCTATTGAAAAATTGGTTGAATTAAATCGTGACATGTCTCTTTTATCTTCCACTTCAAGGGCTAAAATATGTGATAGTTCTTTATGCCAAATAAAAGATCTAAATCCTTCACTTTTACCCCAACTGGCAATGGATGGTAGAATTTTAAAAATAGAAATTGCGTCAGTATTAACGCCTCATAACAACAATGCACGATTAATTTCAGGAATCGATGAAGCTTTATTTTTATCTGATAACACTCTAAACGGCACGGGTGAAGTACTTGCCATCTCAGATACCGGACTTGATTCCGATCATGGTGATTTTGAAGGGCGTTTAAGAAATCCGGTTTACAATGATTTTGGACCTGACAATTCCGGTGCAGATGCCCATAGTGGTCATGGGACGCACGTAACTGCCACCCTTTTGGGTGATGGTTCAGGAGATTCAAAGTCTACTGGTATGATTCCTGAATCAACATTTATATTCTATCAATTGGAGGTTGATAACTCTGGAACATTTGCTCGTTGGGATTCTTTGTATTCTATGTTCTCACATGCATGGCAAAGAGATGTGAAAATTCAGACTAATAGTTGGGGGTCAACGAATCAATTAGGCGAATATACCTCTGATTCATATTCTGCTGACGCTTTTACAAAAGATCATCCAAAATTTTTAGTATTATTTTCAGCTGGTGATTCCGGTTCGGGAGGGATTAGTTCTCCAGGAACTGCGAAGAACATATTGACAATCGGGACATCAACTACTGGGGCTTATTCCAGTCAAGAAATAGGTCAAGTTTACAACCAATCTTCATCTAGTTATACCCTCGATGGACGTATAAAACCGGATTTGATAGCACCAGGAGTTATGATTTGTTCTGCAAGGGCTCAAGAAGCACAATTTACTGCTGGGGAATCTTGTTCTGATGAAGTTCATAGTGATGGTGAAACTCCACTGTATATGACTTTAAACGGCTCTTCAATGGCTACCCCAGTAGTTGCAGGAGCTGCAGCAATGGCTAGACAGTTCCTAAGGGAAGAAGTTAATATTTCAGAACCTCGTTCAGATTTAATAAAAGCCATCTTAATAAATGGTGCCACGGATTTAGGAGAATCAAATATTCCCAATCCTTCGGAAGGATGGGGGCAAATTAATATCTCACAGAGTCTTTATCCTAAGTATGGAAATCAAGATTCAAATCTTCATTTTGACCATACACGCTCTCTCATGCCTGGTCACAGTTTCCTTTACACATTCGATATTTCCGTTGAAACAAATCTAGATGCAACTTTGGTGTGGAATGATAGGGAAGGTTCTGTAACAGGGAATCAAAGTATCTCCCGACTTGTCAATGATTTAGATTTGAAAATAACCTCTCCTTCTGGTTTGGTTTATTATGGTAATAATTTCATTTCAGGATTTAGTATCCCTGGAAACGTATCAGATACGCTCAATAACGTTGAGAGAGTGAAATTAGAAACACTTGAAATTGGTACTTGGATAGTTGAAGTTGGGAATGCTAGGGGTAGTTTACAAGACTACTCTTTAGTAATTTCGGCAATAGCGGAAGAAACTTCGGAGTCTGATTTATCAATAATTCCCGATTCAATATCTTCAATAAATCCTAATCCTCTCCAAGGCGATTTAATATCAATTAATACCAAGTGGTCAAATAGAGCATCTTTGCCCACTGGAGAATATTCAATATCTATCAGGGATTTAGCAGATGATTCAATAATAGAAACTAGACAGAGAAATTCTTTGAATGGTGGTCAAATTGATTCTTTTTCATTTACACATTCTTTTGCAACCACTGGATTGCATATTTTACAACTTGAACTAGATTATCTCTTTGAAGTAAGTGAATTAAACGATGAATCTTCAGGTATAAATAACAATATATTCAATTTTTCTTTTAATGTTTCTCAGACAGGCGTTAGAGTAACTCCTCTATTGCCTGATAGTTCGATTCCATCNACAATTGAAGAATTATCCCTGGCAAAGGCTCGAGATTTTGATCCACGTACTGACACATCGATAATTTACGAATTAGAAATTAAAAATGAAGGAACTTCCCAAATAACTGTTGAGTTAACTGTTTCTCCAATTCAAATCATCAGTGAATCAGGTATTTTAAATCAACCAGAGGATGAATGGTCTAGGGAGCTAAGCGAAGATGGCCCATGGGTATTAAATCCAAGTGGAGATAGTGGAGATAGGATTATAATTTCTCTGAGTATAACTAATTTGGATGCCGATTTGACCAATACTGGTGAAATTCAATATTCATTACCCGGCGATTATGTNACCGATTTGCTTTTATTTGATAAAAATTCGCCTACAATCTCACATTCCATCAGATTAACTACTTCTGTAGACAGAGTCGAAGGATTATTTACAGTAGTTGCAGGTGAGGCTGATTTAGGGGCTATTCCCGGGGATTTTGCGACCTTTTTCATATCCATAAGAAATATTGGAAACGGACCCACACAATACACTGTTGATTGTGAATCGCCAAACAGATGGATTATTCATATAGGTAATTCTGAATCTTCAGAGTTGACCCTAGACCCTCTCAGTAGACTACAATATATACAGCTGTCTATAAATGTGAAAGTTCCAAAATCAATAGATGAAATGCCAGCAGCAGGCATCACAGAACAGGTTACTTGTACCACAATGTCGATTTTNGATTCTTCAATATACACCATAGAATTTGCCACAGTTGAAGTATTAGAAAGTAAATTATTCTCAACAGAGTTATTTGATTCCAAAGAAAGCCCACTCGGCCCATTAGCAATCTCTCCAAATCGCCCAGTAATCAATGGCGAAACAGTTTCTACAAATTTAATTATAAATAATTTAGGCAATGTTATTGTTAATTTTGATATTCAAGTATATTCTTCTCTGAACACGTGGCCAATACAAATATATGAAAACGGTGAAGATATCCCAGTAACAGTCGTTGATTACCTTTCCATATCTATCCTTCCTGGAGAAAGGTCAACAATCATAATTAATACTATTGTTCCACTTCCATCGCAAAAAGGCGAAATAAATACTGTAACCATAAAGACTACTTCTGATGAAAATATTCTATTTAATAATGGGACTAGATTAATAGTAAGGGAAATAGCTACTTTAGAATATTCTGAAACAGCTGAAATGGAAGTCGCCTTAGGTAACCCTGGTATATCAGAAATAGGTATAAAGAACACAGGAAATGTCCCATTGGTAATTAGCCTTAGTATTGGTAGTATTTCTTCAAATTGGGAAGTTGGTTTTCTTTCTGGAAATTATTTCAGTATGGACATGAACAGGGAAGCAGTCATTGTTGTCAGTGCAATTCTTCCAGAGAATATAGAACCAGGATTATTGCAAGAAACGATACCCATTATAATACAAGCAAATACTCCTAATCAAGAATCAATAACATATACCGTTGAAGTTTCTGTCAGTGTTTTACCATCGATATGGTTAACATTGGAATCTGAAGTTACTCAAGTTGAAGATATAAAATCTGATGGGAATTCGAACTTTGCAGTAAAATTACTAAACAAAGGTAATAGTCAAGCAAATGTTAACATTAGTTTTACAGATTTAGAAAATTGGAAAATCACTTCTGACAAAGACTCAATTGATAATTTAAGTCCAGGCTCAGAGGTATCAATTTTAGTCAGTGCTTCACCTACTCCTAGTTCTTCAACTGGTTTGATGGAATTCACAATTATAGCCGATTCTCCTTCATCTGATGAATTATTTGTCACTAGTATACCTCTGACTCTCAAAGTAAGCAAAGCAAGAGTTGACAACTCTGGAGGAATCAGTGGCCAATTAGAAAGTCTAGGCATGCCTTCATGGTTAATTCCTGTATTATTCTTATCTTTAGTCGGAGCTATATTTTATGCTGGAATTAATTTACGAAAAAATTCTATCTTGACTCGCCCTGACGAAGAATTAATTCCACAAGGTTCTGCTTTATTGTCTGGATCAGACTCAGAACGTAGAAACGCTGCTCTTGATACTTCAACAGCTGGAGAGGTACTTTCTGGAGGCGTATCAGAAGATGAAATAAAGGCTGCACTAGCATCCTCAATGCCTACATTAGACAAAGCTCCCGATGGAGCACCTCCTTTGCCTTTGAGTGGTTTACCGGAAGGTTGGTCTATGGAACAATGGGTTGCATATGGACAGATGTGGTGGGATCAGAATAAACCCTAATATGCGGTTTACTTATTTCCCTAGTCTTTTCCGACGACATTATGAGTACTTCCATAATATTGTTTGGGCCTCCCGGTGCAGGTAAGGGAACACAGGCTGTTAAAATATCTGAAATTACAGGCAAACCACAAATATCAACAGGGGAAATGTTAAGAAAATCGGTATCCGAGAAAACAGATTTAGGAATTACAGCTCAATCTTATATGGAATCAGGCTTATTAGTACCAGATGAATTAATAATTCAATTAATTTTAGAAAGATTGAAAGAAAAGGATGCAATCAATGGTGTTCTTTTTGACGGTTTCCCTCGTACTCTTAATCAGGCAGAGAAACTATCTTCAATAGTAAAAATTTCTTCTGTAATTTCCATAGAAGTTCCTGATGAAGAAATAGTAGGAAGGATTGTTGGGAGGAGAATGGACCCAGTAACTGGCGATATTTATCACCTCGATTACAATCCTCCTCCGAACGAAATCAAAGATAGGCTTATTCAGCGGAAAGATGACAATGAAGATACTGTCAGAAATAGATTAGCAGCTTATCATCAACAAACCTCTCCACTATCTAAGTGGTATTCTGAAAAAGGAATATTGTTTTCAGTTGATGGTAATCGTACTATTGAACAAGTAGGTGAAGATGTAGAAAACTTTCTTATAAAAAATGAGGATTTTTGATGTCGAGACCTATTTCCAGATACAAGAGAAAAAATGAACGTAAAAAAAATGCCTCCGAATCATTACTTTTTTTGAGTAATATTTTACATGAAGATTCTTTCACAAATCCTATTCTTNCCGATTCTGTAGCCAAATCTATNTTAAGACTCGGTAAGAGACATGGCGTAAGACCAAGTCCTAAAATTTATCAAAAAATTTGCCGTAAATGCCATGTATATCTTGTCCCAGGAAAAAACTCTAGAATCAGAATTTCCAAAGGCTTCATTCTAAATACCTGTATCGCTTGTCATCGAATATATCGTTTNAGGTTAAATAAAAATAGGTGAGGAAAAGTGTCAAAATTGCCATCTCATATCGTTAAATATGCTAAAAGTAATGATTTGTTAGTCTCTGTCAGAATAGGTAAAGAAGGTGTAACCGATTCCTTGATTAGGGAATTGGATACTCAATTAAAAAGTAAAAATATTGTAAAATTAAAGGCTAATAGACAAATTCTAGGATCTTCGGAGGAGAGAAAAAATGTTTTTTCTGGAATAGCTAATTCTACTAATTCATTATTAGTTTTTTATAGAGGAAATGTAGCAGTTTATTGGCGAACGAATTAATTCATATCAGCCAAGATATGATAGAATGTGAGTGATATATTTAGGCATAAGGTGTCACGCAGGTTCATGAGTAAGAATGTACGATGCACTCCTATTGGTAGAAGATTCACTCTTTATTCGTGTTTGTTGATTTTGATATCGTACTTGCCTATGGTCTCTGCTGCAGGTAGTTCTGGAGGAAGTTGGGAAGCCCCAGCAATGCCCAGTTGGTCTGTTTCTGTGGCCTTTGGTATCTTAATTCTAGTCTATGCTTTGATTGTTTTTGAGGTAGTTCACAGGGCTCTTGCAGCATCTTTAGGAGGAATAGCTGCCGTAATTTCTTTACACGTGGTAGGTAACGGTCCGGATCTATCTGCAATTATGACTTGGATTGATTGGGAAACCATAGGACTTCTAATTGGTATGATGGTGATGGTGGATATATTATCAAAAACTGGTNTGTTTGAATGGGCTGCAGTTCAAGCATATGCCCAATCAGGAGGATCAATTTGGCGCTTATCATTTATTTTGTGCACAATTACTGCAATATTTTCTGCATTATTGGATAATGTTACGACGATATTATTGATAGTACCTGTGACCATACAAATATCTAAGGTGTTGGAGATAGATCCAGTCGCCCTAATAATTGCCGAAGTGATGTTCTCCAATATAGGGGGTGCAGCTACGCAAATAGGTGATCCTCCAAATATAATCATTGGTGCACAACTCTCTTCACAAAGCCTTAGTGGCACTGATCTCGCGTCACAAAGTATTGGCTTTAGTGATTTCATTATTCATGTTGCACCCGCCGTAATAATCGCTATGATACCTGCATTTTGGTTACTAAAAAAATTAGAAGTCGACGGTCTTTCTGGCAGCCGAATAAGAAATATAGAATTACTAAGAATTAAATATGGTATAAAAGACATAGAACTTCTGAAGAAATCTGGAACAATATTGATAGTTGTGATTATAGCATTTTTCCTACACTCTGCTTATCCTCATCCGTTATTCTCAGTTGCAACTATAGCAATAGCAGGTGCAGTAATTATGTTACTAGTAACTTCTCCTCATAAGGTAGAAGAACAGTTAGATTCTGTTGAATGGACTACAATAATTTTCTTCGCTGGTTTATTCATAATGATTCATGGACTTGAATATATGGGGCTGATAGACAAAATTGCAGAATTGATTTCAAGTACAATAGCCAAAGCTTCAGAAGAAAATAGATTAATGGTCGCAATTTTACTACTTCTTTGGGTCTCTGCTATTGCATCTGCATTCATTGATAATATTCCATACACTGCTACAATGGTCCCAGTAGTGATTGAACTAGCTCAAGATCCCGAACTTCAATTGCCTCTGGGCCCATTGGCATGGGCTTTGGCATTAGGTGCTTGTTTAGGCGGCAATGGAACAATAATAGGAGCCTCGGCAAACGTAGTTGCGGCTGGTCTTGCAGAAGAATCTGGAAATGATATTTCATTCAATAGATTTTTCAAAACTGGATTCCCAATCATGATACTAACATTATTCATTTCAACTATATATTGCGTAATTCGCTATGCCATGGAGTGGACTTCAAACTTAATCCCTGCAGCATTAATTTTAGTATTAGCAATTGCCAGTTTATCTCTTTCTCCAATGGTATACAAGGATCCAACATTACCTCCAAATATGGTAATTTTATCTAGAGACATCTCTGTTGAATCAGAGTAATCATATAATCATTGAAAATAATAAATATTTGGGTTATAATAAAACATACCATGCCCCTTCCCAGCATCATGCAGTCATGTAGTATATGCGGTATGGAATATGAAAATACTTTGATATGTACACTGTGTGGAGGTTCTGTAAAAATCATACAAAAAAATGACCGAGATAAGTCCAAATCAACTGAAAAAAAATTACTTTTTGACATTTCAGAGTCACCCGTTAATGATATTTTTTCACCAATAATATTTGACATAAAATATGCGCCGCAATACTCCACTTCTCAAATAATTCTTTTTGGTATCGATTATGCTCCAAATTGAGGCTTTTTACACTTAATCAATTAAACAAAATGACATACGTATTTTTACCATCTATCCTCTTAATTCATATACCAAAGGCAGGTCGGCGAATTGCTTTTAGTGCGCTTTGATACTATCAGGTATCAGGGTAAGTGGTTGAGATTGCTCCGCCCTGCGGGGAGACGGAGCGATCAGAGATACCAGAATTGATATGCCTGGACACCAGAGGACTCACATAAGGTGGGATTGTAGAAATCTAAGATGCTACAACCCGACTGGGGGATGGCTCGGCTCGAGAGCCGAAGAAGGTCGTGACAAGCTGCGATAAGTCGCGGGGAGAGGCATGAATCTCTTGGATC
>PBHZ01000002.1 GCA_002719615.1 Methanobacteriota archaeon
AAGGCGTTCTGTTAAGTCAGATAACGAACGAGACCCTCATCTCTATTTGCCACCAGATCTCTGGATCTGAAGGGACTATAGAGAGACCGCTAGCGCGAAGTTAGAGGAAGGGGAGGGCAACGGTAGGTCAGTATGCTCCGAATGCTATGGGCTACACGCGCAATACAAAGGACGGGACAATGGGCTGCTACTCCGAAAGGAATGACGCTATCCCGAAACCCGTTCGTAGTTCGGATTGAGGGCTGTAACTCGCCCTCATGAAGCTGGATTAGGTAGTAATCGCGTCTCAATAAGGCGCGGTGAATATGCCCCTGCTCCTTGCACACACCGCCCGTCAAACCATCTTAGTTGTGGGTGGGTGAGGCTACCTCTTCTTGGGGTATTCGAGCCTGCCTTCGACAAGGAGGGTTAAGTCGTAACAAGGTATCTGTAGGGGAACCTGCAGATGGATCACCTCCTACGAATCTCGGAAACGGAGGGCGGGGCGATTTTTCGCCCCGTCTTCCAACTCTCCCCTCTCTTTTTGTCATACATTATCATAATAATGTATACTTAATTGTTTAATAATCATTTAAAATCTCGAACCTCCAAAACAGCGTTTTTGCGCTTATTATGCAGAAGATATATACATACTATATGTCGACCATGAAGCATGCGAAGAATTCTCGCGACAATGATGATGCTGTTAATGACGACTGCGGCCCTTGCTGGCTGCGCTGGATCTGACGTTACTGATGAAGACGTAGATGCGGCAAGAGAAGAAGGTAGACTGGCAGGTATTGCAGAAGCAACTCCTGTGAGCACTCTCGACACAATCCACGAGCGTGGAACAATGAAGTGTGGAGTAAAAGACTCACAGTGGGGAATGGGCTTCGCAGATGCTGACGGAGTACGCTCAGGTCTCGATATCGAGTACTGTAAGGCTGTAGCAGCTGCTATCGGCCTTGATGCTGAAAATGATATTGAATACATCCTAGCAAGTGCTGGAGATAGATTCGAAAAACTCGCTTCTGGTGAAATAGATGTTTTAATCAGAACAACTACTTGGACTACTTCAAGAGATGCAGATCTAAATGCTGATTTCGCAGGAATGAATTTCTTTGACGGACAAGGTATCCTAATCCGTGGAGACGCATTCCCACAAGCAGATACAAATTCAGCACTTAACTTAGCTTCAGCTAAAGTTTGTGTCGGAACTGGTACAACTACTGAAGGAAACTTGGCCGACTATAACACAGTCAATTCAATCGGTATGGATATAGTTCCAGTAGCAGATGCTGCTGAAGCTACAACTAAACTAGTAGACGGATCTTGTGATGCATTCACAGGAGACATGTCAGCAATGGTTGCAAAGAAATACACACTTGAATTAACAGACGCTGAAGGTAACAGCGGTTGTCCAGGTTGTGACTTATGGATTGCACCAGAACTTCTTTCAAAAGAACCATTGGGAGCAGCAGTTCGCGATATGGATTCTGACTGGAAAGATGTTGTAACATGGGTATGGTACGGAATGGTAACTGCAGAAGAAATGGGTCTCCACTCAGGAAACTATGCTACTGCAGATATGACTAATCCATCTGTTGACAGATTACTAAATAATAATCTTGGACTAGGTACAGACACAAATCCTCTACCTGCTACATGGATGCAAAATGTTCTATCTGCTGTAGGTAACTACGGTGAAGCATGGGATAATTCGTTCTGTAAAGGAGATTGGAATGCTGATGTAGGCGGTTCAGAAAATATGAATGAGTGTGTATTGTCTCGTGCAGGCACAGCAAATGCATTAGTATCAGAAGGTGGATTGCAATTTGCACCACCAATGCGTTAAGTAAATCTGTAAATTAAATTAAGATCAGATAAACATAAACTCCTAGAGGGGCAAGATCTCCTCTAGGAGTCCATTTTTTCATATTAAATTCATATAAGTAGGCGCTGTAAATGGTTGATAATTACCAGTTAATAAAAAATTTCATACATCAGGCAAAAGAAAGCGGCTTTAATAAAAAGACATTACTATACTCGTTACAATTTCTCGTTTCAGTAGTAATTCTTTGGAAATATAATTTAAAATTCCTCAATCCTACTTGGGATGCAATTTCCCAAATGTCTCGAACATTTGTTGTTTTAGGAGTTGAACAAAATCCTGCTTTTGTCGAAGCAAGCACTATGGTTCCCATTATTCTATTTACTTCTTTATTATTTTATATACTGGCTCAAAATGACTTTTCAAACATTATTAAAAAACCTGATTATTTTACTTCATACTCAATCACTATTCTCTCTATATTTGTAATTCTGATAAGCATAATTCTATCAATCGTCCTCGATTTCTCTGCAAATATTGGTATGCCCTTTTTACTTATAGGGACATCAATATATCTTGCTTATCTGATGAATTTTGATAATACAACTGTAAATAGAATATTTCAAGAACCAAAAGAAAATTACATTGATGGGATAAAAGTTCTTTCTCCTTTCTTATTATTTATACTAATATCTATTTTTATCGTTCTTTTCCCTCCTATAATAAAAGAAAATATAATCGAAATATTATCAGTCATACTAATAGTAATGGTGATGATTTCAGCACTTCACATATTATCTGAATCTAATAACATATTAGTTCATGATAAAAAGAACTCTGCATTAATTTTCACAATAGCTTTACCAATAATTTTGTATTCAATAACAAGATTACTTTTTCTATTACACAACCCGGACACAGTAACAAGAGAAAGATGGGATCTTTCATGGTCATTTATGGATGATACAAACCGATTTGAAATAAATGCTTGGCCAATACAACCTGATTTCCCAGAAGACATAAGATGGAAATTCTATTTAGCCGCTATCATAAATTCAGTTAGAGTAACTTTAGTTAGTATTGTATTATGTACAATTCTTGGTGTTATTATTGGAGTTACTAGATTATCAAGTAATAAATTAGCATCTACCTTGGCAACAATATATGTAGAAATATTTCGAAATCTACCACTTGCAGTTTTGTTATTTTTAGTCGCATTACAACTCGGTGAATCACTACCTCTTTTTTCCGATGAGGCAAATATCTCTGAGTTGATTTATTACAGTAATCAGGGGATTTATATTCCAAATCCAGAAATAAGTATGCTATTAATTTCTATCTTATTGATTGCAGGTATTTGGTCATGGAATAAATATAGAGATTATAATGCCAAAAAAGATCCAGATTATCAGTACTATGATAACCCATTAATTTGGCCACTAGTACTTATTTTTTGTATCTTCTTAATCTTTTCAAATGCATCTCATCCCGAGTATATTAAGCCAAATTTAGCCATACCTGGTACCTGGGATATTGTAGAAGGGAGCGGTTTTGAAATAACTCCCGAGTTTCTTGGTATGATAGTTGGCCTTACATTGTTTACTGCATCAGTTGTGGCGGAAATAGTAAGAGGCAGTATTCAGTCATTACCTAGAGGGCAAATAGAGGCTTCTATATCTCTTGGACTTTCTTCATATCAAAGATTGAGATTGGTAATTTTACCCCAAGCTCTAAGAAGTATGATTCCATTGCTGAACAGCCAATATATGAATGTGTGGAAAAATTCTAGTTTGGCTATAATTGTGGCATATAGTGATATTTTTTATGTGATATTTGTCATGATGAATAATCTCGGTAAATTAATACCATTATTCTTATTATTATTGGTCACCTATCAAGCAGGTAGCCTGCTAATATCGGGAATCATGAATTATTATAATTCAAAAGTTACAAAGGTGAAAATATGATTCCAGAAGACAGTACGATTGATAAAATCGCGAGAAAGGAGGGTGAAAAAAATGAAATCTTTGCTTCAAAGCATTACGATTTTGATTTATTTGCTAAAAAATTACTAAAAGTCGAGAGGAGTTTTGCAGGTCGTTCACGATGGGATCAAAATTACGAAAAAGATATACAATTATCCATTCTATGTCTTAGTTTATCGTTACTATTTTCTTTTTATATGATTTATGATACAATTTTTTCTATAGATCTGGTGGGTGAAATTACTAGTACTGATAGATTGTTATTCTCAATTGGAGTTTCTGCAGCATGGTTTATGGTCGCATGGATGATTACAATATCATTTATCAAAAGATCAAAGATTGTATGGCTTGAATTTAAGGATACTAAATTTCCAATTCCATGGATCGGTGGCACCGCTTTAATAGGAATTTTATCCTCTCTTATTTTACTTTCTTTGGTTCAGTGGACACTAGACTTAGCATTAATCACCTCTAGGTGGGATATAATCTGGGCTAATCGTGCTTCAGTTATGATAGGTCCAAATCTTACTGAAGCAATGACCCAAGACTATTTAGATTCAGAAAACTGGAGATTATGGCCAGTGTTCTTTTTATTATGTGCCATTATTGGTTTATCATATGGTTCCTCAAAAATTAAAATCCGATCTTTTATACCTGCCTTTGGCTTAATTGCTACTATTATTATTGCATTCGCTGGGAATTCTCATGAAGCGAACTATAATGTAGACAAAATAATTTTGCGATTAATACTGGGATCTTTGCTAATTATGATTTGTTTCTTTGGGATGAGATTATACTCAAATAATGTAGAGGAATATAAAATAAATAAAGCAAAGAGAAATATAGGAATATTAACCGTATCAACATTTTTCTTTACTATCTTCATACTAAATCCTCCAGAAATAATTGCAAGTATTGCAAAAGTAATATCCGATAACGTCGCTTTCCTTGAGCCAGTATTTGAGCCCCTGACTCGTGAGGGCGTGAAACCTTCCCAATGGGGTGGTCTTTTAATCAATTTAATGGTTGCAGCCGCAGGTTGTGTGTTAGGTTTCGTTATAGGAGTTATCTTGGCATTCTGGCGTCAGAGTAATTTACCAATATTAAAATGGCCAGGAATTGCAATAATAGAGATTATAAGATCCGGGCCCTTGATTTGTTGGTTATATTTCGCGATGTATTTGCTGCCCGACGTTGCAGATCCATTGTTTACTAATCCTGAAGACTTTGACAATATCCTCAGGATGATGGCCATTTTCAGTATATTTGGAGGGTGTTATATTGCTGAAGTAATCAGGGGAGGATTACAGGCAGTTGATAAAGGCCAAAAAGAAGCAGCTTTGGCTTTAGGACTAAGTCCTTTGCAAATAAAACTCCAGGTTGAATTACCTAATGCTGTTAGGACAACACTACCTTCAATAGTAAGTGTATTTATTGGGTTATGGAAAGATACTACTCTTTTATTCATAATAGAAATAATAGATTTCTTTAGAATTTCTAAAACTATGGCCAATACGGATTTAAGATTCCTTGGCGATTTCCTAGAACCTGTATATTTCACTGCTTTAGTGTTCTGGATTTTCGCATTCTACTTATCCCGTGTATCAATGGGAGTAGAAAAAGGTCTCGGATTAGTTAAAGAAGGAGGAGGAGATGCAACATGAATGAAACAAGTGATGAAGAAATGATTATACAAGCCGAAGGAGTAAAAGTAAATTTTGGAGATTTTTGGGCTCTTAAAGGAATCGATATAGAAGTTCGTACTGGAGAGATTATAGTTATATTAGGTCCATCTGGCTCAGGAAAATCAACATTTATTCGTACATTAAACAGATTACAACCTCACAGTGGAGGAAAGATAATCTTAGATGGTATAACAGTAGATGATGACACATCAATTAAAGATCTAAAATATATTCGNTCCGAAGTTGGATTTGTTTTCCAACAATTTAATTTATTCCCACATTTGACTATTATGGAAAATATTACACTTGCTCCTATGAAAGTTAAGGGGATTTCCAAAACAGAAGCCGAGGAAAAAGCCATGGAATTACTAGAAAGAGTGGGGATACCTGAGCAAGCATACAAATATCCTAGTGGTCTATCTGGAGGGCAACAACAACGTGTTGCTATAGCTAGGGCTTTAGCCATGGATCCAAAAATCATGCTATTCGATGAACCAACATCTGCTTTAGATCCCGAGATGATAAAAGAGGTTCTTGATGTAATGATAGATTTAGCAAAAAGGGATATCACAATGATTGTCGTAACTCATGAGATGGGTTTCGCAAAAGAGGTAGCAGATAGGGTAATACTTTTTGATGAAGGTTTACTAATTGAAGAAAATACTCCAGATGTTTTCTTTGATAATCCAAAACATGAAAGAACTAAATTATTCCTCGAACAAATTCTCTAAATTAGGATTCTATCCAATGCGCGACTCTGTCGTGTATTGTACTTCTAAAGGTCAGAAGTTGCAATGATGGCCCATTCAAATTTATTGTCACCGTNGATCCTCTTGTAAAGTGGGTTTCTTCCCATCCATCACTGACAACATAACCCCTGTGCATATCACTTGTTATTTTTGTTGGCCTGTCAGTCCATGACCAATAAGATCCATCTTCCATCCGTTCAGTTCTTGGTAAATCTCTAGATACGTAAAGATATTTTTCATTTACCTCTTCCAATGGGAAAGTAAAACCTTCTATATTGGCTACATGCCTAAACCAAGCGCCTTGTCCAAGAAAAGTTGAAAATAAGCACCCTGAAGATTTCTGGACTACATCAAATTCATCATCTCCTTGATCATTTATTCTTTGAATTCTATATTTCGAAGGTTGATATTGATGTGTATTTGCCACTAATAAATCATTCAGAGCAGGGTCGGATATAATTTTTTTACCACTTGGAGTTTCAATTTCTGCCTGTAATCTAGGAAGAATATTGACGATAGCTTTCCCATCGATTGCATCAATGATATCTTTAGCGAAAAAATTAGGTTCACTCCCCATATAAAATCCATATGAACCTTCACTATTGATTTCTCTAGGATGACTATTTACCCCCATAACCAAAGTCTTTGAACCTACTGAATGGACTATGGAGGTCAATGTACCATCNCCTCCGAGTATTATGGCCAAATCTCTATCTAAAAAATCAGATCTTCGAACAGTTTCTCTTACGGTATAATCAACTTTTATGCCGCGTTCAGTCACCAACCTATCCAATATTTCCTTAATATGTTCAAGAGCTTTATCATGAACTTCTTCAAAATTCTTTTTGTAAACTACTAGGATATCCACTGCCTTCACGCCCTCTCCTGTACTCTTCCCTGTAGGCAACCACATATAGCGGCAACGTACAAATAATTACTCTGCAAAGGAATTACTTTACATAGGCTCATCAANGAAATCCCTTTCGAACACTACATGAGGTTAGTATTTTCAATATTTTTGGTACTCATTTTATCTATGGCTTCAGGTTGCTTATCCGTTCCTTTAACTGAATCATGTGAAAATGACGATTGCTTCCCATTCAATAATGAATCTTTTTCTAATCTTTTATCAAAAGATAATGTATTCGATGTAATTTCGTATTCAGAAATGTTCTCTCAAATTGCAGTTGAAGCTACATTAGTATCAGAATATCAAACACAAAGAGGAGAGATATACTGGAATGTAATTAAAGATGATGAAGCCGAGCTAAGTTCGGTTTCTTCTAGATTGATTCTAGGAGGTACGGTNGTAATAGATACAGAATATGTTGAAGGTCAACAATCAAACAATTACAGAATAGGAAATGAGTGGTACGAAGGAAGAGATGAAATTCCTGAATATTCCAATCCCTTCATTAAATTAGCTCAATCTGCTACCGAAAATCCAGACGGTTTTTGGCCACCATTCGCATTTGATACAAAGCAATTGAGTGATCTCGATTGGTCTTTCTCAGCAGACCTAACTTCCACTCAGCAGGTAGCTAGTGCATCAAATGATACACATTTAATTCTTATAGAAACCAGGGGCATCCCTCCACTAATTACTGGAATAGAGACTTATTCTGGTGAAGACAAATTTATTCTACGAGTTACAACTGAAAATGTTTCTTTATCTCTTAAAAAGGATATTCAGAGAACTCCTGCCCCATTTATTCCAGATCAATTAACAAAAAATTCATCTGGAGGTATCTCATATTGCGCTGGAGTAATTTCTAATTCTCTCTCTCTTGATATAAAACCTGAACAGCTGGAGATTCATGGATTATTGACTTATGACAATTCTACTTCTTCAGTTTCCTCAATGAGATTTGATGCCCTAACTCTTAATCAAACTTTACCTGATGGTACTTGGTGGGAATTTTACTGGGTAGATTTTCTTGGAGAAAAATTGGTTTCAAATGGTGATTTATATACTGTAAGGACCAATGCAACCGGCAATATTAGTATAGGGATATTTGATTTATGGGCCAATTCTTGGACTGACCAAGCATTCTGAATAATTTTTCTCAAATTGAGGACACAACTTTATTTGTTACTCTCATGACAGAGACACGTGAATTCTTATTTAATGGCTCAGGTAAATAAAAAGAAACCCTCTCTTTTATTATTTGTGATATTATTTTCTTCTGTTCTTTCAGGTTGTACTTCGTCCCCTCCTTTAGATAGTGATGATGATGGGATAAATGACATATCTGATAATTGTTTTTTATTAATTAATCCAGATCAATTAGATACAGACTCTGATGGAGAAGGGGATGTCTGTGATGATGATGATGATGGTGACCTTACACTAGATGTGAANGACCAATTGCCACTCNATCCTGATGAAACATCNGATATGGANAATGACGGCATAGGAGATAATTCCGATTTAGATAGNGATGGAGATGGAGTTAATAATTTACAAGATTATTACCCAAANNATCCTTCTGAGCAATATGATNCNGANCNAGATGGCATAGGAAATAATGCCGATTTTGATGATGATAATGATGGTTTATTAGATTATATTGACCCATTCGATTTAACGCCATTTACGACATTAAATAGTTCAGGGCCATTTAATGTTGGAACATCGGATTTAATTTTTAATTCACCAAGAGGGCATGAGATAACTCTTCAGTTATGGTATCCGACTGCTGAAGTGGAGGGAGATATAGTGATATATGATAATACATGGTTTGGAAATGCTTGGCAATCTGCAGCGCCTGACTGTTCAGAACCCCGGCCAGTGGTGGCATATAGCCATGGATTTCCAAGTATAAGATGGGGTTCATCGCATTATTTGGAGTACTTAGCAAGTCATGGCTTTTTTGCATTTGCACCAGATCATAGATATAGTACATTACTTGATGTAAATTTAGATAACTTTGCTGAGATGATGCTTTCAAGACCTGTAGATATCATGGAATCCTTTGATTGGCTTTCTCAAAAAAGTCAGAANCGAGGATATCTTAATGGATGTATAAATCCTGATNATGGNTACGCAATGTCTGGNCAATCAACAGGCGGATTTACTTCCATGATGATTTCAGGCGCTGAAATATTATTATCNGATTTACAAGATGATTGTAATGATTCCTCTTCTGGAGGTTTGGATGAGATAAATATAGGAAGTTCTTGTGAAATAATTGAATTATGGCAAGATCAAAATCTTAATGAAAGTGTTATCAAAATACAGGATGATAGAGTATGGGCTACTATCTTATTAGCTCCTTGGAATGGCTCTTTATTGGGCACAGGAATTTCTTCTGTTGATTCTGATATTCTTATTATTGCTAGTGATATCGATGAAACGGTTGCATTATCTGAAGTAAATAAAACACAAGAGTTGTTGGGAGAGAACGTAAAGCACTCTGCATTGCTTGTTGACGCTGGACATTATCATTATGTTCCATTGGGGTGCGCCATAAGGGGATGTGTAGGAAATCTTTCCATTGATGAAGCAACAAATTTCACTAATATTACAATACTAACTTTCTTAGCGCAGATGCTTGATTGGCCAAATGCAAATAATTATGAAATGCCAGAAAGGGATTATGTAGTTTGGCGCATATGATGCTTACATTGAAACACCCCATAGTCTAGGAGTTTATGTGCCTAATACCCAACACCCTATGTTGCGACTTTTATCACATTTAAAACAACATAGAATTACAGTATTATTAGCATCAATTTGTTCAATCCTGAATAAAATCTGGGATCTTGCGCCTCCACTTTTGATTGGGGTAGCTATCGACGTAGTCGCTTTGAAAGAAAAATCATTCCTAGCAGAATGGTATCCCGACCCAAAAGATCAGTTCTTACTGTTGACTGTAATTACAGCAGTTATTTGGATACTAGAGTCTCTTTTTCAATATTTTTATGATGTATTATGGAGAAATTTAGCACAAACTGCACAACATGATTTGAGAATGGATGCTTATTCACATATTCAAAATTTAGAGATGCAATGGTTTTCTGAACAAACCACAGGTGGATTGATGGCTATAATGAATGATGATGTAAATCAATTAGAGAGATTCCTTGACCAGGGCGCTAATGATTTGTTTCAAGTAGGAACTACGGTAATTGTCGTGGGAGGAATTATGCTTTTTTTAGCGCCAGAAGTTGCTATTTGGGCGATTTTACCCGTACCTATTATTGTTGCCGGTTCTTTCATCTTTCAAAGAAAGATTGGTATTAGGTATGCAAATGTTCGTAAAGAGGTTGCCGATTTAAATTCAACATTGAATAATAATCTTCAAGGAATTACTACTATCAAATCCTTTACAGCTGAGGATAGAGAAATAGAAAGAGTATCACAAGCCTCTATGCTATACAGAGATGCCAATAGAAATGCAATAAAACTTTCAGCCTCCTTTGTTCCATTGATAAGAATGGCTATTTTATTCGCTTTTACAGCAAATATGCTTGTTGGAGGGTGGATGGCTCTAGAAGGAGATTTGAGTATAGGAGCATACTCAATTATTGTTTTCATTACTCAACGACTTCTATGGCCATTAACAAGACTCGGACAAACATTTGATTTGTACCAAAGGGCGATGGCTTCGACTAATAGGGTCTTAGATCTCTTGGATACAGAAGTAGGAATAATTGAAGGAGATTTAAAACTTTCAAATATTTCCGGAGGTATAGTTTTTAGTGATCTCAGTTTCACATATCCTGGTAGAGAAGTTGTTCTGAATGATTTTCAATTATCCATTCCTGCTGGTTCAACAGTAGGTTTAGTTGGCGCTACTGGCTCAGGAAAAACTACATTGATTAGATTATTACTTAAATTTCATGAATTACAAAATGGCAAAATATCCATAGATGGCCACAATATTAACGATGTAACACTAAAATCGCTAAGAAAATCTATTAGCCTTGTAAGTCAAAATACAACTTTATTCCCGGGGTCCGTGCGTGAGAATATTCTTTATGGCAATCCAAATGCAACCGAAGAAGAAATTTTAGAAGCAGCAAAGATAGGTGAAGCTCTTGGTTTTATAGAAGATTTACCAAATAAGTGGGATACCAATATTGGAGAAGATGGCCATAAACTATCGGGTGGGCAGCGTCAAAGATTAGCTATCGCCAGAGCCGTCCTGAAAGATGCTCCAATTCTCATTTTAGATGAAGCTACTAGTAATGTAGATAATGAAACTGAAGCAGCTTTACAACGTTCAATAACCAAGATATCAGAAAATAGAACTACTCTAATAATCGCACATCGCCTTTCCACCGTTCGTTCTGCAGACATTATAGCGGTGTTGGAAAATGGCAAAGTTTCCGAGTCCGGGACTCATGAAGATTTAGTCGTAAATAATGGATTATATTCAAGATTGTGGAAAGTACAAACTGGTGAGTCTACGAAGGGAAGTTACTAGAGGGATATAAAATGGATAAGAGCGATAAAATACCTAAATTATCGGGATTAGCAAAGTTAATTGGAATAAAATTGGATTCATTTGGAAATGGTAATTGTAAAGTTACTGCAAGAGTTTCAGATTCTCATCTTAATGCAGGTGGAGTTGCTCATGGAGGACTTCATGCGACTATGTTGGATACCGCCTTAGGAGGTGCCTTAGTCTCATTGATTGAGAAAGAAGAATGGTGCGCCACCACACAATTAGACATTTCTTACATCAATCCTGCATATTCTGGAACAGATTTGATAGCACATGGAGAAGTAATAAGACGTGGAAAAAACATGGCACATTGTGAAGGAATATTAACGGATTATGATGGGAAAATAATAGCATCGGGAAAGGGTACTTGGGTTATATGGAATGAAAAACCTAGTAGTTTGATATGATTTTGATAAATTTACGGGTACAAATTCATTAATCAATCCCTCTCGTGTCTTCACATGGCAAGGTCCGACTCAATGCTCTGGTTCATAATTGGCTTCGCTCAACTAATTATAGCCAATAAAGCAGAAGGAGGTATTTTAGAATTTGTTGAATTAATGCTTAATATCACAGGAGGTAGTTCCCTTGTAGTAGGCCTTTATGTGTTATTATTTTTTGCCAAACATTCTCAAGAGTTTTCAGATGCTTATTCCAAATTCGAAAAAAGCGAACTCACTAGAGATGAAAACGGAAGTTTAACAATTACTGATGGAGATTCTAATGTGAAAAAAGGATTAGGTATCGCAATACCTGCAACTATGACATTTTTTGCGGCCATAGTATGGTTAGCAACTCTTTAAAGGAGGAATTTTGTTGGATGAATCTCCCTCGGAGAGTATTGTTGACAAGGTAGTTAATAATCCCGCCTATGAGTTACTGGGAGGTTATCAATTATTCTTAAGGAGGGTAACAATTCCAATTGTACTTGTATTAATATTACTACTATCATATACTCTATTTTCAAGTTTCATTAGTTCAGATAATGCTACGATTTTGGCTTTTGGTTTTACTGGTTTACTATTAGGTCCAGTATTGAACCTTGATCGTCTTTTGGCAGAGTGGTTAAAATAGACTATTTTCTATTTTTTTATTAATTTAGCCGAATATGTCAAATGGTAAGTACAGTTAGACCTGTGGTAATGGGTCTATTAGATGAAATGATTTTTAGCTTTCTTGGTTTAGAATCTCCAAGCCTATTGGAGTTAATATTTGCAGGTTCAGCCGTGATTGGTGGCGGACTTTTTTTGTTTTGGTTTGCACTAGTAATGATTGGAGGAATAACTGCTGATATCTTTGA
Organism: Methanobacteriota archaeon; assembly: GCA_002719615.1. Classification (GTDB taxonomy): domain Archaea; phylum Thermoplasmatota; class Poseidoniia; order Poseidoniales; family Thalassarchaeaceae; genus MGIIb-O3. Next base: position 12,983 of record PBHZ01000002.1, read on the forward strand.
TGGAGTGTTCGGTACGGACATAGATGCTATTGGAGCCGATGCTTCATTCAAAGCTTTAACATTTCAAGGTATAATGGCGTTTTTAATGTTCTTTGGTCTTGGTGGTTTATTTGTTTTGAAATCCGATGGAAGTAATGCAATTGCAATCATTGTTGGGGGAATGACCGGGTTTGCTTCTATGGTAGGGACTGGAAAATTATTTGAATTTTTTATAGGCCTCCAAGCAGATGGTACAATAGATATTGAAAATGCGGTCAACGCTAGAGGAACAGTTTACTTAACTATTGGAGAAGAAAATATTGGCCAAGTACAGGTTAATGTTGGCGGAACTATGCGAACTTATCCAGCACGTTCTTTCAATAAAACGACAATTGAAACTGGTGTAATGATACAAGTAAAAGAAGTTGTGGCCGGTGTTTTAATAGTAGAAAGGATTTAATTCTCCTTTTGTATTTTGTACCAGTACGGCGAAGCATTCTTGACTGAATACTCTCTCATGGGTATCGGAGATATTGAAGATGGTGGTATTTGAAGTGATGCAGGAAGATAGTAGTGACGGTGGTGGAGCATTACTGATAATCATGCTTTTTGCCATGATATTAGTTTTTGCAGCTACTATAATGTTCTTTGCGCAGAGATATAAAAGATGTCCGCCAGATAAAGTTATGGTAGTTTACGGCCGAACAGAAAAAGGTAGGGCGTCAAAGACAATACATGGTGGAGCAACTTTAGTTTGGCCTTTGATTCAAGATTATGCCTTTTTGCCCCTGACTCCGATAACTATCCAAATACCACTTGAAAACGCGCTATCACTTCAAAACATCAGGATAAGTATACCAAGTACATTCACAGTTGCAATTAGTACTGATCCTCCAGTTATGTCAAATGCAGCGAATAGACTACTAGGATTAAGTATCGCAGATATCGAGTCCATGGCAGCTGACATTATTTTGGGTCAATTACGTCTTACAGTTGCTTCTCTTACTATTGAACAAATTAACCAAGATCGTGAAGCATTCCTTTCAGAAATACAAAAGAACGTTGATACTGAACTTTTGAAAATAGGGCTTTATCTCATAAATGTTAACTTAGTGGATATCACTGACGATTCTGATTATATTGAAAGTATTGGTAAGAAAGCCGCATCCCAGGCACGTGCCAATGCAGATGCAGATGTTGCAAGAGCTAGACAATATGGTGCAACTGAAGTCGCTAGGGCAAAGAAATTGGAAGATGAAGCAGTTGCTCAAGCAGAAGCTGAAGGTCTAATGAGTGTAAAAAAGGCTGATGTAGATCGTAGGATGTATGTCGAACAACAAGAGGCTGAGGCTATTACAGGTGAAAATACTGCTAGGGCATCAATCGCTCGCTCTAATGCTGAACTTGCAATAGAGCAAGCCAAAGCAAAACAATCTGCTGAAGTTGAACAAGCAAGGGCGGAAGCCGAAATTCAAAGAGCGAAATTCGTGGAAACAGAAGAAACTCTGCGTGCACAAGAAATTGTTCGTGAAGAAATTCAGAAACAGCAAATAGAAATTGCGGCAGCGGCGGAAGCAGAGCGTATACGCGTTGTAGCACAAGGTGAAGCTGATGGTTTACTCGCAAAATATACTGCTGAAGCTACGGGTATTCAAAGAGTTCTAGAGGCTAAAGCAGCAGGTTATACAGATTTAGTCAAGAGCGCTTCAGGAGATGCAAAAGCAGCAGCTACGTTATTAATGGTCGAGAAAATAGAAGCCATGGTGGCTGCACAAGTTGAAGCAATAAGAAATCTAAAGATAGACAAAGTAACAGTTTGGGATGGAGGTAACGCCTCTGGAGATGGAACCTCTGCAACCAGTAATTTTGTTAGTAGTTTAGTACAAAGTTTGCCACCTATCCATGATGTCGCAAAGATGGCTGGCGTTGATTTACCTGACTATTTAGGTTCTATAAATGAATTGCCTGATGATTCTTGAGTTATATAATCGTCATCCTCTTGAATGACTTATATTTCGGAATCAATATGTTTAGCGAAGATGTCGTAATAGTTGGGGGCGCTCGAACTCCTTTTTGTGAATGGCAAGGTGGTAAAAGAGGAGATGGTAAACCTGGAGGTTTATTGAAAGATACTAGCGCACTAAAGTTAGGTGAAATAGCTATCAGAGGGGCACTAGATAAAACTGGAACTTCTCCACAGGATATCGATCATGTTGTAATGGGTTACGCATTACAAACTTGCGATCAAGCAATTTTTGGTGCTAGACATGCAGGATTAGGAGCAGATATCCCCCAGGAAGTACCTATGCTAACACTATCAAGAATTTGTGGTTCAGGGATTCAATCAATAATTACTGGTGCGCAGATGATAATGCTTGGAGAAGCTTCAACAATAGTTTCTGGAGGCATGGAAAACCTATCTCAATCACCGCATGTACTACGTGGCATGAGAGATACTTACAAGCTGGCAAGACCACCTAAACAAGGTACAATATTGGAAAAAGATATGGAAGATTATCTTTTTTCTAATCTATTAGATGGTATGTGTGGATTATTCATGGCTCAAACATCTGATGAGATTTGCCGCAGGAAAGGAGTTACTCGTGAAGAAACTGATGCTTTTGCAGCTCTCTCACATAAAAGAACAGCTACTTCCATTGAGAATGGCATATGGGAAAAAGAAATCGTTCCAGTTGGTGAAATAACGTACAAAGATGAGGACCATGTTGTTTTAGATTCTACTCCTGAATCTTTGTCAAAACTAAGAACCGCTTTCGGACCAGAAAGTCTTGTTACTGCAGGTAATGCCAGTGGAGTTGTCGATGGTGCTGCTGCCGTTGTGATAAAATCAGCGTCTCAAGCATCCTCTGATGGAGATTCCCCCTTGGCTCGTATCGTAAATTGGGGAATTGTAGGTTTAGAACCAGCAATTATGGCTTATGGTCCAGTACCAAGTAGTCGTTTAGCCTTGGAAAAGGCAGGATTGAAAATTGAAGATATTGATCGTTGGGAAATTAATGAAGCATTTGCCGGTCAAGCAGTAGCTTGTATCAAAGATTTAGGATTAGATGTATCTAAAGTAAATGTTAATGGAGGAGCAATAGGTTTAGGCCATCCTTTGGCTGCTACTGGGACGAGGCTTGTTCTTACTCTTGCACATGAATTGAAGAGATCTGGTGGTAAATATGGTGTTGCAACTGCATGCATTGGTGGCGGTCAGGGAATAGCAATTATCATCGAATCACTTTAAATTAAATAAACCACAATTTCTTGAGCATATTTAATCATACTGAGTGAAATTATGATTATGAATAAACTTGTAATAAATTTCACTGGGAGGTAATTCACAGCATATTTAGCACCACTAAATGATAATAATGAAATTAAAAATGGAACTATAATTCCAAACATGGTTGCCTGTTCATATAATTGAAAAAAAGACTTATCGATTAAGATATGTGAAATAATAGCCGTCGGGACTACCATTGAGGCCAACATGAAAGAGGTTCCAGATGCAGATTTAGTATCAAATCCTCCATAATTGCGATTGGTTGTGACAAAAATACCTCCTCCTCCTATTCCAAGGAGGCCTGATGACATTCCTCCAAAAAAAACACCAGTTGACCAGAGTCCCTTATTCATTTCTCCTATTGGTTCTCCTGTTATATCTTCTTTATTTATCATCCTAATTACTGCTTTATATAAAATCCAAGAAACTATTGATAGGGCCATTATTTTAATGGTGATGTCATTAATTATTTCGATAAGCAAATATCCAATAACTGTCCCGATTATTGCACCAGGTATGGCAAACAAACATCCTTTTTTCGCTATTTTTATATCTCCAAAACCTTGTCTATTGTGAGCAATTTGACTCCCCATCGCTACCGACCAAACTAATATGAGCGACCCTAAGATCGCTATTTTTATTTCCCATCCCAGTAGATAATGAAGTATAGGCATAAATATTATTCCGCCCCCAAGTCCCAATGGTGAAAAAACAAGACCAGTCATGAAGATCAGAAAAACTCCTAATATAATTTCTAGATCCATATTTATCCCATTTTATCAATTTATGATAATAACATTATCATTGTATAACTACAAATTAACATAGAAATAGTTGCTAATATTCCAACTATGAGAATGTTTCCACCAGCGTCTTTGATACTTTCTCTAGTTATAAAAAATCCTACTGATGCTAGTAATGGTAATAGTAAATATTTTCCAATAATAGTCAGTATTTCAGAAAAATTAGGAGGTAAAATCCAGGTTGATAATATTGCAGCAATAATAAATCCTGGTACGAAGTAGGGGATTATTCCAATTTGGTTATTTTGATTATTTTTCTTATTAATACTGTTTCCTAGCCAAGCACATAGTGGAACCACTACAAACAAAAGCGACACTCTAGATAATTTAACAGCAGTCGCTATAATCATTGCTTCTTGTCCTATTGTTTCTCCAGCAGCTATGGCTTGAGGCACGGCATGAATTACGGATCCAGCCCAAACACCTCCCTGTTTTTCTGTCAAACCAAGAACCGATGTTAAGGGAGGAATTAACAAGAAGGTAACCAATCCTAATAAATTAATAATTGCTAAAATTACTGCTACTCTTTCTTCTTTCAATTTTAAACTTGGTGATACGGCTACTACTGCACTATTGCCACATATAGCCCCTCCTGCACCTAGTGCCACAGATGTCTCTAAATCTAATTTTAGATATCTACCAACGATGTAACATATTATGAAACTAGTTATTGCCGTTGAAAATGCTACAGCAATGCCAAATAAACCAATTTCGGGAACAAAAAAATCTTTTAGATTTAGCCCAAAACCAAGTAATATTATGGAAATAGGCAATACATAACTAATAATCCATCGCCCCCCTTCTCCAGTATTGGGTATGTAAAAAGCGATAACAGAACCTAGAATTAATGCTAGAGTACTAGATCCAAGGTTTAAATTTATACTTGAAAGAAATATATCAGTAAAGTATGCAATTATTGCTATTAATATAGCTACACTTATTCCTATATTCTTACTCATAAAATATCACCTTTTATTCTAAAAGAATATATTGAAAATCGCACCACCTGCTATTAATGATCCAGCTGTTGATCCAATATTTCCTCCTATCACAACTAACATGACTCTTCCTACTTTATTTTTCCAAAATATTGAATAATCCGAGAGCGTTATGAATTCTTGAGCATCTTTTCCGGTTGGTGGCACCATTTTGATCTGTGTATAGCCTGCAAACCAACCTGCAGCGAGGCTCGGATTAAGAGAAGTAAATGGTGAGGCCAAAGCACCTACAATTACAGATAAAGGATGACCGCCCGCAATTAATATGCCTATTCCTGCAAGTAATGCATTCAATACTAGCCAGACTGATATCGAATCCCATACTTTGGTAAAATTTCCATCATAGGCCATTTTACCAACTAATGTAACTAAAATAATTGGAATTGATAACATCAAATATTTAGTTAAGTTAGATTTTTTAGGTTGTTTTTCCAATTCTGGTAATATTGAAATCGTTTCTTTAGAAGGTTTTTTCAGATTATCTTGAATTCCAGATAAGTGTCCTGCACCTACAACGGCTAGAATTTTGCCTTTATCACGTATTTGCTGTATTCTACCACTAAGATAAGTATCTCTTTCATTTATTAGTACATGGCCTGCATTGGGTGCAACTTTATAGACATCTTCCATCATACTACTTAGCAAATCGCCATCTTCCAATAGTTCTTCTAAATCTATATCATCTTCTTCAACTTCCTCCCATAATAATGAATTTAGTACTCTTAATTTTTCTCTAATTCCCATTTTTTTCCATGCCCTTCTTAAGGTAACAATCACATCCCTATCTATTAATTCTACAGGAATTCCAACTTCATCTGCTACATTAATTGCAGCCAACAATTCAGCACCAGGTTTCTCTCCTGAATTAATCCCCATTTTTCGTTGCTGGACTGATATAGCAGATTGCAATATTATCATCGCTGACTTTCCATCATTAATTATTTTCAATAAATCTTCATTATCTATTCCTTCTGGCCTTTTTAATGAGGATAGTCTTGATTCACAAAGTTCGACTGCAACAATATCAGGTTTATATTCTGCAATCTGCTTTTTTACTAAATTTACTGATGTAGTACTTACATGTGCAGTTCCGAGTAAGCGAAGACTATCATCTATATCTATGATATTTTTTGTATATTCAGACATCATCCTTCCTCCAATGCAGCCATAGACCTAAACAAGTCTAGATGTTCTGGAACATCATGTACTCTGATAATATCTACTTCTTTTGTTGGAGCCATCGCCGCAATACCCAATGTCCCTGCGAGTCTATTTTTGGTTTCATTTCTTCCTAATAAATCATCAAACATTTTTTTCCTACTTACTCCCCACATTAGTGGCATTGAATTATCTGAAATTATTTCTCTGCCTGCTGAGAGAAGTTTTAAATTGTGTTCTAATAATTTACCAAATCCTATTCCCGGATCATTGATAATATTTTTACTTTCTACTCCAGATTCTATTAATTCCTGGCTAACTCCTCTCAAGTATTGTTTGACTTCTTTAACTACATCTTCATAAATCGGGTTATTTTGCATGTTCCCAGGATTTCCTTTCATGTGCATTATACATATTGGACATTTATATTCCAAAATCACATTTTTCATTTCAGGATCTGATAATGAAGAAATATCATTTATCATGTCTGCGCCATATTTCAGTGCATTCATTGCAACCTCTGATTTTCTCGTATCTACGGATATTCCTATATCGGGCAATTCATCTCTAATTATTTCAATAGCCTTAGAAACTCTATCTAATTCTTCCTTTAAAGCAACTTCTTTTGCTCCTGGACGGGTCGACTCTCCGCCGATATCTATCCAATCAGCACCATTTTCAGACATAAAAATTGCTCTTTGTAATATTTCATCTAAATTACCAGCTCTAGACTTTTCAAAAAAAGAGTCTGGAGTGACATTAATCACTCCCATTATTCTCGGAAAGCCATCGTCTCGGCATTTTATAATAGGTCGCCAGTCAGCCATCTTATCTCTCTATCCTACGTATCCTTTATGATGTGGCAGACACGCAAGCCCCCAATGGCCATGGGAGAGGACATAGGTGATGAACTCTTACAAAGTAATGGCGAAGTATCTAATAACCAATCGCCCGATGGTCAAACTTTGTTAATAATGGATTCAATAATACAACGATTAAAACCAAAAGATTCGCACCATGTTAGAGAAATGATAAATCAAAGAGGCTTGATGTCAGGAGCATTAATGATGACTAGTGCTTTATTTTGGTGGATATCAATTAAAAAAGGAGGAAATACTGTTAATGATTCAAATATTCCCGTATCAATGATAGGCCAATTTGAGTTTGAAATGCTAAGTTTAATTGTTGCTGGTATAATTTTCCTTTCGACTTTTGTTATTGTAATGGGTAGGGAAAAAGGAAATGCCACCATATCTAATTTAGGTGGTCTATTAATAGTACTAGGAATGTTCTACATTATAGAGCCATTACTTCTACACTACGGTGAGTTAGGAGGAGAAACAGCATTATTTGCTACTGGACGTCTTCTCACACTCTCTGTTATGGTTTATCTAGGATCAAAATTCTTTTTTGATGCCCTTCTCCTTCAATGGGTTAGTTCAAGTATGTTGAATATGGATGTAAATATCACTGCATCTTATGAAAATCTTGATATTGAGGGACATACTGATGAAGAGAATCCCTACGCATAAACTCCGTGAATGCTCTTGAATCAAATGAGATTTGTGTACTTAGACTAGGTCATAGGAGAGAAAGGGACAAGAGAATAACCTCTCATTTAGGTCTTACTGCACGTGCTTTCGGAGCTGATAAAATTGTATTATCTGGCGAAGAAGATTACTCTCCTATTGAAACTTGGAATTCTGTAACTTCACGTTTTGGAGGTGATTTTAATTGCTATTATGAGCCAAAACCACTGAAATTACTAAGAAAAATATCTAAAACTAAATCCTCAACTATAATTCATCTGACAATGTATGGTGAAGATATGGAAGAGACAATACCAAAAATACCAAATGGTAAACCCATGATTATTGTAGTCGGAGGGACTAAAGTCCCTGGAGAAGTTTACGGATTATCTGATTATAATATTTCTATAGGTAACCAACCACATTCAGAAGTCGCTGCACTAGCTATTTTCCTAAATAGATGGGTAGGTAAGATAGATGTCAATGAAAAATTTCTTGGAGGAGAAATAAAGGTATTACCTTCTGTCCGCGGAAAGAAGGTTTTTATTTCCGAGGAAGAGTAAGTATTCTTTCTTTAACACGTCTTTTCAGTTATATTGTTCTCAATGATTAATAGTCGTAGTTTGGCAGCATTATTGATGTCGGACTCGAGGATAAGGCGAGGATTCTCTCCCGGCTCTTCAGGATATGGAGTAAAAGATTATCCAACATTCGTAGATGCGGCCGATATTCTAATAGATTCAGAGAATATTTCACAGTCCAAAGGAAAAAAAGGAGTACTTTTATTGGCCGATGGCTCTAGATTTGAAGGTAAATTATTTGGTTCAGAGATAATTTCTCAAGGTGAATTAGTTTTCATAACAGGAATGACTGGATACCAGGAAAGTTTAACTGATCCTTCGTTTGCCGGACAGATTCTAACTTTTACCTGGCCTTTGTTGGGTAATTATGGAATTATTCCGGGACAATCAGAATCCTCCCGAGTTCACCCAAGAGGTGTTATTTGTAAACAAGTAATGAAAGTCCCCGATCATAGAAACAGCATTGGAAGTGTACACGATTTTCTATTATCGCATAATGTCCCTGGAATAGAAAATATTGATACAAGGGAATTAACAAAAAAAGTTAGAGAGTTTGGTACATTACTTTGTGCATTTGGCCCGTTAGATAAAGAAGCAGAAATATCATCATTATTGGACAATATGTCACCTCCGGATAGTGAAGATTTAGTTTCCTCAGTTACATGTCATGAAGCCATCTTGATAAATCCTGGTGCAACAGACGACCAAGGCCATAAATTACCAAGACTGGCAGCAATAGATTGTGGAGTTAAGTATAATATTCTCAGAGAATTATGCAGTCGTTTCGAAGTAGTATGGTGTCCTGCATCTTTAGATTTTAAAACAATCATGAATGATTGGAGTCCCGATGCACTATTTGCTTCTAATGGACCCGGAGATCCAGCGCATCAAGGCAATGCGTTGATCGCTCGAAACACATTGGCTTCCGCCGTTCGTGCCGGATTACCTGTCATGGGAATTTGTCTTGGCCATCAGTTAATGGGTTTGGCTGCAGGATTGAGGACTTACAAGTTAAGGTATGGCCATAGAGGTACCAATCAACCTGTATTGGATATTGAAACAAAAAAAGTAATAATTACTAGTCAAAATCATGGTTATGCGTTAGAAGATCCAGACAATGGCATGCTATCTCCTCACCCCTCTGGATTATGTTCTGAAATTAATGAAAACATTCTAGGCTCAGATTTCAAGGTACGTCATATTAATGCTAATGATAAAACTGTTGAAGGACTTGATTTAATTGATAGGCCGGCTTTTACAATTCAATTCCACCCCGAAGCTTGCCCTGGTCCACATGACGCCTCTTCACTTTTTGATAGATTTTCAGATCTTGTAAGGAATAATAATCATAAAGAATTAAAATCATTAATTTCTGAAGGAGATACGCCTTAATGCCCCGAAGGGACGATATCAAAAGAATTGCCATATTGGGTAGTGGGCCTATCCGGATAGGTCAGGCTGCCGAATTTGATTTCTCAGGCTCTCAAGCATGTCGTGCATTAAGGGATGATGGTTATGAAATAATAATAATAAATTCAAATCCTGCTACTATCCAAAATGATCCCGAGATGGCTGATAAAATATACATAGAACCACTTCTCCCAGAAGTTGTAAAGCGTATTTTAGAAATCGAAAAGCCTGATGCCTTGTTGGCGGGGATGGGAGGTCAAACTGCTCTCAACCTTGCCTCCGCATTGTCTCATGACGGTTCATTAGATGAATTAGGAGTTGAATTAATTGGGTGTGACTTAGTGTCTATTGACGAAGCAGAAGATAGAGATTTATTCAAGAAAACATGTGAAGAAATTGATCTTCCTGTTTGTAAAGGGATAGCCTGCTCTTCTATCGATGAAGTCTTACTAGCTGCTGAAACTTTAGGTGATTATCCTTTTTTGATAAGACCTGCCTTTACATTGGGTGGATTAGGAGGAGGTACAGCATTTAACAAAGGACAATTAGTTGAGATAGCAAGCCAAGGGATTCTTCATTCAGCAATCGGGCAAGTACTTGTTGAAGAAAGCATACTTGGCTGGCAAGAGCATGAGTATGAGGTTATGAGGGACGATGCAGATAATGCAATTATCGTTTGTACTATGGAAAATCTAGACCCAATGGGCGTTCACACGGGCGAATCTATTGTTGTAGCTCCTCAACAAACATTGTCTGATCAGGATCACCAAATGCTTAGAGATGCCGCATTAAAATTGATACGGCGTTTGAATATTAAAGGAGGTTGTAATGTACAATTTGCATTTAACCAATCTAATGGTGATTTTCGAGTTATTGAAGTAAATCCGCGTGTTTCTCGTTCTTCAGCTTTAGCATCAAAAGCAACAGGATATCCCATTGCTAGAATGGCAGCACTGATAGCAGTTGGATATACTCTAGATGAATTGCCAAATCCAATTACTGGTGAAGGAACTACTGCAGCCTTTGAGCCAACATTAGATTATTGTGTTGTAAAAATACCTAGATGGCCATTTGATAAATTTAGAACTGCAGATAGGACAATAGGGACATCAATGAAATCAACAGGAGAAGTAATGGCCATAGGTCGTTCCTTCGAAGAAGCTTGTCTCAAGGCATGGGCTAGTCTAGAATACGGAAGTCCACATCCAAGGCCATTAACTATTGCCGATTGTTCAGATGGTGATTTTCAAGATATAGACTCATCAGCACCTATTCCGGATGAGGTATTAGAAGAATGGCTAAGGATTCCTTCTGATAGAAGAATTTCCGCTATATTTGAAGCTTTCAGGAGAGGCTACGGCATTGAAAATATAAGAAATTTAACCGGCGGAGTTACACGCTGGTTTCTACATAGATTTGAAGCCATGTCTTCGATAGAATCAAATGTGATTGCTGCGGGAAAATCAGGTTTAGATATCTCTCAAATTACAGAAGAGCAGTTACGTCTTTGGAAAGGGATGGGCTTCTCAGATCTATATATCTCTGAAGCCTTTTCAGGTTTCTCTGTAGAAAATTCCGATAAGATAAATGAATTCTTAATTACAAAAAGAAGACATGAATTGGAAATTCATCCACGATCCAGGATGGTTGATTCATGTGCTGCTGAATTTGCTGCCGTTACTCCTTATTATTATTCGACCTATGAAGGAGGTAAGGCAACCAATGGGATTGATAAAATCCTTGAAATTAAAAGAACTGGTAAAAAAAGAATGGTAGTAGTTGGATCAGGGCCTATTAGAATTGGTCAAGGAATAGAATTTGATTACGCATGCGTGCATGCTGCAGGAGCAATACAAGATCTTAATCACGAAGCGATAATAATCAATAATAATCCGGAAACTGTTTCAACAGACTTCGATACCAGCGACAGACTTTATTTTGATCCATTGACTTTAGAAAATGTTTCTGAAATATTACTGCGGGAATCTGCTGATGGAATTTTACTACAATTCGGAGGACAAACTGCAATAAATCTAGCCTTACCATTGGATGACAATTTAGGATATTTAAATTCGATAGGACTAAACACTGTTATTCAAGGAACTAGTCCTTCTGTTATCGATGAGGCTAGCGATAGACATCGATTTGAGAATTTCGCATCAAAAAATAAACTAAGAATGCCAAATGGTCTCACTGCCAAGTCTTCCGAAGGAGTAAGAGATGCAGTTAAGAAAATCGGATACCCAGTTTTGATACGTCCTTCTTATGTTCTTGGCGGAAGAGGGATGGAAATTCTATCTTCGGATAATCAACTCGATGCATATATGGCAGAAGCGTATATCGCCAGTGATAGACCTCTATTAATTGATGAATATTTAGGAAATGCAATGGAATTGGATGTCGATGCCGTTTGTGATGGAAAAACAGTCCTTATTGGGGCTATAATGGAGCATTTAGAAGAAGCAGGCATACATTCTGGAGACTCTACTTGTTTTATTCCTACTCAAAATGTTTCCGAAAATATGCTATCAGAAGTAAAAGAATGGACAGAAAAAATTGGTTTGGGACTTGGAATAAAAGGATGTTTCAACATACAATTCGCCATAAAAAATGAAATATTATATGTTTTAGAAGTTAATCCTCGTGGATCTCGGACGTTTCCCTTTGTCGCCAAATCTACAGGAGTCCCTCTTGCCAGAATAGCAGCTAGAGTTGCTTTAGGAGATAATCTTGAAGATCTTCCGATACCTACTCCTCAAAATATTGCAGTATCTGTCAAAGCTCCAGTTTTCCCATTCATAAAACTAAGAGGTTTAGATCCTGCACCAGGTCCAGAGATGAAATCCACTGGTGAAGTGATGGGCTCTCATGTAAGAGCATCCGCTGCATATCTCAAGGCGAGATTAGCTACCGAATCTCCAGTCCCTACTGAAGGAGGGGTTTATCTGACAGTTAATGATAAAGATAAAATTCGAGTCATTTCACATGCAAAAAAATTACAAGAAATGGGTTTTAAATTATATGCAACTAGCGGGACTTCTAGGGTACTGAGAGAATCTGGAGAATTGTCTGTGGAAACATGTTACAGGATTTCTGAAGGGTCTTCTCCTGACGCTTTGGATCTTATGAGGCAAGGGAAGATTAACTTGATAATTAACACTCCTAGCTCTACTGGTGGTGCTGTTTTGGATGGTAATATGATGAGAAGATTAGCCGTTGAATTGAATATTCCATTTGTTACTACTATGGCGGGTGCAAAAATGGAGGTTGAGGCAATATCAGAAGCCAGATTAGGTATGCCAGAACCCCGTTCTTTAGATATAAATTCACTCTAATTTTCTGTATTAGAAATAGTTTCAAATAAATCAACCACTTCAATTCTTTCTAATTCAGAAATTATTGATACAATTCTTGGGCCATTATTCTTATCAATTAATAACCAATAAATGGCAACAAACGCATCTTTTATTGTAATTTCAACTTCTTTCGCAGTATTTCTTATTTGATTATTTATACTGTTATCATCCCATTCACATTTTTCTAATCTATTTTTTAACTTTATTAAAAAATTTTTCTGCTCTTCCGTAATGTTTTGTTTAGCCTTCTCGCTAATCACTTTCTGGATTTCTATCTTAGAATCCTCAGGAAAATGTGGGCCATTAATCCAACTGCGCATCCTTTCCAATCTTTCTTCTAAAGCAGTTGTTGGTGATTTTTCTAAATGCCCACTTTTTCTTAGGGATTCCCAAACCTCACTATCTTCACTTTTTATTTGAGCAAGTAAAGCTAGATGCCGGAATGAAACTCCTGCCCATGAATTCTTTGGATCGTCGCCTCTATTTATTTGACTTAGTCTAAGTGCCCCATTATTTGTCTTTCTTGCAATTTCTTGTCTCCTGGATAGTTCACCTTCAATCTTTTTTGATGCCTCTGAAAGTATACGTTCATATTCATCTGCCATTTCAAAAAGCGTGTTGCCTGTGTCAAAGTCAATATGACGATTTACCTTACTTCTTGCTATAGAATACCTAAGTATCTCAGGAGGTACTAATTCAAGTGCTTCTACAGGGCCAATTGTAACTCCTTTGGAACTTGACATTGGGCCCATTCCCTTTATTTGAATCCATTCATATACCATTTTACTTGGAGGTTCGCCTCCGAGTAATTTACAAATCGGTATGCCAGTATCGTAACTCCCTCCTGCTGATCCATGGTCTTTTCCTGCTGGCTCAGATGTAATCCCATGTATTGCCCATCGTGCAGCCCAATCTATCCTCCAAGGTAGTTTACCCTCTGCCTTGTTAATATCTGACTTCCCTTCGACACCATTTTCATCAATCCAATAAACATATGGTTTTTCATAATTTATTACTTCAACGCCATCCATGCTGCCATTAGAACCAATAGGGGAGTAAGGAAACCAGTCTACTGGTAATTCACGGCCAGATATATTTTCTATTATTGTTTTAATTTCATTTTTCTTATTTATTGCAATATCAATTTTTTCTGCAAATTTACCTTGTTCGTATACTTCATGATTCATCACTACTTCCGGTTTTACTCCAATTTTTTCAAGAGATAATAAAAATGGTTTTAAGAAATATTCCGCATAATTGAGGTCTCCTTGGGTAGGATTACCATTTTCATCAGGAGCAGGGATGAATGCTAAGGGTACGCCAATATATTTTTCATAGTCAGAAGATAAGAAATCATAGACCCTTCTGAGTGGGTCCATTGAATCAACTATGAAAATATACTTTGATTCAAGTCCTAAATCTAAACACGCGCGATGTATCATTTCAGCACTTAGAATTTCTCTAATATGACCTATGTGAAATTCACCAGATGGAGTTATCCCTGAAGCACAAACATGTATATCCCCTCTCTCTTTGAGTGTTTGTGCGGTGTAGTCCGCCCAGTGCATATTAAAACCTCAAACAGAAACTACTCTGACTAATCCTCTCAAAGGAACATCTTCAAGCTCGTCTGCCGTAGACTTATTGGCAAGAACAATGCATAGACAAACATTACTTCCCATATTCCTAAGATTATTGATAGTCTTCTTCATTGTCGTTCCTGAAGATATCACATCATCTACTATTACTACATTTTTATTTCTAACATCTGCATAAACGTCAGAAATATGACCATCTCCTTCTTCACTAATACTTCGGCTTATTGAGAGCTCCAAGTCCATCATACTAGCAATCGATTGGGCAAAAGCTATTCCATTAAGACTAATTCCTACGACAACATCAATTTCTTCTCCACATTCTTCTTCGATTATATCGCAGAATATTGAGGATACAGCCTCAATTCTTGATGCCTTTACCGCTATAGATCTCCATCCAACTCTAATATCTTTGGGCTGTTCTTCTACTTCTTCTTTTGATGAAAGCCACAATACGGTAGTTTGTGAAAGTGACATCTCATCTGCTATCTGTTGTGTGCTCAAACCTTCAGTACGATAACTTTCTACTTGTTTCCTGAGTTCCTCAATACTCATTTGCATAGTACCTGCCTGACACTCGAGTGCTATGAATCCACCGACAATAGACTAGTTATTTTAAATAAAATTGCAACTTTTAGAATTTCCCAGTACTTCCAAAACCACCAGTACCTCGCTCAGTAGTACCTAGTTCTTCTTGGTTTACTTCAGTGAAGTTAACTTCTGGTATTGGACATATCAATAACTGTGCAATCCTCTCTCCTGCAGTAACTGTGTATGATTCACTTTCTCCTATCCAGGTCATTAAGACAAATAATTCTCCTCTGTAGTCTGAATCAATCGTTCCAATGCTATGTGGTAATATCAGTCCCTTTTTACCCAGAGATGATCTTGATCTTACTTGTCCTTCATACCCATTTGGTATTGCAACTTTAATTCCTGTTCGAATTTTCATACTTTTTCTAAATGGAATTGTCATATCCTCTAGTGCATATAAATCCCAACCAGCAGCATGAATACTTCCTTTTGTTGGCATCCTGGCTTCTTCATCAATTTTTGCGACTTTAACTTCCAACACCTTATTCACATCATTAGCAAAGGATATATGTTTTTTACGTTTAGTGATTAATTGTTAAGCGGTGAGGTGAAAAAGGTATAGCCATTGGGCCATCCATGTCAGACTACGAATCACTTCTTGATAGGGCTAGAGAAATGATACCAAAAGATATCAGTGAGAGATCAAGGTGGACTATGCCAGAACCAGATGTATTAATTGAAGGAAGCCAGACAATACTTAGGAACTTCTCAGATATTGTCGATGCGATGAATCGCGATTCAAATCATGTTTATCAATTTCTATTAAATGAATTAGGGACATCTGGGACTAGGGAGCAGATTAGAATAATGTTCAAAGGAAGAGTGCCTCCAAAAAGAATTAAAGAAAAAATTGTATCTTATGTAAAGTCATATGTCATTTGTAATCAGTGTAAATCTCCAGATACAGGATTCATAAAAGAATCTCGTACTACTCTTCTAAAATGCCAAGCCTGTGGGGCAACTAGGCCTGTAAGGTTATAATTCAACATAATTTTGTTATATTTTCTATTTCAGAGGAGAAAAATCTAAGATTATTTTCCCACAATTTTTCCTATCATGCATATGTTTTTGCGCGTTACAAACATCTTCAAATCTCCAAACTGAATCAATTATTGGATTAATATCTCCCGATATCATCATATTATTCAATTCCTTAAGATGATTCTCAAATAATCTTTCATCCTCTAAAGTTCCCATATGTACTCCAAAAATAGATTTATTAGATTTCATCATTTTAATTGGATTAAATTTGGGAGTACTAAACCACATCCGTAATGCCGCCAACCATGATTTATTCACTTTAGGAATTGCCGAAGAAGCACCAAAACAATGTAATTTACCTCCATTTCTAAGTGCTTTGTAAGATCGCATCAAATGCTCGCCTGCGACAGGATCTATCGCCTGGTGGACTCCTTTTCCTCCTGTAATTTCTTTACACACCTTTACAAAATCGTCTTTGTTTTTATCTACAAATATCATGCCTAAAGACTCTACAAAATCTTTTTTCTCACCTGATGCTGTCCCTACTACTGCAGATGCACCATATGACTTACATATTTGTGCGGCTGCAGTTCCTACTCCTCCTGCTGCATGATGAATAAGTACCGTGTCTCCTTTCTCNATCCTTCCTAAATGNACTAGCATATGATATGCAGTTCCGTAAGTTACNGGTATNGCAGCAGCTTGTTCATAACTCATCTCTTTNGGAATTTTTACTACTCTATTTTCTGATANTACNANTTCTTCAGAATATCCTCCAAATCCNGGGATGGCAATAACTCTATCNTTTAGTTTNATCTTACTNACNTCTTTTCCTATTTCNGTAACTTCNCCGGATGCNTCATAACCNGGAGTGAAAGGAAAATNTGGGCTTGCACCATAAAGNCCCTGCCTCATCATTAGATCTGCGAAATTGATTCCCGCACGATGAACTCTGACTCTGACTTCTGCCTCTCCAATGGGTTCTTTTTTTTGCTCAACTATTTCTATTGACTCAAGTCCTCCAACCTTTGTATAAACTACCTTCTTCATATCAATCACTTGATTTAGTATCCATTAAATGTTCATCTGCTATTATTCCTTTTTCTAGATTTAATATTATTTTATCGATAATTTCATCATTATCTGAAATTTTATACCAAATCCCTTGAGGGTATATTACACAGGCTATGCCTTCTTCACACCGATTTAAACACCCAGATTTATTTATTCTGACATCATCAATTCCCATTTCCCTAACCCTTCTTTTCAATTTGGTCATTACTTCTAGAGAATTCTTCGAAGAGCAACAACCTCTTTGATTGTTAGTATCTCTTTCATTCACACAAACAAATGCATGCATTCTCAATTCATCTTTCAAAGATATTCCTCATACTTTATCAAATTTAGATGCTAGTATAAAATCTGATTCAGTCAAACCATCTATTTTATGTGTGAATATTCTAACTTTGACTCTTCCCCATCCAATCTCAAAATCTGCATGATGACCCTCTTCTTCACATATTTCTCCAAGTCTGTTTGTAAAGTCTAATGCAGATATGAAATCATCGAATAACCACTCTCTTTCCAAATGATGTATAGATATAACTTTCCAATCGCTATCTATCTTTTCCAACATTAAATTACATTCTTCTTCACTTAAAGGAGGAATCCCTCCTTCACAAGGTATACATTTTTTTTCACTCAATTCCATTCTATCAATCCCATATATGGCCGTCGCGCCTTCCTTCAATATTTTTTTCTGCTTTTTCTTGAATATTCGCTCTTCTACGCATATCTTCTTTCTCAAATTTTAGTAATTCTTCATCTTCTAAGTATGGTTTACGCAAATGGGCGATTATTTTTATTTGAACTATTACATCTCTTGCAATTGATATAAAATTTCCACTACTATCAAGTATATCTACTGAATTCCTAGTAGTTCCAATTAACATCCCTCCCACCTTTCTATTCTCCTCTTTTGTGAGTACTCTATTATCTATTGTTATTTCAATTAAATCATCTTTTCTTAAACCGTGTTTCCTATCAATCAATGGCCCATGAAAAATATCTTTATTTTCATCGAGATCAGGAGAACAATTTTCTACATACATCCTTCTAGCCCATTCCGGTAATTTTTCAGCTTCTGATGCATTGCGGTCTCCAGTCATATATCTACGTGAACGTAATTCTAAAAAAAGACGTAGGGTTGTTGTTTACTATCTTAGAGTCCTTAACGACTAATGATTTCAAGTGCCATGATGCCATCCAGAAGTCAGGAGAGTACCCATGGCATCAATCGAATGGCGTTCTATTCCCACGGTATTATATCCTCAAGAAATTTTGGATAAAGCATTCTCAAGAGCAAGTAAACAGGCAAATCTTGTTGAGGATCCAGATAAATATCATAGAGTAAGAAAGCAAATGAATAGGATGGTTCAGTCTGCTGCCGATATAATTTCAGCGACTCTACTTGATTATATAGCTAAATGGCCTAGCCTAAATTCTCTATCNGATTTCGACCAGGCCTTAGTAGATGCAGCCGTAGGAAATGATGACTTTCGCAGGAATTTAGGAGCATTACAGTGGGCTTCTGATAAAGTAATTCAGATAGCATCAGACTCACAACAAAAAATGTTAAGATTAAGAGAAATTGACGGTTTTCACAAACAAAGAAGACACGCATATGGTCGGTTATCCTCAATCATTGATCAAATCTCAGAACCCATATTATGGCTTGGTGATGCAAGAAATATCCTTAGAAAATTACCTTCCATCGATTCATCGGAGCCCTGCATAGTAGTCGCTGGTTCCCCAAANGTCGGTAAATCCGCATTAATCAATTCCCTTTCGAGCGGAGAGCCAGAAGTAGCAGAATACCCATTCACTACTAAACAATTGCATTTAGGGCACTTTTTACATCGAAGACGTGCTTATCAGATGGTTGATACACCAGGGCTTCTAGATAGGCCAATGTTTGAAAGAAACAGTATCGAAATGCAGGCTATCGCCGCTTTGGAGAACATCGGAGATATTCTACTATTCTTAATAGATGATACTGGAAATCCAACTACTCCAATTTTTGAACAAGAAAATTTACTCAAGGAAGTCAAAAATTTGATTACTGGTAAGCCAATTTTAGTCATTTATACCAAATCTGATCTATATGATCAGATACCACCAAATCTGGATATTTGTATAAGTGCAAAAACCGGATTCGGAATTGAGGAACTTAGGTCACAAATAATCAAGATAATTGCTGCAGATGATGTATCCGATCCATTGAATCTGCCTGAACACTGGCACCGCGAAGATGATTCAATAAAACCAATAGGCTCTCCTCAAGAGATTTTAAGACGCCAAGATGAGGCTAGATTTTCATGAAATATGCCAATTATGGCCACAAACAGTACAAAAAATCTGATATCCTCCAAATGAATTATCTAAACCTTCAATCTCTTTCTTTGTTCCGCAGTTAGGACATTTCGGCGCAACCATGTATCTACCACTATCCTTTGGTTATTCAAAGATACTATGAAATAAGTCATGCTTCTCTAAATTTCCTATATAATTCTCTTAATGGGAATGCCATTTCAGTGGCACTGAGGAATAAAAACACTCCAATCCCTCCAATAATCAGTTCTAGTACCGAATTAAGATGTATTTCAATTCCTATAGAGGCATCTTGATTACTTATTGTCGAAGCATCTTTACCTCCTGTTATGAATCTATAATCGCCAGCTTCCATTTTAAATTTTAATTCTCCATCAGAATTAGATCCGCCTGCAATTATATAATCTTCAAAATCGACTTCTGTACAGTTTGTTAGGCCATTATTATCGGGTTCACATAATTCGTCATATTGTTGAATGACGCCAAACCAACTTCTTTCGGATTCTTCCCAGGCAACAGAAACTTCTATGTCGAGTAAATTAAATGCCTGTGGAACTTCAATATCTGAACTCGTCATAGCAACTCTACATCCAATATCCTCATCTTCACTACAAGGCACTATTGGAATATCCTCTACCATTTGCTCAGTAGAAAAACCAATAATACTACCTATCATAATGCTTATGCATAAGAAACCTACAAATCCAGGTAATATTGATAAAATCTTCATCATCATTTTTTCTCAATTCCTAATTACTTAGCTCTGTTGTAAAATATTCATTATTAATAGTAGAATCGCAAAAGCAGGGAAGAAATACATCATTATTGTNAACCTTTTTCTTGATTTATCTTTTTTCTTCCATGAATCTGCACATTCTTCATTACTACATACTGGGGGCATAATTTCGAGGGTAATTGGTTTCCAACAGATGGAACANTGCCTATGCGGAGGTATTCCTGAATTTTCTCTTCTTTTACTCTTCCTCGAAGCCGCTTCCCTTGCTTCTTTGGCTGTTCTTTGAGCAGCCCTAAGTATCGTATCTTTACGACTCAACTAATCACCCTTTACTATCGTACCTTGAAATATATTTCCTTCAATGGCATTTTTTATATTTTTCACTTTCCTTCCATCTAATATATTTAATGTCAAATTAGATTCTAATGCCAAAGAAACACCTATCGGATCTACAACCTGGGATGCGCCCGCTTTAGCATGTTTTGCCGGCCCTACAATTTCTTGCAATTCGTTAATACTCATTTCATCAAACGATTTTGCGTTTCTATACTTTCTTGGGTCTTTATCATAAACTTTCTTTACATTCGTTGCTATAATACATTTTTCAGAATTAGTGGAAATTGCTAATTCAATAGCAACCTTGTCAGTTGTATGGCCGGGTAAAGTACCTCCCATTACAACAACATCATTTTCCTCCATCTTTATTACCGCTTGTGCAATATCATCAGGTATTTTCTCAGAAACATTTATGCCAGAATTGTGAAATACTTCTTTAATTATGGAAGCATTTAATTTGGTTGCTGAAATTCCTATTCTGTCGAGAGCTAAAACATCATCAATTATGGGCTCTACAAGCTGAATACTTTCTCTTGCAGGACTCCCTCCTCCTACAACTATCCCAAGTCTTATTCCAGAAGAAATCTGTTCTTTCACTAACTCTGCTAAATCTTCAAGCCAACTACTTCTTTCCTCTATTTCAGGACGTAATAAACTTCCACCGACTGCCACGACGACGTTCTTCATTGTTCAATGGAAGAAGATGCTCCCTTTCAAGTTCTATGCTCGACAAATGCTGAAGGGTTGAAATGTAGCCTCCTATGGCCTTTCACAGGAGGACGTGCATGGCTGAGGATTTGGAATTACAACAACGTCGTTTAAAATTAAAAAAAATCCTTACCGAAGTGGCTGCTATGCGTGGGATGGGTACAGAATTAGTATCAGTAATCATACCTCCTGATAAGATGATTAGTGATGTTAGACATCATCTCTCACAAGAAGCTGGACAAGCAGCAAATATAAAATCAAAATCAACAAAAAAACATGTCACTGACGCTATAGAATCAGCAATATCAACACTCAATAGATACAAAACACCAGGCGATTTAGGAATAGCCTTATTCGTTGGTCATGTAATTACTGGAAATAACAAAACTCGACTTATTTCTACGGTAATAGACAACCCTCCTGAGGCCTTTGTTTCATTTAGGTACAGATGCGACTCATCATTTGAGTTGAGCCAACTCGAAGAAATGCTGATAGATAGAACCGCCTATGGTCTTTTTGTAATAGATAGATCGGAAGCTGCTTACGGTCTTGCATCTGGTAAAAGGTTACATTGCCAAGAGCACATTACTTCTTTAGTACCCTCTAAGCATGGTAGAGGGGGTCAATCGGCTCAAAGATTCGAAAGATTGATCGAAGAGGCAGCGCATAAATTTTTCAAAAAATCGACTGAGAGGGCTTGTTCTTATTGGCTTCCAATGATCCAGGATCTTAAGGGGATAATCATTGGAGGGCCAGGAGCAACAAAGGATTTCGTAATTAGAAATGATTATTTTCATCATGAAATAAAGAAATTAATCCGTGAACCATTTTTTGATGTTGGTTATTCCAATGAAAGCGGACTTAGGGAACTGATCCAAAGAGCCGGGGGCTTAATGGATCAAATAGAATTGGATGTTGAAAGAAAGATGGTAGATATCTTCCTTCGTGAAGTAATGCAACCACATCCTAAGGCAACATATGGAGAATCGATGATAAGAGCCGCACTAGAACAAGGCGCAGTCGAAACACTATTACTTTCTGAATCAATCACAAAGCGGCGAGTTCATTGGTCTTGTAAGTCATGTAAAAATACATGGGAGAGTACGCAAAACAGCCTATCTGACGTCCCACGTTGCCCTAAATGCAAATCAGAAGAAGTTTTTGATGATCCAGAAAAAACCGTTGATTTAATAGATGAACTTTCCACATTAGCAGAACGAACTTCATCAAAAGTAAGACTAATTTCATTAGATACTGAAGAAGGGGCGACATTAGATGCTGCTTTTGGTGGAATAGCCGCTATCTTACGATATGCTTGGTCATGAGGTGAGTTATTTTGGAAATTTTAATTAAAGATATTTATCCATTTTTAAAAGAAGTATTCACTTCCTTGGAATTAGAAGAGGATATTTGGTCACATTTAATTGGGCCTGCAACAATTGAGGGTGATTATGACATCGCTTTGCCTTGTCATTCACTTGCAAGATTAATGAAAAAATCTCCTGTTGAGATATCAGAACATATAGTTGCTTTGTTTCCTGATGATATTTTTAACATTGCAAAAGTTTCATCTAAGAATGGTTTTGTTAATTTTGGAGCCTCTCCTTCATGGTTGGAAGCCAAACTTTCTGGCATACTATCTGATGATAGACTAGGAATTACTAATGATAATTCACGTATATTTGCAGTTGATTATTCCGCACCGAATGTTGCTAAAGAAATGCATGTTGGACACCTACGTTCCACTGTAATTGGAGATTCCATAGTAAGATTATTATTATTCAAAGGCCATACTGTTTATCGTGAAAATCATATTGGAGATTGGGGAACTCCTTTCGGAATGCTTATTGAACATCTATTAGATTTAGGTGAAGATAAAGCAGCAAAAGAATTAGGAGTAGGCGATTTAGATGGTTTTTACAAACAGGCAAGATACAAATTTACCTCGTCAGAAAAATTCGCATCTAGATCTCGAAATAGAGTTGTTCTGCTTCAAGGAGGGGATGAAGAAACTCTGCGACTTTGGAGTATACTGGTTTCTGAATCAATGATATACTTCAATGAAGTATATTCTACCTTAGGCGTCTTACTGTCTGATTCGGATATTAAAGGTGAATCATCATATCATGATTTATTGCCAGTTGTAATGGAAAGACTGTCAAAATCTAATATTTTAGTTAACAGCGATGGTGCGGATGTTGTTTTCCCCGCAAAGAAATGGCTCAATAGAAAAGGTGATGAGATGCCAGTNATTATTCGTAAAGGAGATGGAGGATACAATTATTCTGCGACTGATTTAGCATGTATTATTGATCGCACAGAAAGACTAAACTGTACTGATTTAGTTTATGTTGTGGGAACTCCTCAGAAACAACATTTTGAAATGGTCTTTGACGTAGCTCTCATGGCTGGTTTCATGCATGAAGGCCATAACGCAACACATGTAAATTTTGGTTCAGTACTTAATCAAGATGGAAAAATCCTCAAAAGCCGTGAAGGTAATGCGATAAAATTAGTTAATTTATTGTCAGAATCAATATCTAGGGCAAACGCAACTATCATAGAGAAAAATCCCAATTTATCCGATGATGAAAGATTAAAGGTAGCAAAAATGATAGGCATAGGGGCAGTAAAATATGCCGATTTATCTACTGAAAGAACTAAAGATTATATTTTTGATTGGGATAAAATGCTCTCTTTAGAAGGGAACACTGCTCCCTATTTACAATATGCACATGCAAGAATATGTAGTATTTTTTCCAAATCTGATATTTCACGTAGTTCACTATCTAATTCAATTTTTATTATTGTAGATAAAGAAGAAGAACTTTTGGCAAAAAGACTCCTTTCTTTCCCAATTATAATTGAAGAATCAATATCCACATTTTCTCCACATAAATTATGTAATTATTTACATTCTTTGGCATCTTCTTTTGGTTCATTTTATGAAAATTGTCCTGTATTGAAGAATGATGATGAAAAAATAATTAGAAGTAGGTTAGCCCTTTGTGATTTAACAAGTAGGACATTAAAATTAGGTTTAGAGTTACTAGGCATAGATTCTCCAGACAAAATGTAGTCAATTATATACTAAATTATATGCAAAGCTACCATAAATTATGCCAGAAACAGCCAAACTTTCTTGATTAAATCTATCCATGGTATCTAAATAAGTATGATACTCAGAAGAACCAGATCCATAACAAGATACAACATTACCAAATTCAATTTCATCTATTCCATTTAGAAAAGGCTCAAAATCAGAATTATTTGGCATTTCCGATGATTCAATATATCTAACATTTATTGGATATTTTTCATATAATGAGGAATACTGCTTCTTAAATTCTGTTATTATGTTGTTAATCTCTGTAATGTCTTTCTTATTGTTTCCAAATATTGTTATTCCCGTATTTCTCTCTGAATCTACATGATTCATATCTAGATTAATATATATTCTAAGGTTCTCTTCAAGATTAGATTTGTGTTTTTGTACCCATTCTTTTGAGCCCCAAAGCCCCTCTTCTTCTCCTCCCCAAGTACAAAACCAAATAGTATGTTCTGGTTTTCCTTCTGCTTCGAGGCCAAGTGCAAACTGTCTGGCTATTTCCTGAACTGTAGCGACGCCTGCAGTATTGTCAACTGCTCCTTGACCATTATATACTGTGTCATGATGAGCTCCAAAAATAATTAATTCTTCACTTTCTCCTTCAATAATTCCACAAGGCACATATATAGTCTCTCTTCCTTGATTTTGTACATCTATTATTATTTGAATTCTAGATTCTCCATTAATAACTTCACTGAGTAAATATTCTCCTGTAGTCTTTGAAACCATCATTAATCCTATATTTTCTGGTAAATTATCAAATGATTCTACATCTAAAGATTTGAAATATGGTACGCAATCACCCTCAATCAAATCTCCACAGTTTGTTTTATCATTGACAAGAATAAGTGCAAGAAGTTGATTCTCTTGCGCCCTCTTGAACAATATTGTATTACTTTCTGTTTCAGCGATATCTCCTTCTCCTCCTCTTATCCAAACTAATCCTATTTTTTCCGATGCCGAACTCCAACTTTCATCGCTACTCCCTCTTTCAAGATCTACTATTTCTACATAATCAGCGTATCTTATGTCTGCAAAACCACTATATCCTTGAATAACATAATCCTCTCTATGTTCAAATTCTGTNATTTCCCTGTTAGCATCGGCTAGTGAGCAAGGACTAAATCCTCCCAATAAATCTCCTATATCGCCTGGCTTACATGTCGAAAGTTCGAACTGATTACCCATAACAAACATTGGTACTGAAAATTCTTCTAAAGTTGAAGGAATGCCCATCTCAGAAAAGTTATATTTTATCGAATCTGCAGTATTTTTTTCTTCTATTGTGCCAGATAGTCTTCCTTCCCATTCTGGGTGTCCAAGGTTAACCAAAGTTTGTGTATATGATCTGGTTTGTTCAATATCAAAGTCAATTAATTTGTATTCATCATCTCCATCAATAAATTCCATTATCTCATCAGAGTATAAAAAAGCCCCTCCCGAAGTTCCAAGGAGAATGATAATAATAATCCCTAATGAAGGGACAGGTATGTTATTCAGTAAAATAAAACTATCATGAATTTTATCTTTTATTCTTTTCATCACCATATCATTTACAATTTTTGTATCAATAACATTTGAATCTTCTAATTTTTTTATTAATTCTTTTTTATTACCACTTTGTGATATCTTTCGTCTTTTCAATTCAGCTTTTAAATCTTTAACTGACATTTCTTCCCATTGATTCAATCCTATCACCACTGTTATTGGAACTTATTTTGGTAGCAAATCATAATTCTATTATTTTCTACTTTTTCTGAACTTCTGTACCTTTCCATCTTTTTCCTAGTTCATGTTCAATATTCAATTGATCTAGTATTCTTGCCACTACGAAATCAATAAGCTCAGAGATCGTTTNCGGTTTATGGTAGAAGCCTGGACTCGCCGGGAGTATCACGACACCCCATGTTGACATTTTTGTCATGGCCTCTAAATGAGCAGTTGCGAATGGAGTTTCTCTTGGAACTATTATGAGTTTCCTACGTTCTTTAAGTGCTACTAAAGCACTCCTAGTGGCCAAATTATCTGATATTCCTGCTGCGATTTTTCCGATTGTTGTTCCACTTGTTGGGCATAAAATATAAGCGTCATATTTGGCAGAACCAGAAGCAGGCCTAGCAGCTAAGTTTTTGTTATCGTGAAGAGTAACTCCTTTTCTATTTGCTAGTTCTTCTGAAGTAATCGAACATTCTAAGTCTAGATTGATTGAACCCGCATTAGTAACAATCAAATCTATTTCCCAATTTGCTTCCGAAAGTGCTTCTACCAACCTAACTGCATATTGTGCTCCAGAAGCACCTGTAACTGCAACTACCGCTCTTTTCATGAAATAGCGTAACAATTCTATAATTTGAACTGTTGCCTAAATATTATACACATTCATTCAATGCCTCTGCTAGATACACATACTCGTCTTCATGATTATATAATTGAGAAGATATACGAATGTATCTCGTAGAATGTAATTCCCATGGGAATATAGGAACTTGAATGGAATATTCATCTAATAATTTATTATGCAAAGGATCACCTTGAATACTGAAAGGTGGAATTTCCTTATGTGGAAGCTCCATCGAGGCTATTGCTGATACCATATCATCCGGAAATGGTGGTTTTATATCTAATTCTTGACATATTATTTTTCGTCCTTTTACTGCTAATTGTTTATTTCTTGTCATTATTTCATTCCATCCACCGTTTACCATATTTCCCAAATGATGGATAGAATCTGGTATGCACATCCAAGGCGTAGGATCATAAGTTCCTGACCAAGAGAATTCAAATTCAAATTTTTCCTGAGCACTACCTTTGAATGAAGCACCATGACTAATATTCAAAGGCCGAAAATTATCCTTCTTATCCTCCCGAACATGTAAAAATGCTGAACCTTTTGGAGTACAGAGCCATTTATGACAATTGCCTGTAACATATGCTGCATTAATTTTTGCAATATCCAGATTCACAATCCCTGCTCCATGAGCAGCATCCAATAAAACATCCACATTCTCTTCATCTAATTTCTTAATTATTTTTTCGAAAGGCATCTTCATTCCGGTCGGACTTGTCACTGTGTCAATTAAAGCTAATACAGTTCTATCGCAAACAGAATTTAGTACCAAATCCACTACTTCTTGTTCATTTTTAACATTGAATGGAATTTCTACAACTATTGTTTCAGCATCCATTTTCTTTGTCACAAAATCTACTATATTTCTGCATGCTTGATATGTATGGTCTGTTACGATTATACGATCTCCGCTCCTTATATCTAGATTTTTCAATACTGTATTTACTCCACTGGTAGCATTTGGTATGAATACTAACCCTTCAGGATCAGCATTAATGAATTCAGATAAACTAATTATTGATTTTTTCCAATAATTAAAATATTCTCTTTCAAAAAATTTCACTGGATCATTTTCTATTATCTGTCTATATGTATCCTGTTTTTCTAATATCTTTATAGGCGTCGCCCCAAATGATCCATGATTTAGGAAAACTGTATCTTTGTCCAACTGCCAATACTTTGCCAATTCACTCCTTTGAGGCAATTCCATATCCATTCTAAGCAGTCCAATCTAATGGTTCTTGCGGAACTCTTCCCAATACTTGTTCAATATTGGAGATAAGTGCCTTTTCTAGTATTTTTCTATCAATCCTTTTTCCTTCACTATCATGAGTGTGCCCTAATTTGTCTAATGAAGTAGTGGTTCCTTTTTCTAGTCCACAACAATATAAAGATTCTATCCTATCTTTCGGAGTTGCATAATTTAATGCCAACCCATGTCTACTGACCCAATGAAGAAAAGCCAAACCAATTGAGCAAATTTTTTTACTATCTACCCATACTCCCATCATTTCCTTATTTCTATATCCCGCGATACCACAATCCTCTAATGTTTTAATAACCAATTCTTCCATTTTGCCNATTATTTCTCTGATATTTTGTTCATTTTTTTCCCATTTTATTATTGGATAAACTACTAGTTGTCCCGGACCATGCCATGTGATTCCTCCTCCTCTATCCACTGTAGAAGTCTTGTAATCGCTATCTACCGTTATTTTGTCTCTAATCGCCTTTGCACCCATAGTAACTATTTCAGGATGCTCAACTAAAATTATGACATCATTTATTTCATCGTTTATTCTCATTTTTTGTAGTTTTACCATCTCATTGTCAACTACTTTATGGGGCAATATATTCGCTCTGAGAATCTTAATTGACTTCAAGTAATCCCTCAAGATATGTGTATTGCATGGCCAAGTGTTTTCAAAACACTCTCATGAAACGACTCGGTCATGGTCGGGTGTGCATGTACAGTATCGGCAATATCTTCTAATAATGCCCCCATTTCTAATGCCAACACGAATTCTCCACTCAATTCTGCAACATGGCTACCCACGGCCTGTATGCCAAGAATGACATGATCAGATTTTCTAGCCGTAACTCGTATAAAACCTCCAGTCTTTTCCGCTTCTATTGTCAATGCTCTTCCATTGGCAGCTAATGGAAACTTTCCAGTTATTACTTCTTCCCCTAAATTTTTAGCTTCGTCAGGAGTCAAACCAACCGATACAATTTCTGGCTCAGTAAATACGATTGCAGGAATAGCTACTTTGTCAAATTCTCTATTATGTCCAGCAATTATTTCAGCTACCATTTCACCTTGTGAACTTGCTTTGTGAGCCAACATTGGTTCTCCTGCTACATCACCAATTGCATAAACTCCCGGTGCAGAAGTCCTACATTTCCTATCAATTCGAATGAAATTTCCTGAAGATTCCATTCTAATTCCCATGTTTTCTATTCCCCATCCTTTTGAATTTGGCTTTCTGCCAACAGTTACTAATACCTTGTCTACTTTTATTGATTGTTCCTCTCCATCTTTTTCATATCTTAAATGAACTTTTCTTGACGCACCTTTNCCTTTAATTTCAGCTCCTCTGGCTAATGCTTTGGTGTGAATTGTGACTTTTCTCATTTTCAACCATCTTTCCAATGGCCTCCTAACCTCTTTATCCATGATTGAGAGAACTTCATCTAAACCTTCTATGACCGTGACTTCTGTACCTAATTTAGTCAAAGCGCAACCTAATTCTAATCCTATATATCCTCCACCAACTATTGCAACACTTTTGGGTAGTTCTTTTAGGTCTAGCATTCCAGTCGAGGATAAGATAAATTCTTCATCACATGGCATGAATGGGAGATCTATATGGCTTGAACCTGTTGCAATTATTACATTCTCGGCTTCAATATTTATAATATCCTTCCCAGTATCTACTATACATTGTTTAGAACTTTCAAAACTTGCCCATCCACTAATGACCTCAACACCAGCTCCTTTTAGAAGAGATTCAACACCTCTTGTCAATTTATTGACTATAGAATCTTTCCAGGAAGTCATTGCTCCCATATCTATTTTTACCTGTCCATCAACACTAAGTCCCATATGGTTATCTTCAGAAGAATGTTTTTTTAAAGACTCAAATCTTTCCGCACTATGAATTATTGCTTTACTTGGTATGCAACCAACGTTTAGACANACNCCTCCTGCTTTATTCCCTTCNACGATAATAGTNTCTAATCCNAATTGACCAGACCTNATAGCAGCAACGTATCCACCAGGNCCAGCACCTACAACTAAAACTTGACATTTGCGTATTTCTGACATTTTAAACCCTCATACAAAAATTAGAGCGGGAGTCTCTAACATCTTCTTAAGATTTTGAATTAAAGCCGCTCCATCTGCCCCATCTACTACTCTGTGATCAAAAGAACTTGACACATTCATTATCCTTCTAATTACGATATTACCGCTTCTAACAACTGGCATTTCTCTCGCATTGTGGACTCCTAGTATTGCAACCTCTGGATGATTTATTATTGGCGTAGCACCAAGTCCCCCGTCTCTTCCCAAACTTGTTATTGTGAATGTTGAACCACTTAATTCATCCAAACTTGCTGTCCCATTTCTGACAGAACCTGTTACGCGTTGCATCTCGGCTGCCGCTTGCCATACATCCATTACTTCTACATGTTTTACTACAGGAACATATAGTCCTCGCTCGGTTTGTGTTGCTATTCCAAGATGTATTGCCCCAAATCTACTTACAACGTTTGCTTGGTCATCATATCTAGCGTTACATTCAGGGTGCTGAGGCATTATTTTACTCAGTGCAAGCATAATAAATGGCAGATAAGTCAGTTTTGGCTGTGTATTATCCCTAGTTGCATTCAAGGTCTGTCTCAATTTTTCTAATTCAGTAACATCGATTTCTTCAAAATATGAAAAATGAGGGATTGTCCTTTTACTAATCACCATCTGTTCTGCTATTTTTCTCCTTAATCCAACTACCTTTACTTCCTTAACGTCTTCTCTTTTCATTATTATTGTATTAATCTGCTGTACTCCTACTGCCCCATCTGCAGCTACATAAGCATCTAAGTCTGAATGCCTTACTCTTCCAGCAGGCCCAGTCCCATTTATTGTTGAAAGATTAATTCCAATCTCTCTTGCTCTTCTTCTTACTGCCGGGCTTGCTAAGACCTTCTTAGATTTAGAACTAGGTATCGATTCAGATTTTGTAACTATTACAGGTTCAGGGACTACCACAGGTTCAGGGACTACCACTGGTTCAGGGATTACAACTGGTTCAGGAACTATTACTGGTTCAGGGATTACAACTGGTTCAGGAACTACTTCTGGTTCAGAAATATTTTCGCTGCCTGAATCTTCTATTTCTTCTCCTGATTGATCAGTATCAAAACTGATCAGAGTAGTTCCTACGGCTACCATGTCGCCAATATCTCCACTTAATGCAGCAACTGTCCCATTAATCGGAGACGGTATTGTCACAGTTGCCTTATCAGTCATAACATCTACTAATGCATCATCTTCATTTACGATAGTACCGACTTCAACATGCCACATTACTATTTCTCCTTCTACCACTCCTTCTCCTATATCTGGAAGTTTAAATTCATATTTTGCCATCTTTTTAGTCCTCCTGAGTCTCTTTTATCGCTGCAATAATTCTTGCCGTACCTGGCATGTAGTCCCATTCAGTAGTATGCGGGAAAGGAGTATCCCAACCTGCAATTCTTTGTATCGGACTTTCAAGATCGTAAAAACATAATTCTTGTATTGAAGCAGAAAGTTCCGAGCCAAAACCACTTGTTTTTGGAGCCTCATGAACTATTACACACCTTCCTGTTTTTTTTACTGAATTAATTACTATTTCTTTATCCCATGGTAAAAGAGTTTGTAAATCAATTAAATCACAACTAATTCCAGAATCAATTATTGCCTTTTCTGCAACATGTACCATCGTCCCCCATGCAATAATTGTACANCTATCGCCTTCCATTGCTAATCTTCCCTGTCCCAATGGTATCTTGTAATAATCCTCCGGAACTTCTGNTTCGGGATGATCTTTCCATGTTGGTACATTGTGAGGGTCTCCATAGAATGGCCCTCTGTAGCATCTTTTTGGCTCAAAGAAAATAACAGGGTCATTGGATTCTACAGCGCTTATCAGCAACCCCTTGGAATTATATGGAGTTGAACAATAAACAACTTTCAAACCAGGAGTGTGAGTAAATTGTGATTCTGGAGATTGAGAGTGATGATGCCCCCCCCTTATTCCTCCTCCTGCAGGAGTACGGATGGTAATTGGACACCAAAATTCTCCTCCAGATCTATGCCTAACTTTTGCTATCTCATTTACTATCTGATCATATGCAGGAAATATATAATCAGCAAATTGAATTTCTACAACAGGNCTTAGCCCATTAATGCCCATTCCAAAGGCAGTGGCGGCAATGCCACCTTCGGACAAAGGCGTATCAAAAACCCGATGTTTACCAAACTTTTTTTGCAGTCCGTCACTAGTTCTAAAAACTCCTCCAAAATATCCTATATCTTCTCCAAATAATAACACATCCTGATCTTTTTCAAGCATGTTATCTAAAGCACTGTTAATTGATTGTACCATATTCATCTCAACCATATCATTCACTACTCCATTTTTTCATTTCATCCCATTGCTCTTTAAGATGCCATGGTACAGATTCGTACACTTCTGTAAAAATTGTATCTGAGGAAGGATACGGTCCATTAGCCAAATCTCCATATTTCACTGCTTCTTTATATGCAGATACTACTTCTTTATCTATCCTTTCTTCCAAATCTTTTTGTTCCTTTTCTGTCCAATGTGAATTTTTTATTAGATGATCTTTCAATCTTTCTATTGGATCTCCTCCCGGCCAATGTTCATGCTCATTAGAAGGCCGATATCTAGAAGGGTCATCGCTACTGCTGTGTGCTCCAGCCCTGTAAGTCAATATTTCTATATGGGTTGCTCCAAATCCCAATTTAGCCCTTTCTCGAGCCCATTTTGTGACTGAGTAAAGTGCTAAAAAGTCATTTCCATCCACTCTGAAACAGGGAATCCCATATGCCAGACCTCTAGTTGCAAAGTTATTACTACCACTCGCTATGTTGTAATGTGTTGAGATAGCCCAGTGATTATTGACGACATTTAATATCACGGGGGCTTTGAATACGCTAGCAAAATTGAGCCCATAATGATAATCTCCTTCAGCTGAGGCACCATCTCCAATCCACGTGATAGTTATTTCATCTAGATTTTTATATTTGGAAGCCAAGGCTACTCCTACTGCTTGACTAAATTGCGTCCCAACAGGACTAGAAACTGAAATAAAACGCCCTTCTTTGTAGGTATAATGGACTGGCATCTGTCGTCCTTTAACATTGTCCTCTACATTTCCAATACAATGGCATATCATACTAACCATATCTCGCCCTCTTACAAATTGGGCACCAGGTTGTCTATAGGTTGGAAAAATCCAATCTTTATCATTGATCGCCATAGTCTGTGCAATGGCAATACATTCCTCGCCAAATGATTGCATGTAAAATGATAGTTTACCAGTTCTTTGCATTTTTATCATCCTATCATCAAAAATACGTAATCGAACCATGTGTTCTAGGCCCAATTTTAATTCTTCGACCGTTAAATTAGGATTCCAATCTCCTAAAGCTTCTCCATTATCATCTAAAACACGTAAAAGTCCTTTTGCATGTTCAAATGTTTCATCTGCTTCACAATCAAATTTTGGCTTTTTTAAATCATTTGGATGCCATTCCCATGGCTCAAAAGAAGAAGAATCACCGGGTCTATTGGGCGCATCAGGAATATGCAAAGGAATTTGTTCCTCCTCTCCTCTAGACATAATATACCCCGCCTCTTCATCTTATTATATTACTTTGTAATTNCTGNCTTATNTGAGTTATGATAGGAAATATTGGTTACAGCAGATCCAGTGGAANTTTTAACTGCTACAGGTATTCCACCATTCGATTCTTCATACAAAAGTCCTGCTCTGTATGATGAACGTACCAAAGGACCACTCGCAACCGCCTCAAAACCAATTTCTCTAGCCAAACCATCCCAAATTGCAAATTTTTCTGGCTCTGGAAATCTAGATACTGGTAGATGTTTGTAGCTTGGTTGAAGATATTGACCCAAAGTAATCATATTGACGCCCGATGATTTTAGTAATTTCATAGTCTCTACAATTTCTTCATCAGTTTCTCCAAGCCCGACCATTAGGCTTGATTTAATCTTGAGATCTGGTCTTAATTTACTGGCCATTCTGAGAATTTCTAGTGATTGTTCAAAAGATGCTCTTGAATCTCTCACCTTTGAGTCAAGACGAGGTACACATTCAACATTATGTGCGAATACTTTCAAGGGTAATTCTTCCAACAGCATTTCCAAAGCATCAATATTGCCATCTAAATCAGAACACAATAATTCGAGTCCGATATTGGGATTTTCCTTTTTTACCTCAATAATACAATTTTTGTAGTGCCTAGCACCTCCATCTTCCAAATCATCTCTATTCACTACGGTTATTACTGCGTANTCTAAACCCATTCTTTTTATCGAAGTTGCTAACTCTTTAGGCTCATTTTCATCTAATTTTTCTGGCTTCCTTACAGTACCTACTGCACAGAATTTACACCCTCTTGTACAGACTTCTCCAGCTATCATGAAGGTTGCAGTACCTCTTCCCCAACAATCATGGATATTGGGACATCTAGCTTCTTCGCAAACTGTATTCAGTCCATGCTCTCTTACATTATCTCTAGCTTCATTAAATTTTTTTTGTGCCTCTCCTATGGGTAATGATGTCTTGAACCACTCAGGTAGCCTTTTTCTTTTGGCTTTACGTTTTTCAATTGCAGTCATTTTCTTAATGCCGTATCCATCTGAGTTTACTTCTTTACCGCCTTCTACTANGGGGAGGCGCGGCACCATGAACACCTCGAAAAGAACATAAACATTAACTATTATCATAATTAACTCTCCTATCTTCCTAAACCTTGTAAAAACTTATTGTGTCCGGAAAACATGAATCGTGAAACAATACTAGTTACCGGAGGGGCAAAAAGAATCGGAAAAGCAATATCTATGAAACTTTCATCCGATGGATTTTCAATAGCAATACATTACAATAAATCCTCAAAAGATGCCTTTGAATTAGTGGAAANAATACGCTCCAATGGAGGTGTAGCAGACGCTTTCGGTGCAGATCTTAACAATCCTGAAGAAGTTTCAAAATTAATACCAAAGATTCATTCTGTCATGGGAAATATTTCAGGTATTGTAAATAATGCATCTTTATTTTCGTACGATGATTTATTTTCAATAACTGAAGACTCTTGGAATAATCACATGAATATTAATGCAAAATCTCCAATTTTACTTATTAGGGATTTTTACAGTTTGTACGATGGTAAGAATCAAGGTTCGGTAGTTAACATACTAGATCAAAAAATTGTAAATCCTAATCCTGATTATTTATCATATACGGCATCTAAATTCACTTTATTGGGTCTAACAGATACTTTGGCTAGAAGTTTGGCTCCTAAAGTACGAGTAAATGCAATCGCTCCCGGTCATACGATTGCTAGTCCAGAACAATCCGATTCCGGTTTTTCTAAATCTCAATCTGAAACTCCCTTAGGGATTGGACCAAGTCCTGAAGATATCGCCGATTCAGTTTCTTATCTCATGCGGGCTAAATCCGTTACTGGACAAATAATATTTGTTGATTCTGGCGAGCGTTTTTTATCAAGGAAGAGAGATGTTGTTTTTGAAACGGAGAGTTAAAAATGAACAGTTTCCAAAATATCTTTTTACAAAATTTTAGTGATAAAGAGATACACAGAACTATATTTCTAGAGTCAGTAATACGTAAAATGGATATTGGGGTACATGATTATGAAATAGGTAAACCACAGAGGATAGAATTTAATATTTATGTAGTAGTAAAAAATGATAACAAAATATTTCCAGATAACATTGAAGAGGTAGTGGATTATGAATATCTAATTGAGATAATAAACTCAAAAATTGAAAAAAGATTTTCTCTTTTAGAAACTCTAGCTAATGAAATCTTAGAAGATGTTTTATCTCCCGTAAAAGCCATGGCCGCCACTGTGAATATCTCTAAACTGGATATTATTGATTCAGGTAAGATTGGTTGCTCAGTAAGTAGACTAAAATAATTTTATTTATATTTTCTATGGTGCTGGGAGTGGGATTTGAACCCACGAAGGCCTTGCCACCGGAGCTTAAGTCCGGCCCCTTTGACCGCTCGGGTATCCCAGCAAGCCTATCGCCGAGGCTTCTTGCTTTCAATCGAACTGATAATTAACACCATATTACGATGCATACAGTGTACTAACTTCCCGAACGTTTTAACATTTTGAATACATCCGGGGGTCGTGGCAAATAGTCCTTCATTGGTTATAACTCTTAAAAGTGCTAAAATAGCACTTTTCCTAACAATGTTACTTTTAGCGCCCGTTTATTCACCACTTAATTCAAATTTGGAAGAAAATAAGGCAGTAGCAGACACATCTTATGTATCAAAAAATACAAATTTGTATAGGCTATATTTTGCAGAACAAAATTCTAATGATTCTGGAGGAGGAGATGGAACAATAACAACCAAAGTTCCTGAGGATGGTGGACAGAAAACTGGAAGTGCTCTAGACAGCTCCATAGAATTTACAACACCAAAACTACGTTCTTCTATAGACTTTGAGACTCGCTCCTCGAGTGAACAGTCGAATTATTATGTTCCCTTGTATTTATTCATAAGGGCATCGGGCCCTAGTGGATCTAGTGTTGAATGGACCGTCACTCTGAAAGCCTCAGGTTCACAAATAGGTTCTGCAACATTTAGTGCTGATGCCTGCGTTTCCGGTCTAACAAGTAGTTGTGGTGACTTTGATTATGAAATATTTTCAATTGATGTCGGCTCAAGGGATGTATTTACTGTTTCCAAAGATCAAAGACTCGAAGTTATTGTTGATGCTTCGATGTCTGGATGCGATGGAGGGGGATTATTCTCATCATGTGAAGCTGAAGTTGCATGGAATGAAATCACTGGAGAAAATAGACATTCAAGTATAGAAGTGGATGCTAATGCTATTTCAGATAGTTTAATCATGGTACAAAGGGAAGGTTCTGAGTTAATCGAAGGGCCAGAACTAACTTGGTATCCTAATGATATAATTTCTGAGAGAACTATGCAATTTACCTTTGATGTTAAAAGTGCTTTTGGAAGAGATGACATCGCGGATGTAAAGCTTCTGATGCGAGATCCTGACGGAATTTACAGAATAGATAAAGATATAGATTCATTAGATGACGAAGATATTGAAGATACTTCATCTGGAATATTTGGTAAATACTTGTGGACCTATCCAATCGGCCCTAATGGATTAATTTCTGGAGAATATTCAGTTGAACTTGAAATAACTGATATTCAAGGTCACACAACTGTAATTGAGCATGAAACTATTCAAATGAAACAATGGGGTGTAGCTTTAAACCACAGATTTGATAGGTATGTAGAATTCATTGCTCCAGGAGAAACTACTCCAATTCCACTACAATTAGTTCATCGAGGAGACTCGACAAAATCAATGGACGTAGAATTAAATGTTCAAACTTCATTGGGTAGTTCCTGGCAGATTGAATTTGATTCACCAGGAGGCTACACATTAGACCAAGGAGGAGACATTCTAAATCCTATTCTGTCATTAAGAGCCCCTGATGACTTGAGTCGAACCCCCGGGAAAATAAAAATTACTGCGCAGGCTGAAGCCTTGAACGATGAAGGGATTCTTACCGTAGTTCATTCAGATTTATTGGAATTAGAACTAGAAAAGATAGATGTTTATCAACCTCCTGAGATATCTCTTTGGTCTGAAGAACATGATATCGCCATAGCGAATTCTACCAGAGGTGACTCAATAGATCCCAATATACCTAGGTATGTCGAATACGGAGAATTTAATCCATTTATCCTCGAGGTTTTTAATACCGGTTTCGATGCCGACTCCTTCAGAATCGATATTTTGAAGCGTTCAAAGGCCATTTTCCAAGTATTTGATAATGATACCGGGAATAGAATTTTAGAAGATGAAGGTGATGGGACTTTTCATATTCCACTTTTAGAAAGACACTCGACTCAAACTTTGAAATTTAGTGTAAAACCTTCAGATGACAGGGAAGATGAAGATATTGGACAAATCGAACTGGAAATAATTAGTGAAGGCAATGCTTCTTTACGTTCAACTATTTTATTCACAATTCAAAGAACATTTGGAATAAGGGCCGAAGTATCTCATGATTGCGATGGGACACCTCTTGGTCAAATAGAAGTTTCACTTTGCTCTTCAAATTCTGATAATCCAACCGTTGACTTAAGGGCTAGAATAACAAATACTATGGAGAACGATCAAACTTCAACTCAATGGAGAATACAAAATCCTGCCTCACTTGATAAAAATCTAGATATTAATCCAGTTTATGGTCAATGGCAGTTCACGGTCAAAGATAAGGATGGAGTATCTGTTCCAAGGGTCACATTAGGGCCCGATGATTACACTGAAGTTTTTGTTTCAATAACATTAACTGACCAAGTTGAAGCAGGAAATCATACCGTCTACCTAAGAATAATTGAAGATACAGAAGATCCTAATCCTCGATATTTTGATTTGCCGATGATTTTTGAAGTCGGCGAAGGAGATCCGGATTTAGAAATAGTACAAGTATCTCCGATTTCGAGATTCATGCCAGGAGATTCCTATTCAATACAGATGAAAGTACGCAATGAAGCCAACACTCCAATTACCGTACTATTGGATTCTAGCGTCGAAGAAACAGGATGGAGCATAACAATAGAGGGAAAATCTGGATCTCCATTAATTGAATTGGATGCTTTTGATGAAGAAACATTTACTGTTGACTTGACAGTTCCAGAAGATGCGAATAACGGAGACAGAATACCAATTTCTATTACTGCGTCGCCCTTAGATACAGAGCAAAGTTTTTCTGATGAGTTCACCGCAAAATTTGAACTCAATGCCGTTATAGAAATTTCTTCAATTAGTGAAATAATAATTAACGAGATTACGCATCCGAGATTTTCAACAATGATTTTTGCTTTAGTCTCAATTTTAATCATTTTTGCAGGTGTACAAAGTCGTTTGAATAAGAGAAAATGGGCAGCTCAAATAGCATATTTAGAAATGATATCTGATGATGGTAAAAATGATTTATCAATCTCTCAAGAAGACAATATTCCATCTCCAATCCTAGCAGTGGAAGAAGAAATTCCTGATAAATATGACCAAGATGACATAGAACTCGTTTGATTATTTTTGATATGTGTATGAACTACGCTCCATTCTTCTTAAGACCCTCATATATCGCCATTGTTTCAAGGTAGTTTCATGGATGCTCTGTTTTCGAAACCTGATGGCGAAATACAACTCAGAAAGAGTCGTTCAGCCGTATTATTCAGTATGATAATGCTGGGGGCATCTTTATCTGCATTAGAATTTGGTATTTGGGAAGCAATGGCAACTACTGATCAAGATGGTGATGGGTTAAGTTATGGTCTTGAGTTTTTTATAAATACCCAACCTCAAGATTGGGATACCGATAATGATGGTTTACCTGATGGCTGGGAATGGCAATATGGGCTGGATCCATTGTCTTCTTCTGGAGATAATGGATCAACCGGAGACCCAGATATGGACTCATTGAATAATTTGAATGAATATTTATATTCTATACCTTCTAATTGGGATTTTTCTGGCACTCCTAATGTATTAGATAATGGAGTGTGGTGGAATGGTACTGTTCCAGTAAGTAATTGGGATGAAGAAAGTGCCATGCAACTACTTCAGGGCTCAGGAGGAGATGGTGCCGATGAAGATCCGAAGGGCAATATTTGTACAGATACCTTTGATAATGATCATGATGGATTAGTAGATTCTTTCGATGATGATAATGATGGAGATGCAGATTGTAGTTCAGATGATGATGATGGAGACGGATTAATTGATGAGGACGTTAATGGTTGGGATACAGATGGTGATGGCATACCTGATGGTTGGGAAGTGGCATACGGACTAGATCCAACTTCTAATTCAAATATGGATGGAACGTTTGGAGATCCTGATGGCGACGGACTGATAAATCTCTATGAATATGTCAATCCTGCATGGAATACAAGAAACGGGAGTACATTCCCGCCCACCCAGTATTTTAGACCAGGTCCTATTAACATGACCTTCACTACCTCTCCTTGTAATCCTGTTCTTGACTTAGGGCCAGGTGGATGTGAGATATTTACAGCCGAAGTAGATGGAATTACTCAGACTGATCCTCAAAATAATGATACTGACGGAGATGGACTTAATGATTCATATGAGGCCTTAATCTTACTAACAGATCCAACCGAAGTTGATACTGATGGTGATGGCATATTCGATGGAATTGAAGTAAATGGCCTTTATGGATTCCCAGAACAACCTTCAGACCCAAGAGATAACAATACAGATGACGATCATTTGGATGATGGGGAAGAAGATGTTAATGGAAATGGTATTGTTGATGAGGGAGAAACAGATCCAACTAGGATAGAAGATGAAGGAGATATTGATAATGATGGATTACAAAACTGGGAAGAAAACCTTACTTGTACCTTTTGGAATGTCTCAGATTCGGACGGTGGAGGAATAAATGATGGAGATGAATTAGATTTCATGAGGAATACCAATCCTTGTATTTCAACAATAGATTTAGAATTTATTATATTAAATTGGGATTCTGATGTTAATTCCCTACAATTAAATTCTACTGAAAACATAAACCCAAATCCAATCGATTGGAGACAGAATGATGTTCCTATGGCTTATTATGTATTATCATCTGGTAATTTGACAGGTTTTAGATTCTCCAGTGTCGTTGGAGATACTCTAAGGGGAATAGATACCGATGCACCATTAGGAGTCACGTCAATAATCATTACTAATGGTTCATGGTGTTGGAATGCTACAGCAGGAGCCGTTAATGATCCTCATTGTGATGATGATTATCCAGATTTAGATTCTGACGGCTTAGCAGACTGGGAAGAATTAGAAGGTACTTGGGGATTTATTTCACGAATAAACATGACAGATTCTGATGGTGATGGTGTCGATGATTTATCTGAAATCCAAAATTCCACTGATCCTTTGGAACCCTGTCATAATTTATTAGACACAGATGGTGATGGTTTGAATAACTATTTCGAAAATAATACTGGTTGCAGATTATCTTTTGGTATATCTCCGGGTAACCTGACTCTAGATACTTACCTTACGCTCTGGAATCAATCAGATTCGGATAATGGAGGGGTTTCTGATGGTCAAGAATATATAGATGGTACTAATCCACAGAATAATCCTGCTGATGATATTAATCCCACCGATACTGATGGTGATGGAATACCCGATACTATTGAACAAGATATTGGTACTGATTGGCTAGATCCTGATACTGACGGAGGGGGAATTCCAGACGGACAAGAATGTCCAGAATCATTTTGGTCGAGTAATTGTGTAGATTCTAATACTGACCCATTCAATTCTTCCGACGATATCGTGTTCAATTCTTTATTTTTTACCGCTTCTAATTTATCCGATGGGGCAGATCCAAATCTGAAACATTATTGGAGATGGCACACTTATGATTCATACACTGGCGTTTCGTGGGGTGTTAATTCCTCTTTAATTGGAAATAGTTTAATCCTTCCGCCATCAAATATTTCTCAAGGTATTTCCGATCCTGCTTTTTGGAATTCGTCTTCTGCAACCGATTGGGAAATACTATTTGATAGTGGATTAATGACTCCTGGAATTGAGTTAATTGCTCCTTATAATGTATTTGAATTTGATAGTTGGACAGAATTTACCGCTGGTTTAAATTACTCAAACTTTACTAGAGATATAATCATTGATACTTCAAATATTGATTCATTATTCGTTTCTGCACCAGAGGTTATTTTTTCCGATAACATAAGAGAAAACTCCACAGTTTTCACTGCTAGTAGTTATGCTACAGACTTACCAGAATCATATCTTTCAAACGCTGGGCAACTAGTGAACAATATTACTCAACAAGTAATTAATGACTCAGGTGCAGTATCTGCTTGGGATAAAATACTAGCTATACAAGATTTTATCATAAATGGAAATGATACAGTTACTTTCTTGAGAAATCACGATGGATCTTCGAGGCCAGTTGGTTTAGATACTGATAGCGACATTTCTCATTGGATTTTGAATTCCTCCTTTGAGGGGAGTTGTGATGAATTTACATCTCTATTTACTGTCATGTTGAGGCATGCAGGAATGCCTACCAGAAAGGTCACTGGATTTGCAGGTGGCGATTGGGACGGCAAGTCATTTAATGTGTATGGCAAAGATTTCACTTGGTGGTCTGAAGTACATCTGCAAACAAATCAAAACCAAGGAAATCTCGATATGGGCTGGATTCCATTTGAAGCATGTCCCAGTATGTCATTAGTCGAAGTAGAAAATTTATCTTGGTATCCTGATTCAATAAAACGGGATCTTAGTGGTGATAATATTTCAGTTGAAGGAATTTTACAGTTTGTTGGCAATTCATCCGTCGCCCCGAATATTGATTTATCATTATACTTGATCTCTCCATCGGAAATCTCTAATATCCCTGGTTCAGCATCCTTAGATGAGTATTTAGTTGCAATAACTACTACTGATGAAAATGGTTTATTTAATCTCTCAGGATTACCATCAGAAGTTATAAGTCCTGGTTATGGATCATTAGTAATTCAGACGTCCAAGAAAAATTATGTTGGTGACCAAGGAATAAGTTTTTCTTGGACGATAAATATCACGGATGATGTCAATATTACCATAATTGAACCATTGCCTGTAAACCAACCAATGTTAGGTGTAGGAGTAAATACTACTATATCTGGCCAAATGGCTTGGGAAAGTAATCCTAAAATAGACCCAACTCTGGTTGATAATTTAGAATTACAACTTAGCTATTCGACCTCTCTCGATGGAGATGTAATTATTTCTTCTGAAATAGGTGCAGGAGGATATTTTGAATTTATTATTCCAATACAGGATAATGAACCTCTTGGTATAATTACCGCAACCTTGGATTTCTTCGGCTGGCATCAAGATGATTTGAATAATTTATCTTCTCCATTGTATCATGCTAATCCGAAATCAATCACATTACCACTTAACATCACCCCATCCCCGAATATGTCCATATCCTTAGAGAGCAGTAATCTGAATAATTCAATCATTGATATTAACTCCTTTATTTACATGAATGGAACGGTACTGAGCCGAGGACTCAACCCAAGCGCAGTTAATGGTACATTGTCATTAGATATGCGCAGATCGGATTTAAATGGTCCTTATGTAAATTTAAAGAACTGGATTCTAAATTCTTCATCATGGATTGGAACTCCCGGAGATTTTGAGATTGAATGGTTTTTCAATGAATCTGAAGTACCAATACCTGCAGGTCCAGTAGAAGTTAAATTCCAATTTAATGCTGATAATTTATCTGCTACGGATCAAGAAACATTTACGGATATTTACGGGATTAGGAGTGAAATAAATTTTAATTATACACTTTCTCCTGATATGAGAGGTGCTCCGATTGAAGTTGACGTACTATTAACAGATCATACGGGGACATCTCTTGCAAGCTTTTTTGGAGACTATAGTCTAGATTTTGATGGTTCTCAAGTATGGAATCTTTCAGATCCTATTACTCCAAGATTATCAGTTGAGTGGACACCATCTTTAGATACTGTTCCCGGCGATTATTCATGGGAACTATATTATAATGGCTCCACTTGGCTAAAACCTTCAAGTATTTCAGATCAAATAAGAATTAGAGGTAGGGCTAATGTTACTACAAACATCGGTTCTGAATGGTCTCAAGGAGGAGATTTGAGCAATCCTAATTGGATTAGTGGAGTTGCCAGAGATATCATCTTGGGAACAACTATTGTTGGCAATAATTCTTCTATTTCACTTACATTACAAGTCCCTTCGGGATTCCCCCCTTCTCCTGATGGTTTCCCTGCTGCACCAACAGTATATGACTTAGCATTTGGCTGGATAGATGAACAAACAGGAACTTACAATCTATCCTTCGTAATGCCCGGAGACGTTCCTTCGGGAGTATATGATTTACGTATAGATCTAGATTTTTCTGCTAATCCTCCTGCTGGTGGAAGATATTATCAAGATAATTCGGTATTACTCGTAAATGCAGGAATACAGTCGAAATTTTTAGTTACCGCCAATGACTCATTTGCAATTGTTGTAGCAGGAGATAATATAGAATTAAATGCTACTATTAATGATATCGCAGATTTATCACGACTCTCAAACATAACTGTAGAATTGTATTTTGATTGGGGTGGACCATTGGAAAATTTATTGCAAGTTAGTCAATCCAATTCCGACGGTATTGTGTCTTTTAGTGCATTAATACCTTCAGATACTATTCCAGGCTATTATGAAGTAAGAATTTTCGCTCCAGATGATTTGACAGATAATTTAGATGATGAAAATGCAGGCCGTTGG
Source organism: Methanobacteriota archaeon (assembly GCA_002719615.1). Classification (GTDB taxonomy): domain Archaea; phylum Thermoplasmatota; class Poseidoniia; order Poseidoniales; family Thalassarchaeaceae; genus MGIIb-O3. Next base: position 57,583 of record PBHZ01000002.1, read on the forward strand.
TTGAATAACGAATCTTTTGTCAATCTTACCGTACAAGTACCAAGCACTATTCAGATAGATTCTATTCCCTCTGAAGTCACTGCATTACAGTTTTTCACTGTATCTGGTATGGTAATGGATTCAGTAGATAGTAACAGAACTATACAAGGACCAGTGGATATTGAAATATTTTTCTTAGATGATCCAGACGAAATTTTAATTTCCGATTTCACTACAAATAATAATGGAAGCTTCACTGTTTCAGTACCTACTGATGTTTCTGGAGACGGAATCTCTAGCGGGCTAAAGACGCTAATAGTAAGCGTAGTGAATGCATCTAGTCCTTTTTATCTAACTGGGACGGGGGATGCCAGTATTTTAGTCCGTGGAATAACTAATTTTGTAGATACTATTCCTCTGATTAATACTGTTGTAGATAGAGGAAATTCAATATTAATAGGTGCTACACTTATTGAATTTAGCGATAATAATAAGCCATTAAGTGATTTCACTGTTTCAGTTAAATTTCATGATACATGGTTAATCGAAAACGTAACTGGAGAAGAAGGAAACGTTGACTTCATATTCACAATCCCCAATAATCATCCATTAGGAGTTGTAAATGTAACATTTTTCTTTAATGGATCTGGGACATTACATTCAACTATTAAAACAATCAATACAATAACAATTCGTTCTCCGACATTCATAGAAATTTATCCTATACTTGCCAATCCTTTCCCGGGAGACTTTTTTAATATCACTGGCTCTTTAATTTCAGATAATGGTTCAGCATTAATTAATAGACAAGGAACTTTACTAAATCCAACACTTACCTTCTCAATAGATGGCGATTTTAATACCTTTACAGTTTCTTCCATATCCACAGATTCCGAAGGTAACTGGTCTGCTGAAATCAGATTAGATCTATCATTCCCCAGAGGCTCGCATGAAATTGGCGTACTATTTACTCCCGGAGTCGGTTATTTCAGTGAAAGTACAAATAATTCCTTATTTGATAGTAAAGGATATTCTTCACTCTCAATTCTCAGTCCATCAGATCTTGATCCAGATAGTAGGACTACAAGGGGGGAATCACTCTCTGTCAATATATCAATTATTGACAATTCAGGACTCCCAGTAATTTCTGTACCATTTGATATCAGTATTGAAGATGTTGTATTGGCAACAGGTTTCACCGATTCCAATGGAGAATCATCATCAATTATTTCTATAGATTCATTTACTTCTCCTGGTCCTATAAAAATAGATGTCTCTTTTAGTGGCATAAATGGGACAACAGGTCTTCTTGGTGACGAATCTTGGACCAGAGTAGTGGTATTAGCCCCAACAATAATAGAGATACTAGAAATTAATGGGTCATTTATTGCTGGTGAAAAAATAACCTTCTCAGGTACTCTAACAGATGAACACGGACAAAGCTTATTTGAAGGAGAAGAAAATTCAGGAGGAATCTTACATCTCTACATCGACAATGTCGATGTTGGGCCATTATACACTACTCAATCCAATGCGACTACGAATTTTTGGAATATAAATTATGATGTTCCTTCAGATATAGATTATGGTCAACACTCGGCTTCTTTAAAATTCCTAGGAGGATTCACATGGGTAGATCCAATGGGTCAAGGAGATTCACTCAATCCTGAATATTATTTGCAATCTTCTGCTGATATTAACTTTAATATTTCTCAATTATCTCAAGTAATAATCACTACTCCAACGACAGAAGTTGATCGTAATGATCTCGTTTTGATCGAAGGTCAATTAACTGACAAAGTAGGAAGGGCAATATCCAATAGAAGCTTACAGGTTTTCATGAATGAACAGTTTGTGACAGACTTAAACGCCGATGAAAATGGAGAATTTAATGTTTTCATACCAATACCTCCCGACATGGATTTGGGGCCACAAAACGTCAAAATAATTTTTACTGGTGAACAATTTATTCTACCTTCTAATTCTTCTACTATATTTGTAGTTCATGGACCGGTATTTCCCTTTGTATTTACTCCCAGTTCGGCAGCCGTAGGTGATTCTTTAATAATTCAAGGAACTGTAAAAGATAATTTACAAAATGGTTGGTTGTCTAATCATACCATAGAGATTCTCGTTGATGGGGTTTTGATGGGGATAACTAGCTCTAATTCGACTGGTGGATGGCAATTTGTATGGATTGTGCCAGAATCTTTAGATATTGGTAATCATACATTAACCGCCTTTTCCCCTGAACAAGGATACCATCGTCAAGGGATGTATGACACAAATCTTACGATAGCCTATCATACCGAAATCTCTCTTTCCGTAGAATCTTCTTCAGTCACAAGAGGTGGCGAATGGAAGTTTAATGGAAGATTGTATGAAGGAGATACTCCTTATCAACTGGGGTTAGAAAATAGAGAAATTACAGTTTCATTAGATGGTGTAGAAATACAGAAATTATTAACAAATAACGATGGTTCATTCATCTATAATCATTCACTAGGTTATCAAATATCTCGAGGAATCCATGATGTCGAGTTTTCATTTGAAGGAGAATTGTATTATTTATCTTCTGAAACGAATATTTCTACATTTGTTAGATCTGACATACAAATAGAAATTTCGCCAATAACACATACAATAATACGAAGTTCTGAAAATCAACCCATAAAAATACAAGGGTTTGTCAGGGAGATTGGAGGGCAGTTTAATGTATTTGAAAATTTAACTCTTAACCTGTATTGGGGAGAAAGTAATTTGCCATTTAGAAATGATCCATGGGAAAATTCAGGAACATTCAATTTTCAGATTATTTCTAGTGCTCGTGAATTTATGAATCCTGGTATCAATATCTTAGAACTGGTGATTCAGTCAGACGACTCTCGTTTCTTGAATGGTGACACGATTGACATCGAAGTAAATGTCCTCGTGCCTGTAGACTTTGAATTTTCAAATCTTGACATGTCCATTGGTCAGAGAATATTGAAAGGTTCAGTTAATTTAACTGCAAATGATACCGGAGAGCCCTTATCAGGAATTCCAATGTCTGCTTTATTACTTAATGGTACCACTACTCATTTTTCCTCTACCAAATTAACAGATGTAGATGGTAAATTTATTTACGAATTTAAATCATTAGCACCACTCCCTCCCCTATCTGACAAATCATCATGGGGAGATCTACATGTCCAATTATCTTCAGATTCTAATTTTATTGATCCGGTCAGTTTATCAAAATTAAATTTAGAGGGTAATTTAGATATAATTTATGAAGTAAAATCTGATAATTCATTTTTCCAATCAACAATCTTTGGTCTAGGATTTATTTTACTAGTATCATTATTAGTAGGTGTATTTATTTTGTTGAATCGTCGTAAAATGTCTGAGATGTCTGAAATTGCTGGTATATTCAATTATGCCTCAGAACTTCTTGAAGCAGGAGATGAAGTGAGAGCTGCAATCTATGAATGTTATCAGAATCTTTGTGAAGTTTTTATGCGTAGAGGATTCTTACGTCGTGGTTTCGAAACAGTTAGGGAATTTGAATTAGCAATAAGGCTAGCATTGCCTGAAATTAGTGAAAATTCATTGGTCTCATTAGATAGAATTTTTGAAGAAGCACGTTACTCTAGTCACGCTTTAGGGGAAACTGATCGCCAGAATGCACAACACGCTCTTTCTTTGGTCATAAATGAATTAGAAAATTTACAAGAAGTTCCTGATAGATATGAAAATTCAGAAGAATTAGAAAATTAATCATTCTAAATACAATTCTAATAAATTATTGGCCCATTTTCCACCGGATATTTTCTGATTTTTGCCTATTTCAAAAGTTTCAATCATGCCTCCAAAGATTTCTGGAGATAAAATTCTAACCAAATTTCCACTTTCACTCCTACAAGTTTCGACAATGATTTCTGTTGGAAATTCAGTCGCCAAAGGTAATTTAATGTTTGAATCCTCCAAAATACCTCCAATATCAGTTAAAAATAAATCTAAACTTCTATTTTCTCTTGATGCAATCTTGTCTCCTTCGATGGCATCTGATATTTCTGACATCATAGTCATGTGGCTGATTTTTACTTCATCTAGATGAGGTATACTATTCAGAAAAGAATTATGCATTATTTCTGCTGTGACATCTAGTCCGACATTGGATATATCAGGAATCGATTTCTGTGTATTCAAATCATCTTCAATCGATAATTCTAGCCTCATCCACTCCATATTATCATGCGTTCCAAACATCTAACTCGGATTAACCCATTGTTTCATTGTTCTCTTTCGCCGGCTCGGGAAAATACTCAAAAAATGACTTTGTACGTTTACCAGTTCTTTCCGGATTACTTACTTCTATAGTCTGTAAAGAGCTTGGCATACAAATTTTATAATTCCTTTGTAAAAGTCTATTCTCAAGAAGCACTACTAATGCCCTATCTTCTCCTTTCCGTATAGGCCTTCCAATCGCTTGCATTAAACTATTTACGGCTGGTTGCGAACTTGAATATCTCCATGCTAATGAATTTCCAAAGCGTTTTTCATAATATTTTTTCAATGCATCTTGTTGGGCACTCGGAGGAGCCAAAGGTAGTCCAACACATATTACGGCTTGGAGTATATTATCGGGGTAGTCGACTCCCTCGGAGAACTTACCTCCCAATACTCCCATCAATACTCCTCTCTCTCCATTAGATTCTAATTCGTAGAGTGACTTTTTGCTGGTTTCTATTTCTCTTTTAGACATCGCCCTCTTCTCTTCGATTACTCTAATACTTGGCCATACCTGTGGCAACCAATCTTCTTCTAAAGCTCTAAATTTTTCCATCATGACATAGCTTGGGAAGAATAATGCTACGTTACCTTTTGAATTTTCAATAGTTGAAAAAATATGTTGATTTATCTTGTTCGTATTCGATAATCCTCTAGATGTAAACTTAGTTGTGACATCTCTTGCTATCAATATAGGTCTTCTATTAGATAGAAAATCAGATCTATATTCTTTAGTAATATTTTTCCTATCTTCAGGAATCTGTAATACATCCGAATACATCGAAGGAGGATACAAAGTTCCAGACATCAGTATAGAACCACTAGTTTGTTCAAATAACGGTCCACTGATTACTCCTGGGTCAAGTAAAAAACTATGTACTCTTATTGGCTGTTCAGTATATTCTGATTTTTCTCTTCCCCTAGAAGGGATTCTATCAATAACTAGAGCCAATGCTGAATTATCTCTGTACTCTATGCATATTTCCAATAGATATGCTAGTCTAGAACATGCTGTTTCTTCTTCATCTTCGCCAAGTTCTTCTGGCACGATAACGTACAATAATTTTATCATTCTCTCCATTACTTCAAATTTTTTCGTATGGCCTGCATCAAGTGATTCCATTAAACTTTCATTTATTTTATTTAAAAACTCATTTGTTTCTATTTTCATATCTTTCTTATCGCCTAATTCTTTTTCCTTTGTATCATACCACTTTTCCATATCTTTCTTAAGTTTGTTCAATTGTCTTTTTAGTGTCCTAATACCTTCTAATTCTCCAAAATCGAATGTATTGTCTATGTCAGATTCATTAATCTCTTTTTCTTTGTACCCTAAATACTCGTTAGTCTCATCGTAAGCGTGTTGAAATGCTAGAGGTTGTAGAAATGTTTCTAAACCATTTCTGACTCTATCGGGCAAATTATGTGCCTCATCGACTATTAGAATAGAATTAGATAGCTCTATTCCCATCGATGAGAGAGAAGATTTCATTACATTTTCAATAAATACGTGGTTATAATCACATACTATCACATCAGCATCTTTGGCAGAAATTCTTGCTGATGCCCATGCGCAGATTTCTTCATCTCTGCTCAATCTAATGACATCTTCAACATGCATTGGTTGTTCGAGTATCTTATTTACAAGTTTCATTCTATTGCTTCTTCTTGCCCTTTCTTCAATTCCGCCTTCACAGCTACATTCTCCAGTTATTGCATTTACATCGTAGCACATACTTTCTCTACCAATCATATCGGTCAATTTTATCTGTAATTCATTACTCACCTTTTGATTAATTTTTTTTATCGTATCTACTACTATTTTGTGCTGTGATTGCCTTCCTGTTAGAAATAATATTTTCTTCCCATTTCTAGATTTATTCTTTATTTTAAGTGCTGCTGCGAGGGATGCAGCAGTTTTACCAATTCCTGTCGGGGCTGAAGCAATCAGAAATCCATTCTCTTCAAGTACATTTATTGAGTCTAGTAACATCTCTTTTTGAGAATCTCGTAAGTCATCATGAGCAAAGAATTCACATGCAGATACCAAATCTTCCCCGCCCATAGAAAGCGTCTGAAAATAGAACGACCAAGAAGATTGGCTTTATATTTTTTAAAATTAGTCATTCTGAGTTAATTTGTAGGGGCCTCGTGTGTGTGGCACGAGGCGGTGTGTGTAGAATTGTATTTACTGATTCCTCTCAGAAAATTTTGATCTTCTTGATAATCCATTAAATATTCTTGTGTTTCTATATTCTATTCCTCTTGGGAATCTAGGAGCTTCTTTGGCATTATAGCCTACCGCGTTGGATAGTCTTGCTCTATGAGCAACTCCTCTGAAACCTCTTGTAAATTTATCTACTGAATTTGGGGTATTGGCGAGGGGGTTTTGAGGCCCCCCCGCATTTTTTGTGTGCATCCCATCCTCGCCCATTCTCTCACCTATTGAGCGTTTGATTCGCTATCATATCTTATCTGAATTTCTTTCATTCTGGAAGAAAGTAACCTATCTACAGTTTCACCTTCAATAGTCTCACGTCTAATTAATTCCTTAGCTCCTTGTTTTAACACAGATTCTGGTAATTCTCCATGTATTTTACAGAAATCTTTCATTCTAACTGACAAATCTGGCCCCAGATTAACCTCTACTTTAGTTCCCAAAGAGGGCAAAGGATTTGTAATATATTTTTTTATTGCTTCTCTTATCACATCAGATCTGTTTCTAGTACCTTCTAAACCAATTCTTTGGTCTAACTCTAGTAGGAAATCTTCCGGTATTCTTAGCGATACCATCGGACTGTTACCTGACATGCGAGATGACTTCATTGAATATGCCAAAAAGCATAATAGATATAAATGTAATGCAATTGAAGTGCATTTGAAATACAAATTATGATAATTTTAAATTTAATATTATTATTTTGAGTTTATTTGAAATGGAGGGACTACCTGCCAAATATGGGAGAGAGGTTTTTTTATGAAAATCATAAATGATACTATTCACGGGCAATTCAAACTTAATGGCGTCTGTCAAGAATTACTCAAAACACCTGAAATGAATAAACTTAGTCATATTAAACAATTAGGATTAGCCCATTTAGTCTTCCCGGGGGCTCATCATACGCGTTTTGAACATTCTCTGGGAGTTTCTCATGTAGCAGGTATGATGGCTGATCAATTAAAATTAGATAGTCACGAGAAGTTAACTGTACAAGTAGCAGGTATGTTACATGATGTTGGGCATGGCCCATATTCGCATACATTAGAACACATATTACATGAAAGAGGAGGGTTAGATCACATGTCAATCACTGAAGGAATTATTTTAGGAAATTACGATATAATTAGAGATACTGAATCTTCCACTCAAAATGACAGAATTCTTGTTCCAGATATTCTTGAAAAAAATAATCTCGACCCCAAAGAAGTAGCCAATCTAATTAGGGGTCCAAATGCGGGCGGAACTGAAAGATCGTTACTTTCTTGGTCCGAAGGTAAAGAAGATTTCATTCATACTGATAATACCCTTGCTCACTTAGTTCATGGTTCAGTAGACTGTGATCAAATAGATTATTTGTTGAGAGATTCTCACTTTACTGGAGTAAAACATGGTGTGATTGATCACAGAAGATTGATATCAAGTATGACCAGGAGAGGAGGAGATATATCGATTAAAGAAGGCGGCCTGACTTCACTGGAAGGAATGTTAATGGCCAGAGGATTAATGTATAGTTCTGTATATTTTCATAGGGTTACTCGAGTCACTGAAGTGATGTTGTCTAGTGCTGTTGAAAGGAGCATAGACGATCTACCAGAACCAGTTGAAATGCAAAGATTTGTTGATTCCGAAGTATGGAGTGCTCTAAATGAAGCAAATAATTATTCTAGAGATGTTATTTGTCGGTTCAAGTATCGAAATTTAATGAAAGTATGTATTAGCAGAAGGCGTCAAGAACTCTCCGAAGATCAAGTATCTAGATTAGTTGAAATGGCAAATGATTCCTCGAAAAGACGTATTTTTGAAGATGATATTGCTCACAGGGCTGGACTATCTCCAGGATATGTATCTATTGATATGCCAAGTGTAAAACTTCTTCTTTCGGAGCCTAGAATGTCAAAAGTTGACATAAAGATAGTAGGAGAAGATGGAAAAATACGTTGGTTTAGGGAACATACTCCTATTGCAGAAGCTTTGAGAAATCGTCAAGTAAGCCAATCAGCAGTTTATGTTATGACAATACCCAGTCACAAAGATATAGTTTCTAATTTAATTGAGAGCCACCTGTTTAATTCTTAGTAACTAGAATTACCATAGACATCTAATTAATTAAGGGACATTATTCAAAAGGAGTAGATTAGTCGGAGGTCTATTCGGTTACAGGAAAAGTGGCTGTACAAACCTTGGTGAATCCCATGGACGATACAATGAAATCAGTATATGAAGATGTAATGACAAGAGACCCAAATCAACCTGAATTTCATCAGGCTGTGGAAGAAGTACTGGATAGCCTATCTCCAGTAATTAAGGAACATCCAGAATATTTGCCAGTTGTCAAAGCAATGGTTGAGGCAGAGAGAATTATACAATTCAGAGTTCCTTGGTATGATGACGCTGGTAATTTACAGGTAAATAGAGGTTTCAGAATACAAATGAATAGTGCAATAGGGCCATACAAAGGAGGCCTGAGATTCCATCCCTCTGTAAACCAATCAATACTCAAATTTCTTGCCTTTGAGCAAGTCTTCAAGAATAGTCTCACCGGGTTACCAATGGGAGGAGGAAAAGGAGGTTCAGATTTTAATCCCAAAGGTAAAACAGATGCCGAAGTAATGCGATTCTGCCAATCTTTTATGATGGAATTGTGGAGGCATATAGGACATAATCTTGACGTTCCAGCAGGGGATATAGGCGTTGGAGGTAGAGAAATTGGTTATATGTTTGGAATGTATAAAAAATTAGCAAATGAATTCACTGGAATATTAACTGGTAAAGGACCTTCATATGGGGGTTCTCTAATAAGACCAGAGGCTACGGGATATGGTTTAGTTTATTTTGCAAAAGAAATGTTAGCAACCAAAGATAAATCATTTGAAGGTACATTGTGTAGTATCAGCGGTAGTGGAAATGTAGCTCAATTTGCGGCCGAAAAGGTTCTTGACTTAGGAGGGAAAGTTGTTACTATGTCCGATTCTTCAGGGTGGATTCATGATCCATCCGGAATTGACAGAGAGAAGTTGAATTGGATTATGGATTTAAAAAATAATAGGCGAGGAAGAATTAGTGAATATGCAGAAAAATTTGACGGTGTAGTTTTTACAAAATCAGAACCTGAACCTGCTTCCAATGGTATTTGGGGAGTCGATGTAGATGTTGCTCTACCTTGTGCAACTCAAAATGAGATAAATGGTCAAGAAGCAGAAATGCTAGTTTCAAATAATGTTATTGCAGTGGCTGAAGGCGCTAATATGCCCTGTACTCCTGAAGCAGTAGAAGTGTTCCATAATAACGGCATACTTTTCGGACCTGGAAAAGCATCTAATGCAGGAGGGGTTGCTACTTCTGGATTAGAAATGTCACAAAATAGTCTCAGGTTGTCATGGACTCGTGAAGAAGTGGACGAAAGACTTCACTCGATAATGGTTAATATACACCAAAATGCATTCGAAACAGCAGCCAAATATGGCATGCCAGGAAATTATGTTGCTGGTGCTAACATTGCCGGTTTCCTTAAAGTCGCTGAAGCAATGACTGCCCAAGGATTGATTTAAATTCAGTATGCTTCATATAATTTCATTATTTGACTGCATCTTCAACCATAATCTCTTGATCTAAATTTGCCCTATTCACAAGAATATAACCTATGCCAATTATCCCTATAATCATTACAATAATTATTGGCATGATGTATGATAAACCTTCTTCATCTTCGTTTATCTGCCAATTCACTGTTTCACTTGTAATATTGCCTCCTCCAAAAGCGTATTCATCTACTATCTGCATCGGAGTCAATATTATACATTTCAATTCCTCAGCTCCTGATTTACTATTTCTCCAATCAAATATTATCTTCCCTACCTCTCCTGCCTGAACCAAGGCATCGGGATAATTGTTTGTTTCCGCACTTTCTCCAGTACTATTTAGGTAGCAAGATATCGCAAAATGAGCTGCCGCAGTTCCTTCATTTACGACTTCTCCTATCATCACTACTGATCCTTTTGCTTCATTTTCATCACCCTCAGATTTCAAACTTAACCACTTTATATCTGGAGTATTTTGATCGATTATGGTTATTTTATCATTTGTTAATTTTATTCCTGTTGTCCCATAATTGCCAATTACTGAATTTTCCGGATTCCAGGCTGTTCTATATTTTATTACATTAATTATAGCTTCTTCTTGCCAAGTATCTTCTGTGGCCCATATATTATCATCAGACCAGCCTATTTCAATAATTCTTTCTCTACCGCCATCTATGTATGATCTACCATCATTTCCACTAAAATTAGTATATGTAGGGACTCCATATAGGCCTTTAATTTGATATTCTACCCAAACTGCATCAAATTGAATATATTGTCCTTTTATTCGTCTTTCCCATTTATCGGTTAAATCTCCCGAACCTACAGTGTCGTTACTCCAATGTATGTTACTTTCGGGCATTGCTCTAACATCATGATCATCCAAACTACCATCGAAAACAGTTCCTTCATTAAGAGAAATTGATGCATTATTATCATTCAGTAAAATCGGACCAGACCGTAAAAAATTACTTGAAAAAGCATTGATATCTCCGGTGGATGAGATTTCTGCAGCAATTATGGAAGAGTTATATAAACTGAAATTACCAGATATATCAAGACTATATTCACGGAGTCCTGAAATCATCATATTACTATATTGCAATTCACTGGCTAAATAATAATTACTAAATCCATCATGGATTATCGATATATTACTTATTCCCACGGGTGTCGAACCATATCCACAAATTCCTATAGATATTTCATCATCATTTGACTGAGATGAATAGGAGAATTGAGAATTATTCATCATGAATATTTCATTCCCTATGTAAGCTGTTGCACCATTGAAATTAGTACCACTTGCAGAATTAATTATAATTTCAAAATCTTTTTCATAAGGAGAAATATCTAAAGTAATTGTTGATCTATTGAAGTCATCACAGTAACCATATCCTACTAAATCTGTAGGCATACTCTCTGATGTAAATATTGAACTCTCAAGAACAACAAAACCTCCTTCATCTATTGTTAGTTTGGAGTCTGTAGAAAAAGTTATTACAGAATTGATAATTGTCAATTTTCCACCATCTACAATTCTTATATTTCCGTCAATTTCTTGATCTTCTGTCCAAGTTATATCCGACTCAATTAAAATTTCATTTGTATTCTCTGCCATACTATTTCCAATAATCATTTGACCTGAAATAAACATTGTCAAAATCAAGATTACCATTTGTCTCTTAACCATTAAACTTCGCTTCTATGTATACTCCATGAATAGTTCGGTCATTTGTTCGGTTTTAACGATAGACTCTTTGCCTCATTCATATTGGGATTACTATGGAAGCAGTGGAGTTTTTGGTAAATGTCATTACAGTTTTGATTTTATACGGTCCAGCATATCTTGCCAATACAGGGGCGATGTTGTTTGGAAAATGGATTCCGGATGCTACCGGAATTCCAAAAATACCCATCGATCGAGGCCATAATTGGTATGATGGAAACAGGATACTTGGCGATGGTAAATCCTGGAATGGCCTTTTAGGAGGTTCTTTTGTTAGTGCATTATTGATGCTAACTTCTCATACTCTATGGGATGGAAGGTCATTCGACAACTCCAAACCATTTGTAGATCCATTAGAATTGACAAATGATTCGGATTGGTTCTGGGTGTTTAATGATTCATTGACAGCATTTATTCTCGGGTTTTTATTGGGATTAGCATGTTTGATAGGTGACTCGCTAGGTTCGTTCATCAAAAGAAGAAAAGGTTTGAAGAGAGAAGGAGATATTAGTTCAAAAGCACCGATTTTGGATACAATGCCATTTGCTATCTCAATCTTCTTATTTGGTTTTATTTTATTCCCAGGTCAAATTTTAACCCAAGATGTTCTAGTAATGCCAATAATCATTTTACTGACCTTTACACCAATAATACACCGTATGACAAATATTTTGGGCTATAGAATGGGTCTAAAGGATGTTCCTTACTAACAATTGCATATGTTCTTATTGTCTATTATCTTCCGACTATATGGGGGCATTTATGGACATACTAATCATAGGCAGTGGAGGAAGAGAACATGCTTTAGCAATCGGCTTTAGTGAATCTGAATCTGTTAATAATATACATGTCGCACCTGGAAATGTTGGTACATCTAAAATAGCGCAAAACCATGATGTAGACATACTACAAATTCAAGAAATACATTCTCTAGCATGTGAATTAGGTGTAGATCTTGTGGTCATCGGACCAGAAGGGCCACTGGTTGAAGGAGTAGCGGATAATTTAATAGCTTCTGGAATTCCATGTTTTGGCCCTACCTTAAGATGGGCAAATCTAGAAGGCTCAAAGAAATTTGCAAAAGAAATTATGGAAGAACTAGGAATTCCTACAGCAAATTATGAAGAATTATCCCAGATATCTGAAAATTATGATATATTAAATAAATTCGATCCTCCTTGGGTAATAAAGAGAGATGTTTTAGCCTCTGGAAAGGGAGTAACAGTAACTCATTCGAAGAAGATAGCAGTATCGGCAATAGATAATGCTATAGAATCCGATGGACGTGTTTTGGTTGAGGAATATCTAGAAGGTGAAGAAGCCTCAATTCTTGTTATAATGGATGAATCTGATTATATTTGCTTGCCACCTAGTCAGGACCATAAACGACTTAAAGACAGTGATGAAGGCCCTAATACTGGAGGTATGGGGGCTTATGCTCCTGCACCCGTAGTTACTTCGTCTATACTTAGGAGAGTGGAAGAAGAAATTGTACAACCTATTCATTCCTTTTTAAAAAATCAAACAAATCCTTACAGAGGATGTTTATATGTTGGAATTATGATAGATAATGAAGGAGCACCCAGAGTGGTAGAATTCAATGTAAGATTCGGAGATCCCGAAACTCAAGTAACTGTACCACTCATCTCTTCTGATATTGGTGAATTATTCTTCTCTGCCGCAACAGGGAATCTTTCTAATGCCAATGTAAACTTTCATGATTTCAGTTCTGCAACAGTTGTTCTTGCATCAAAAAATTACCCTTCTAAACCTGTCATTGGAGACAAAATATCTGGCAACGATGTTTTTATTGAAGAAGGAGAGATAAGGGCTTTTATTCATTATGCAGGGACAAAAATAAATGATCAAGGAAACTATGTTTCGTCAGGAGGCAGAGTTCTCTCCGCAACTGGTATTGCCCCAACATTAAATGAGGCTGTGGAAGCTGCATATCAAATAATAAATAATATCGAATTAAAAGACTCTCAACACCGTTCAGACATAGGTTTTAGGGCCTTTGAGAGGCGAATATAAAACTCGTTCTCTGGCTCAATAAGGGTATTACTCCCACGAACGGTTAAAACAACCCGTCAATTCGCCGCGATGTTGAGCCTTCAGGCTGCAACGCACGGTGATATAATATGGAAAAAAATGAAGAGGCGGCAAAAGGTAATTTCTTTTATCAAGATATTACTTCTGTTCCTATAATATTAGCTACGTTGATGGTGCTATATTTTGGAATCAGTTTTGCTGTCAATGGAGATATAGGAAATGAAGAATATATGAACGTCTTGATTCTACCTTTATCCGCTGCATTTGCATCGGCTATTGGTAGGATTAGTACATCTCTGCAATTTTCCAAATCCAATACATTACAATCTTTTATCATTCCAATCACGATTGTAGCATTAGCTTTCACAATAGACTTTATAGCTAACTTCAGTAATAATGTCTTTATTCTTACATTTACATTGGTTGGGCTAATGTCTATCCTTTTATCTAATTCTAATCGTATTGAAGAAAATAATCTTCTTCTTTCAACTGTGATAGGATTTCATCTTGCTATTTCTTATGCTTCTAGTTTAACTTTTGATCCTGGACTGGATATAGACTCTCAAAGAACCGATATTGGCATAGCCTTCATATCATTCTGGTTAGCATCAATTTCTATTGGTTTTACCTTAGTTGGGTTTTTGAAAGGTGTAATCGATAAAGTTGGAAAAAATCCATTATTTGCAGATATACCTATCTTTAAAGAAAATAAATCATTTGTAATATTTTCAAGTATAATTTCTATTGTATACATCATCCCTTTATTCCGATATGATAGTTTTGAAAGTTTAGGAGTTATATGGGCCGTATCTACAAGTTTAATAATTTTATTTTACGCATATTGTTATTTTGAAAAATGGCATGTTCTTGGTTCTTTGATTCTCGTCAATTGGTTTATCTTTACTATGGCCCATCTTCAAGAAATCGGTAATAATTTCTATCCAAGTATATTTGAAGAAGAAAGTTTCACAGGTGCATTTTCTTGGTTCTTCATAACATTCTGGCTAAACGTAGGAGCAATCACTCTATCTTCAAAAGGTTTCTTTGGAGATATAGCACCAAGAAGAAGTCCAAGTAAATTTAGAATGTGGTGGGATTCAAATTATTATTCAATTCTAATTCCACTTTCTTTTATCGTCGCTTTGACAGTCAGGGTCGTTTGGAATGTCATACCTGCAATGAATGCACCAGGTACAGGAACCTGGGATATGTCCGGAGGTTCAGATCCTTGGTACATGAAGCGTATAGTTGACTATATTTTAGCCAATAATAGCCATCTCATTTTTGATGCCGACAGAGCATATCCAATGGGTGCAATAAATCCTAGACCTCCACTTTTCACATGGTCTTTGGCATTGGGTGGTATGGGATTATCGTGGATTCTTGAATCTGATAATACTGGCGAAGTTGTTTGGTGGAGTCTCGCTTCTCTGCCAGCTATTTATGGGGCTTTAGTGGTTTTCCCTGTGGCAGGAATAGCCAATAGAGTACACGGTAAAAAGGCCGCTATCATTACCGCTTGGCTTATTGCTTTGATGCCAGGACACATTAGT
This sequence comes from Methanobacteriota archaeon, assembly GCA_002719615.1. GTDB lineage: Archaea > Thermoplasmatota > Poseidoniia > Poseidoniales > Thalassarchaeaceae > MGIIb-O3. Next base: position 72,967 of record PBHZ01000002.1, read on the forward strand.
CGTTCAACATTCGGAATGGTAGATCACGACTCTTTTGCAATTTTACTCTTGTCAACGGCATTTTACTTTTGGATTAAATCTATTTCTAGCATGAATCAGGAGCGTATTTTCCAAAAAACATCATCAAATCCTCTATATTTGTTTGCTGGAATAAGAGAGACCTGGCGCAGGAATCCTAAGGTAATGTCCAATGCTACTTTAGCAGGAATCGCTTTCGCCGTTATGGCTTTGGGTTGGAAAGGTTTCGTTTATGGCCCTGGAATCCTGTTTCTTGTATTTTCACTACAGGTCTTTTTCAATCTATTTCGTTCCAAAGATAGTCTACAACTCACGGCTGCAAGTTTGCAAATGTTATTTACAGTTCTTTTGATACCTTTGCCGTTTTATGCATGGCCTGGTTTAAATTTGGTTTTGGATCCTAGTGGATTACAACCTTTGTTCTATATAATCGGTTTTACGTTACTTCTTGGTTGGACATCTTGTTCCTTTAGAGACAAGCCGTGGTTACTTGTTTTAGGTGTTGGTGCTATCCTAATATCTCTAACACTGGCCTCATTGTATTTATTGCAAGAAGCGAATTTATATGCCGGATGGGACATACTTTTCTCTGGTGGTTTTTACTTTGATAAAAACAAAATCTTCGGGACAATTGGTGAAGCTCAAGCACCTAGTAGAGGAGTTTTATTCGCATCATATGGTCCAATTGTAGCATTAATAGGATTAGGTTGTGCTTTTGTTTTCCTTTGGAGAGGCGCCAGAACAAACAAAATGGCATTTACTTTACTTGGCTCTTGGGGAATTATTTCCACCTATATGGCATGGTCTGCTGGGAGATTTATCATTAACGCAACACCTGTGATGGCTATCTTGGGAGGAATAGGAATTGCAATGCTTTGGCAATCCGCTAACTTTGCTAACTTTTCCAAAGAATGGAGAAATTCGGGTATAGGTACTCCTCGTGCTAGATTTAATTCTCTTTGGCCTGCTACCAAGAGAAGTGTTGGAGTACCCGTTTTGATGGTTGTCTTCATGCTAGTTTTTACTCAACATGTGACTTATGGTATTGATTCAGGGATACCTAGGAACTCACAATCTGCAACAGACGTTGATAAAGCCATTTACGACATAACTCCAGATATTTTAAGGGAAAATTTACTAGGCGAATTCTCTATACTTGGTGGAGGAGATTATGATCCTTCATCAGTCAATGGGTTGGAATATATGGGTACTTTTGGCCCTAGTTTTAATTCGTATGGTTGGAATGACGCATATGCATGGTTAGAAGAACAAGATAGGGATAAAGGATTTAGTAATCGTCCAGCATTCTTATCTTGGTGGGATTATGGATTTAGTGCCTTAGCACAAGGGCAGCACCCAACTGTAGCAGACAATTTCCAGTCAGGAATACCGCATAGTGGAGGTATGCTTCTATCTCAAGGTCAAGATGACACAATCGCACTTTTTATTGCTACATTAGCCATGGGTGATAAGAAATACAACAATGATAAAGTTAGCCCCGAACTTTTAGATTCGATATTAGATCCAATGAGTACTACTCAAGTTCAAGAGTTTGCAGATATCCTTTCTAATAAAAAATCCTCATTCGTATTAGATAGGACAATTAAATTACATGCATCATCTGATGATATAGAATTACTTAGTGGGTATTTGCTAGATTCTAATGGTATTCCTTCGACCACTGAAGAATGGATTGTAGTTGATGCAAGTGGTCTACGAACCTCACTTGGTGAAAATAAATCGGCAGCACTTTCTTTGTACAACCAAACCCGTGGTTCATCTTCCGTATCTTCTACTGCTTCATCTTGGAATGACAATTTACCTCCAAGTCATTACTACATTGGTAATTATAAATATACTAATGATTTAATTCAGGACTTTGATTCTCCATCTACAGCGATTCACAAAACTAATTCTAAATTAGCTATGTTGAGAAATTTCTTAGTCACAGCATTCGAAACCGATGAATTAGTTGATATTTATCATTCACTTTCTTCTATTACCTATTCCGTTCAAGATTATGATAACTCCCTAGGAGAGAATGTAGAAAGAAACAATGAGATTAGATATTTTGCTATCGATAACCGTTTGTACCCATTGGGAGGTGCATATTATGAGGACTATGGCTATCACCGCGGTCAAACTACAGGAATCTTCCATGCTCCAACGGGATTATCGGGCTTAGATATGGATGATTACATTGCTACTTTCTATCAATCTCAGAGAGGAGATGGCCCCATTGTCCCGAGAACTCCTCAGGAATATAATGACGCATACCTTTCGGACTTAGAATTACAACAAAGTGGTGCATTATCTGATTCTTCACAAGTAATTAGATATGTGGATATAGACTATCAACATCAAGAAAACTTTTTTGAAACAATGGTTGCAAAAACTTACGTTGGTTATGGTTCTAGCACATTAGGGCTTGAAGGAGATGCAGAAACTCCATCGGTTTGGGTCAATCCCTCTGCCACAAATAGAATTGGCGCACCTGGATCTTATTTGCAGAATGCATGGACTCTACCAGGTGCAATGATGAATCACATGGTTATCTCTAATTGGTATGATAATGACTACGATAATGATGGAACACTTAATGCTAATGATGATTCTAAATGTGAGGCTTCTATTGAAAGTAATACGACATCAAATTTAACGGTAGGGGATGAAAATATAGAATTGTATGATGCTTCCCAATTTCCATTTATTGGAGGGGCATCTCTTTATCATTTTGAAGGTAATCTTTCCATTGATTGGACTGGTAAAGACGGCAACACTCTAACTGGAGTATCTGGAATAAGTAAAGATGTTAGCATGAATTCATTACTTTCTCATAATCCCAATCCTTTGTGCAACTCTATTTATGATTCGAATCATTTTGTCAAGATTCTCAAGTATTACAGCGGTGCAACCATCGAGGGAACTGTCTCTCTTGATGGAGAAGGAATTGTCCCAAACGCACGAATATTAATCGAGAGAGATGCATTTAGTGGTGAAGATGTAATCGATCATGATTCTAGAACTTATTGGATACCAATAGGATATACAGATGCTAATTCTGAAGGAGAATTCTCATTCACAGTGCCGTCAGGAAAAATACGAGTTTCTGCTTTCATTGGTGAACCAGACCTAGATTCAGCACGTGCAGCCATAATGAGTTCTGATGTCGGACAGACAATGTTCGAGTTAACTATCGAAAATAACAATCAACAAAGAGCAATCAATCACGTTTCAGGAATATTAGGAAATGTCTCTGGTTCTACATGGCTATCTGAAACTGTAATCAACGTATCTGGAGAACAAGGACATAGTAACGGAGCAGAAAAAATTGAAGTTTCCATAGATGTATCCTCGTCCTCTTCTTCTGGAGTATTGTCCTGGTCTGGAAATGCTGATTTTGATGGAGATCCAATCTTGGATGCTCAAGTAATTCTTTCTCCCTCTTCAGAAAAGATAGTTATGGATGATTATATAGTTACTACTTCTAATGGTTCTGTTGAAGGTATTGATTTACAATTCCAAGGCGAAGGAGAGGTTTCATTTAGTGGCCCAGGAAGCGTACGATCTGATAACATACTATCTGTTTCTGATTTTACAGGTACTCACATACAAAGTATTTACAATAATCATAGTGTTTCTGGGGATGGATTGTTTACCGGAGTAGGACAGATTTCAAATGCATTAATACATGATATGATAGAAATAAACGACTGTGAAAATAATTCTATTCCAGAAGGAGAGAATATTTGTAAACTAGCAGAAGAAGAATATCTAATGGATGGTAGTATTAATGCATCTGGTAAATATACGTCCGTTGGAGTATCAACTTTTACTAGGTCACTAAATCAGGCAACACTAATTGGCTCAGGGACATTTACCACTAGCGATGATGAGGATTTGGATTCATATGGAATTATTAATGGTACAGGAACATTTTCCGGAACTGGTATATTTAGTGGTCCAATGGTTCAACCTGGTACATTTACAGTCAATAATGCAATTCCTGGATTATATGACATTTCACTAATACTTGAAGATGGTTCAACGGTTGATTTAGATGATACGTTCAATGTCCCATTACTATCCTCCTTAGCACCTGTTCTAGTTGATGTTCCAGCAGGCTCGATATCGGGCTCATTAATCGACTCTTCAGGAGAAGTTGTAAATTCGCCAATTTCATTGATACCCGATGATAATACATCAGTATCTGATGATGCTGTTGAAGATTGTTCAATCGTGGGCTATGCACCTTGTTTGATTTATCCTGATGAAGAAGGAAAGATAATATTCGGCCCAATAACTCCTGGATCATATATTGCAGAGATTGATTCGGATATGGATGGAATGCCCGAAGTAAAAGAAATATTTGTCTTTGACACAGATACGCCAGTTGATGCTATATTCCCTTCTCCTTTGCCTGATACTTCTGATATCCATTTCACAATATTGGATGAAGGGGAAACTCTTGGAGACCTAAATATCTCATTCTATCCTGTTAATGCCCCAGATCAGCAAGTATCAGCAAAGTATAATTCAGAATCAACAGATTATTTTGTCGAATTGACTCATGGTACTTGGATTTTAAGTCATAATATTGATGATAATAAGCAAATATGGGAGAGTATCGATGTAGGCTCAGAAGATATGAATTTAGAAATAAATATAGAAATTAGTAAGAAAATTTCTGGTATAGTAAAAAATACAATACAAACTGATCCAATAACAGGAGACCCAGTTGAAGATGCTTTGCCAAATACTCTGGTTTCTTTCTATTGGAATAACTTGAGCACATCAACATATACAAATTTAGAAGGTGAATTTGAAGTTACATTACCGATAAATTCTGTCGTTGACATCTCAGTACAGTATTCGCTCGATAAAGCATACTCTTCTAATATTAGATTCACTGTCAATGATATTTTGTCAGACTCTCAAAATATCACACTAATAGTTGAAGAATCTGTGATAATTGAAGGTACTGTAAGTATAGATGTAATAGGTAATTATTATTCAGATACATTGAAAGATTGGAGTGAAATCAGTGTTATTGCCTCTCAAACGCCTGAAAATTCCAGCCTCCCAGAAATCAGACAAATTGTAGATTCCAGTGGAAATTTCCAAATGTATATGAAAGAAGGGGATTGGAAATTTAGTTTAACAGGTAATTCATTAGAAAGTACTGATCAAAATATTTCTATAAATAGTACGAACAAAATCGTTGATTTAACAATGGTATCAGCAAAAAGTACCATTTTAATCGATTTTTACATAGATCATAGTGAGGATGGTAATATTTCTAATGGAACTCCAGTATCATACCCATTTGCTATAAAATCTTTGAATCCTTTCATACCTGACAGAGAAATTTCATCAGATAGCTCTGAATGGATTTCAGAAGGTCGTGCAGAAGTAAGTCTAACTCCCGGTTCGTATTCAATAGTAATTGATAGGCCAAATCCCGATTCTGGAAATTTATTTGATACACTTTATACCACAAATGACAATATTCACATTGGTCTCATATCCGAGAATATTTCAACATCCATAGCCTTCGAACCTAATTGGCTTACTAATATCACTTTCAATAATGAAAGTGGAGGTGCACTTTCTGATCATCTTGTAAGATTTAAAGACATTGAAAATGGATGGTTATTATCCTTTATGACCGATTCTTCTGGCTCAATTTCAGAATATATTCCTGAAGGAGAATGGATGGTTATAATAGAAACCTTTGAGGCTGATGTTGGTATTTATCAAAGTCTAAGGGAATCAGTATCCATTTCTTCATCTTCGGCAGGCCTTAATTCATCTATGAATACTGCAGAGGTTGCCATGGTAAATATTATTTTGTTAGATGATAATTCACCTTTATCTGATGTCCAAATTAATCTCATAAGTACCGAAAGAGGTATCGTAGATTCTCCATATTCAAATGATTTAGGAATAATTGATTTAAAAATAGAGCCAGGTTTATGGAATTTGGAATTGAATTATACTGACTCTGAAGGAGTTATGTGGATTATTGAAAGTATGCCAATTTCTGACTCAGGCCTTACAGCTGGAAATAATACAGAGGTATTGCTAAATGTGACTAAGTTAGTCACAGTAAAAGGAACAGTATTTTGGGATCTAAATGATAATCAACAACCCAATTTAGGAGAAGGTGTTTCCAATGTTACTGTAACATTAAATTCAACAACAGAAAATCATATTCTAACTACTGATGAAAATGGAGCATGGTCAACATATTTATTATACGGAGGAACATGGAATATCTCTACATATATTGAGGGTTTTAGTAATGAATCATCTACTATATCTCTAATATCAAATTCTAATTCAAAACATATACAGATTACTGCAGGGACAGTTCCTGTTTCTGGTAGTATATCTTATATTGATGAGGATCAATTCAATCAGATAAAAGACGATCTTACAATACTTTTAGTTCCAGCCGAAGGAATAATCAGAGATCGAGTAATTCCTAATTTAGTGTTGGATTCTAGTAGTTCATGGAATGGAGAGTGGAATGCTATGGTTGAACCCGGAGATTGGACTGTCTGGGCATTTGGTTCCTCATCCTCAGATGTTACATATCTTGTTTCAGTAGATTCCATTGATGTCGGTGTAGATGGCGGAACAATCGATTCTGAATTATCACTTGGTGGTAAATTATTACTCAATACTGAATGGCTGGATTATGATGGGATATCTCACCCACTTACTGATATTGAATCGCATAATATTGTTATAAAGCTACAGGAATCAGGTATAAGTTGGGATGAATCTTTGAATTCTGAAGGGCTACTAGAATTAATATTGCCAGTTGGAAGAATGGATGCTTCTAGTTCGTTTAACATAACTCAAGAAGAAAGAGATATGGATTATTATGGCGGTCAAGGAGCAACTATAAGGCCATCCCAAGACACTCCCGTGACTACTCTAGTAATTGATAGATTATCTAAACAAGATATTTCTGTATCGGATATTGGAGATGGTCATGCTCTTCTCTCTCTTAACAATACAAATTGTGCAAGTGATTGTGATTATGAAAATGTTGAATTTAGATTAAAAATAGATTATTTAGGTCATCAAGCATTCGATAGTTATTCGGTTACTGCTGTTGTTCCTGGTGCAGATGGCGATGAATGGGCAGTCGAATTCAAAAACTCTACTGGCTCATGGACTTCGTCTACTACAATTGATCTAGGATTACAAAATACACTTGTTTTGGATAACTTTGATGTTCGCGTAAACCCACCCAATGAATCAGTTGCTCATCACTTATCTAATGGTCACCAAATAAGAATCATCTTCACTACTGACCAAGGATATAGTCTAGAACATCCATTATTGGTGAATGTACCTCAAAATAATATGTTTAGTTCAATAGGATACGCTGAAGAAGTAATCGGTGTTGCTCCCGGTGCACCATCAATTATCAATTTTGATTTCATCAATGATGGAAATGGAGATGATGTATTCACATTTGACTTCTCTGTAGATTCCTCGGAAAATTGGAATATAGCAGGAATAAACTCTCAGCCAATTGCTCCATTTTCAGAAGGTCAAACCTCGGTTACAATTACTCCTCCAATTAATATGTCTGAAGATCCCTATAAACTAAGTCTTTCAGTAACCGACACTGCAGATAATTCTTATGGTCCATTTGATGTGATTATTCAAAAATCATCTCCAATACTATCTTTGTCCTCTTCATCAAAGATTCAACTATTGAGTGGTGATTCTGGGCCAATAGCTGGAGAAATTGCCACATATCTAGTCAAAGTAGAAAATGATGGACTTATCGATGCCGAGTCAGTAGAACTAAATGTGATTCTTTGTGAAGATATCTATTGTAATGAAAGAATAAATGTCAACGGTTCTGATATTCGCAATGTACCTGCAAATGGTGAAGCCACCTTCTATGTTGAAATGAATTTCAAAAATATTGAAGTAGGTAAATATTTCGTTCAAATATACTTCACAGATATACCTCGAATAGATTCCAGTGATCTTATGTCTTGTGTAGATTTGACTCCTGGTCAGACAGAATGTACCATGGAAGCCCAAACTCTAGCTCCTGGTACAGATACGGAACAACCTATTTTGGGTTATGCTGTTGGTATATTTTTAGTAATCATAATTTTATATATAATTAGTCGCTCCACCAGAAGACCGGGAGCACCATTCTAGAATCACCAGTGATTACGGATGCGTATGATTTATTATGACACAAAGTTTTGATAATTTAGAGCTTCTACCAGAGCCTGAAGATCCAGATATTCTGACTGCTATTGACAAGAATGCACCAGGATATCCGGGCCAGCTTTATGGGGTAAGCGATAAAGATGCAAAGATTTTACGTAGATTTTTTGTGCCTGTAAAACGCTTTATTTGGCCTTGGGGGGCGTTAGCGTTCACATTTTTTACTGCCTTTCTTATAGTTGGATGGCCATTTATTGATGCCTTCCTTTCTCCATATCTTCCAGATTCTGAATGGGCGTATGAAGATACAGGGATCAGAGAAATACAGAATATGGGCTATTTGGGAGAAGGCATAAGAGTCTGTATGGTCGATACAGGGATAGATCTTAATCACCCAGATTTAATGCATATTTCTTTATCTGGATTCAGAGATTTCTACTATAATGATCATTCTGATATTAGAGATATAGGGGATAATTTTCACGGGACTCTGATGTCTGGTATATTACTATCAAATGGAACATTCATTGGAGCGGCTCCAAAAATCTCTCTATCTGTTGCAATATCTCTAGGGCCTTCAGGAAAATCTGGTCAAGAAGATATGGTTTCACAGGCGATAAGATGGTGCAGAATTTCGCAAGATGCAGATATTATCAGCTTAAGTCTTGGAGCTAACCCAGGAATGGGAATGGATGATGAATCTGAGACAGTCATTGCAGTTCAAGAAGCATTAGATGCTGGTATCTTTGTAGTTGCTGCTGCAGGAAACACTGGACTAGATGAAGAAATAACAGATGTTTCCATCCCTGCCAATATTGAGGGCGTTATTTCAGTAGCTGCAACAAATAAAAATGGTAATATTTGGAAAAATAGTGCAATCGGATCATCTATAGATTCATATACGGGAGAAGAAAGACTCTTCCCAAATCAAAAACCAGAAATTTCTGCCCCGGGTGTCAGACTGTATTCTACATATTCATCTAGTTCAGATTCTTCTCTTTATGCTTATTCTTCTGGTACTAGCGATTCAACGGTTTTGGTTACAGGTGCCTTAGCATTAATTTTGGAGAGATATTACGAAGATATTGCTGGAGAAGATGGTAAAATAGATTACTCAGAAATCAATCGAGTTAAGTTAGCATTGGCAAATTCAGCAATTTCTGATGATAAAAACATGCCTCATCATCCTCAAAAAGGATATGGTAAATTAAATGCTATTTCTTGGTCCGATGAAATTAAAATTGAGTTCGGTGTCGAGTAAATAATTTAAAACATAATATTCTCTGTAATATGACATTCTCACATTGCCATTACTCCTATCTTTAAATGAACACAACACTCCTCAAACATTATGAGGGAGCGCTTTAGAGTGAGTATTATGAGTAACAATGTAAGGTCAAGAAGTTCGTTTCTAGTTTTCTTAATGATTTCTAGCCTTCTAGTTTCATTTATCGGTCCAGTTTCTACAGTTTCTGCCTCAAACGAAACCTCTGTGGGGACAATTACCGGTACTGAAACATGGTCTGGGCTTCATCAATTAACTGGAGATGTTACAATTGCAACAGGTGCGCAATTAATCATCAATCCAGGCACAACTATCTCTGCATCCAATGGAACGCATATTGATGTAAGAGGGAGTATTTGCATAGGTGAAATCAGTTGCGGTGCTAGTTCTAATGCTAATCCAAGTCAAAAAATAACATTCCAATGGTCTAATCCAGTCAATGAAAGTGCTACAGGCGATTGTCTCGATCTAGAACAAAATGGACAAAAGATTACGGTTACAGACCCCTCTTGTTACGAGGGTATCCTTATCAGGAGTTCTATTGACTTGTCATTAACCGGCATCAGATACTTGGTAATGGATGGGGCTTATGGTGTCCCTCATTTTATTGATGCCGTAAATGAATGGAGATATGGAGCACTGGTTATTGACGGAGCTAGTCCTGTTATCACAAACATAGATTTCAATGATATCAACACTTCCAGTGTTTTAACAACCAGTCTCGCTCAACCTACATTTATCGATAGCTCATTTTCCGTAGGTAATGATGATGAAAGTGGAGTTGGTGGTTCTGCAATGCAAATTTATGCATCTGGATCTTCAGTAGCACCATTTACATTAGATAATCCATATTTCAAAGATGGAACAGAAAGAGGTTGTGAACAAAACGCGGGCGGACGTTCTGCAATGTGGATACAGGATTCTTTTGTTGATATCGATAATGCTGATATTCAATTCGGAGACTATGGATTATCAATTCGAAACTCAGCCGGGGAAATATCAAATTCAGTAATTTCAGTTACTTGCACAGGCGTAGGGATTCAAGGTAAAAGAACTGTAAGTTCCAACTCTTTTCCATTTGACGTACTCAACAATGAGATTACAACTGATCAAGGAGGACCAATAGTAGTTACTTCCCAAGGCTTAACAAATATAATTTCAAATGAAATTTCAGGATCTAGTCAGGGTTCGGGAATAGTTGTAGTTGCCAGTCAGGCAGAAATACACAATAATGAAATCGGCCCAATTGGAGGTTGGAATGGAATATGGTTACGAAGTACATTTGATGTAGTTGTCGAGAATAACAGTATTGCAGAAACTAATGCTGAACCAATTGTTGCAGGTAGTTATTACTATTCGGATACAGCCATATCACGTTTATACCTTGCAAATAATGAAATTTCAACGGATGGTACTGGAACGTGTTCAAGCAATAAGTGGTGGGGCGGTGAATTTGCATGTCCTGCTGTAATGATATTCAGAACAGGAACAACTATTCATGATAATGATATTTCAGCCGGTGCTGCAAATGGAATTATGGCTATTGGGTCATTGTTAGATGTACAAAGAAATACGTTCGATGGGGCATCAACAGGTGCGGTAATAAAGAATTATGATGATGGCGCTTTAGGAAGTCAACAGTATGGTTCTCTGGCATTTTTTGCTGAAAATACATGGTTAAATGTTGAAAAGACTTACAATATTACGAAGAGTTCTGTAACTGTTCAATCTGAGTCAATACCTAGTGCGCCTTCCGGTGAGCATCCGGTTCGTCTCTCTTGGCCGGATCAAGAAGCATGGTCATACAATAATTTTCAAACATCAATAGTCCCTCCTCCAATAAAAAATTGTCCTGCTTGTGATGAGATATTACCCAGAAACTTTCCTTTGGCAATTAGTATGGACAATAATTCTACTGTATTTACGTTTTCTAATCTGACTAATCTAGATACCGATAATATCTTTATTGAAACTCAACCAACACACTATGCAGTTCAAGTCAGCCGTGCAGAATTAGTACGATTACAAGCACTTATCAACGGTCTAAAGGTATCTGAAGCTTTGGTTTTGATAGAAGATGCACTAGGAAATGATTTGTATTCTCTAATTACCGATGAAAATGGATATACTCCCTGGTTTTCTTTACCTTCCAATTTCCATCTTGACTTCAGAGGACTGGGTGGCGGAGATAATCCGGATGGCTTCGCTGATGATGAATACGAAGACTCATGTTTCGATGGCATAGATAATGATGGTGATTTGACTCTAGACATGGATGATTCTGATTGTGACTACTCACAGGGAACTAGGGAACTTTCACGTTACTTCTATACAATATACAAATTTGATGCAGGTTATAAAACCGGAGAATTTACACTCGATGAATCAACATATCAAGACTCTATAGAATTAGAAAATATCGCACCGACCGTTTCAATAACTCAAGATGATTATCATTCCTACAGAAATATCGTAAATATAACTGGAAGTGCGCATGATGGTATCTTATCCAACGCATATGCAACTGATGAACTCGCACAGTGGAGTCAGAGAGGTTATGTACACAGTGTAGAAGTCAAGAATCCATTTACAAGTTCATGGGAAACTGCTTCTCTTGCAGTAGATGATAGCGGCGCTGATCCTGCTAAAGTAACAAGGTTTAATCATCCATTCAAAGATTGGTATTATGAACTTGATATGTCAGATAAACAAGAAGGCAATTATCTGTTTGAATTCCGTGCCTTCGATGGTACTGATTACAGTCCAGTTGTTTCTAAATTAATTAAGTTAAACACCGAAGCACCAACTATCTTAGTAACCAATCCTAGTTCACTTTCCACACATTCTGATGGTACAATTCATTTCGAAGGTTATGCATCTGATTCATACGGTTGTGATATTGGAGAATGTAACAAAGATATTGATAAAATCTATCTCTTGATTGAAGGGCCATCCATTGGCGATATAGATGGTGATGGGGAAGACGACTCATTTAGGATGCCAGTCCCAGTAGATGCAAGCGAAATGGGCGAAGATGGTTATTGGAATTGGACATGGGATTTTAATTCACGACCACGTGAATCTGCAGAATACACTGTAACAATCTGGGCTTCGGACTCTGACTTTTGCATTGGGGTGATAGATGTATGTCAAGCATATACATTGTCACTAATTGTTGATAATACTAACTTAGCACCAATTATTAATATTAATCAACCTGTAAATGGTATGCGTTTATCAGTTTCAGATTCAAATCTTGTTAGTGGTGTTGCTAGAGACTTCGATGGAGATATTTCTAGAGTGGAAATAGAAGTAAAAGATATTGAACGAGATTTTATGATAGTTGCAGAAAAAACTATTATCGACTTCTCTGAAAATGGTGAATGGAATTGGACATGGGATACAACTAACTTGTTAAGACATGACTCATCATATTTGTTGAGGTTTAGATCATATGATGGTTACGATTACAGCACATGGACTTCAATAGAGATTATCGCTGATAATCCTCCAGGTAAAGATAATACCCAGCCAATATTTAGTGCTGATGGCTGGATAGAAAATATTGTTTTGTATTGTGATACCATATCTAAAGCATCAAACAGATGTACTACTGGGGAAATTAATTTATTTGATTATTTTAGTGATTTAGAAGATAATATTGAATATATTTCTGTATTCAATAACGATGATTTACCCTATGATGATAATTATGGAATAGTTGTTAAGGTTTCTAATTCCGGAATCGCAACTTACAATCCGACTGATATGAATTATTATGATACTGATATATCAACTTGGTCACTTCCCAATGTAATATTCGAAGCCACTGATTCTTTGGGGTCTAAGATAAACTCTAATCCAGTTTCTTTTGAAGTAAAGCCTATCCAGTTTGTAATCTCAGAACCTGATAGTAATTCAGTTGATGATGAAGGAGTTGTAGTCTATTCTGGAGTTGGATTACCTGGTCAAAAGGTATCCGTGATAATTAATGGTAATCAGATAAATAGTACAATTGTTTCTTCTAATTCAACATGGGAATTGGGAGTCCCCGGTTCTAGAATCTCTGGTTCTTCAGTCACTCCTTCGTTTGTGATGGGGGGACAAGATCCTGTTATTGTTGAAACAATCTACAAAGGCACTCAAGAAGAGAGTGGTTTCCCAACCGGGATTGTCATTGGTTTGGTCATAGTAATATTATTAATTAGTGCTTTTGGATATTTCTTTGTAGAGTTAGAAACAGATGAACAACCAAAAACGGATATTGAAGTGAATAAAAATTTCGGCCTTGAAAACCAAGTAGAAACAGATTCAAATAAACTTGAGAAACATGAAGATCACCCAGGATGGTTATGGGATCCAGAAAAAGAAGAATGGATACCAGACCCAGATCATTCTTGGTAATTGCATTACAAAATTTTTTGGTTAAATATGTTGTCAATTTAAAAAATGCATGAATCTTTTCTCACCAACATTATTGAATGATGATTCGGGTTGACCGGCTATGCCAAGCGTGCCTACAACCCGCCCTGGAGTTCAAGAAAGGATTTTTCTTCATCTAAGGGACTTTGTAGATCATTCAGGAAAGGTAGAAGTGCCATTTGCATTATCTCAAATGGGTATTGCTAATGCTGTTGCAATAGCTAGATCAAATGTTCCGAGAGCCATAGCAGGTATGAAAGATAATGGCCAATTAATAGAGAGACAAGCACATGTCGCTGGTGTATCAAGAAAAAGAAAGGCGTATTTTTTAACTTCAGAGGGTGCTAAAATCGCTGATGAAATTTGGGCCAAAGTTTCCCAACAGACTGTTAGGTTAATTCTTCCAGATGGGCGCTCTGAAGATGTCGCTTTGTCGGATGCTGTAGAAATGTCAGATTTACCCCTGCGTCATGTTGACATATTGAGATATATGGATGAGAATGGTTCAGTGGACCTCTCTTCTCTATCTCCTGATTTAATTGAGAGAGATTTATCAAAGCATATTGAAAAACAACTTGTTTCTTATCTCAATGATATTCCAAGAACTAGGAGATTCTTCGGTCGAGAGAAAGAACTTGATAATATGGTGGCCCTTCTAGAATCCAAATCAAACTCAATCTTAGTTCCTGGTATTGCAGGAATAGGAAAAACTGCTTTAGCAGCTAAATTATTAGAAAAATTTACCCACAGGAGAAATTTATTATATCACCGATGTCAAGATTGGGAAGGTTCTCGTTCATTCCTTGAAGCCTGTGCGGAATGGCTATCGGCAATAGGTGATAACAATCTTTCAGATTATATTGCTTCAACTCCAGTTCCACAATCTTCTATCGCTGTCAATTTAATTTCTCAAGGTCTTATGGATTCTCCTGCTTTGATAGTAATAGACGACTTACATAAAGTAGGAGATGAGTCTTTGATTTCTCTTCTAAGGGGATTGACTCTCAGAATATCTAATCTAAAAGAAGTTGGATTGGTGATGTTTTCAAGATCATTTAGGATGGTTGTACCAGAATCTGATTCAAGTGGTCAAATTGTTACTTTAGTTATACCTCTTGAAGGTCTCGATGAAGACTCAAGTAAACAAATATTGACTACTATGCCAAATCTTGAAAACCAACAATTTATGCATATTTTTACACTTTCGAGGGGACATCCTCTTATTCTCGAGCTAATTAATAGAGGTAATGTTGGTGAAAAATTTCATTCAACATTAGAAGCCTTTGTAGATCAAGAAATTTTTAGTCGACTTTCAGGCTCTGAAAAAAGGTTATTGGGTGCAATAGCAGTATTCCGCGAACCAATCATTCTTGAAGCAATTAATTCTATTGAAAGTGAAACAGATATGTTAGATGAATTAGTTGAAAAAGGCCTTGCTAGACAATCCGATGCAGAATCTTACGATGTTCACGATCTCGTTCGTGAATTTCTTGTAAGATCTATGGAAGAATCATTACGTCACGAATTACATTCCAATGCTGTTGAATGGTATAGGAATAAATATGAAAGTGCCGCTGATAGAATTGAATACATTCACCATTTACATTTCTCAGAGAATAATGAAGAATTGTCAAAGGTTTTGATTTCTGAAGGGCATGATTTAGTTAAAGCTGGCCATACTGAATTATATTCAATATTAAAATCATTAGAATCAGAAGATTTTGAAAACAATAGTTGGGGATTGATAAGGGAATTAAGAGGTAATATTCTTTCAATTCAGGGTCACTGGGACGAAGCGGAAATAGAATATGATGCTGCAATGAGAAGTATTGGTAAAAATAAGATGATTTCAGAACTGTCTCGCCTTCTTTCGGCTAGAGCCGATATTGCTGTGAAGCGAGGAGCAATGGATGATGCTTTGGAATTACATAGAAAGGCATTGGAAATTCAAATATCAATCAGGGATGCAGTAGGGGCAGCAAAATCATATAACAATATGGGTTATATTTTTAGAAGAAGGAAAGATGTTAGACACGCATTAGAAGTGTATGGTAATGTAGAAGATTTACTTAAATCTGAGAATAATCCGGAATTATGTGATGCCCGTATCCGTCTGTCTTCTGCATTTTTGGAAATGGGAGAGTTAGATAGGTCCAGAGAACACGCATTACTTGCTTTCGAAGAAACTGACAATAATGGCCAAGCATTTCTTCACGCTAGATCGAGAGCAGTACTTGGTAGATATTATGCCAAAGTTTCTGATAACGAGTTAGCTCTACATCATTACTCGGGGGCTTTAGAAGAACTATCCAAGCAAGATGATCCTAGAAGCGTTGTGGAGGTATCTTTGCTTCTAGGGCAAGTATTGATGGATGCAGGTAGAAATGAAGAAGCAGCTAATCATTATCTTGGAGGATTAGCCGTTGCGGAAGCAAATGATTTCCGTATGATGCAGGGAGAACTATTATCTAGGCTTGGAGAAGTTGAAACTGATCGTTCACAAAGAATGAATTATTTACAGAGTTCATTATCTGTTTTCAGAGAATTAGGAGCAGTAGATAGGATGAAAGATGTTCAAAATTCAGTTCATAGGGCAATAATGGGTCATTAATCATAAAACTCTGATTCTTTCTTCATCCTGTTGACCTAGATAGTGACTAAATTCCGGTCCTATTTGTCTAGAGATGGCTATATTTCCATTATATTTATCTCCAATATGGTATAATACTTCACTTTCTGCAAGGTGAGGCGCATTGTTTTTATCTGATAAATGACATAGAACTATACTCTCTAATTTTGTATGCATAACTTCAGAAAGTAATTTACCTGTTTGAAAATTAGATAAGTGCCCACCCCTGCCAGAAATTCTTCTTTTCAGAGATTCAGGATAACTACTCATAAACAATTTTTTTTGATCATAATTAGCTTCTATTGAAATATGTCTACATCCATCGAGATATTTTTTTAATTCTATTGTAGATTCTCCCAAATCTGTAAGAAAGGCAGCCTTTTCTCCTCTTCCACTGTTCGTAATAATTGCAACATTATCAGCTTTATCATGGGGAATTGGAACGCCTATAAAACTAAAATTATGACCACATTCAACTATATCTAGGTTGTTAAAAGTCTTACATGTATTAATTGGTTCCCAGCCCATTTTTATCGCTGTTTGTATATTACAGTGTAATTCAGAGCCCCATTTTTTTGACGCCCTTTCTGCCGAGTTAGAATGATCTCCATGATGATGCGTCACAATAATTGAACTAATATCTCTTCCTTCCAGGCCAATACTTTTCAGTTTCTTTTCAGTCTGTAACAGTGAAAAACCACAATCGATTAAAATATTCTCATTATCAGTGCTCAATAGAGTAGCATTACCTTTACTACCTGACCCAAGATGAGTTATTTTTAGGCTCATGTTGTACCTAGCGGCATGTATCTTGGTCTATGAATAAATGGTTTTTTTTAATACTTAATTATAGTTTTTTTATTGTTTTAATATATCTTCAAAACATTTATTTTTTCTTTCTGTCCGAACTACGCTCCATCAGTATGATAAATCACTTTACTCTGCTAAATCTGTTAATCGGTGAGTATCAATGCGTCGCAAACAGATAAGTGCCTTATTATTATCCTTCCTCATGTTGGCTAGTTTGGCATTTGTATCGCAGACAAGGCCACAGTCATCAGTTTCATCTATTGATCCAAATGTAGCGGAGGGAGGGGATCCTCCAATCACAGATCAAGATGGAGATTTAATACCAGATATGCATGAATTTATTTTCAGTGAGGATATTAATCTCCAAATTAATACTTTTAATTTGATTATAGAAGGATTAGATTCTTACAATGCAACCGATAATGTAACCGATCGAGATAAAGATGGCGCTTCTGCTTTAATGGAATATTGTTGGCCCTTTACTTTGGATGCTTGTTTGGATTCTGAAAAAAGAAACTCATTAACTGGTAAATCACCAGAGGAATCAATTTCCGGATTAAGGGAATATTTAGACCCACGTATAGCAGATACTGATGGAGATGGATTGCCCGATGGTTATGAAATATATATGTGTACCAATGGAGGAGTTGGTTCTATTAACCCACTAACAAATGCTTGGGATTGTTTATATTTTGACCCTCTAGATCCTAAAGATTTGGTGGATGATTTTGATAGATGTGAAATAGATTTTACTTGGGGTTGTGGAGACGGATTTGATTTTAATAAAGATGGTATTATTGATATAGGCGAGAGGTTCACCAATACCGAAGAGTATCTTTATGGCTCTCCTGAAGATTGGGTTACCGAAAGAGATGGCCTTTGGTGTGTTGGAGATATTCAAGGATTATCACCATCTTGTCAAACTGAAGTTCAAAGAGCTACATTAGATGATGGTTGGCTAGGTACAGATCCAAGATTTGCAGATTCAGACTATTATGTATGGTCTGATTTTGAAGCTTTAGAACTCACCTCACTTGGAGATGGAATACCCGATGGTTGGGAGGCGTATAATGGACTTGATCCTAGAAATTCCTCTGATGCAATTACGGATTTGGACTCTGATGGTTGGGATGAGAACAGAGATGGTTACATAACTCCTGATATAACAATCTCAACATCTCACTGGGGTGAAGAATTTAGTAATTATGAAGAATATTTAGTTGATTCAGATTCAGGCTTTGGCGTCATACCAGGAGTAACTGGGGCAAGAATCAATTCTGCAGATGGAGAATTAATTTCTTTGAATTATAAATCCGATGTAGAATTTGTTGATACCTCAATCCATAAAATAATTGCTGATTCTCAAAGAGATAGATTACTTGTAGGTTCTAAATACGGCATTACAGTAATAGATCCTTTTAGAAATACATCATCATTATTTCCTTTGGAGCATGGTACAGAAATGAATGTCATGGAGAAATATGAGTTAGGAGAAAAAAGTTACTTATTTTTTGGAACTAATAAGGGGTTACACACAATCCAATTAGATAATGGATTGCCTGTTACTGAATCTGAAAAAGTATTTACTTTAGACTCCATAGAAATAATTACTAAACTACAAACACAGAGTGATAATTTGAATTTATTAATTGCTAGTGATACCAAGATATGGACAATTCAATTATCTGAAGATTTTGAAGATTCAGTTGAAGATGTTAAAATAGATTATTTAACTAAGGTTTCTAATTTAATTAATCACGAAAATGCATCTATAACTACATCCGTCCATGTTGAGATGCAAGGGCGAATTCCTATACTATTCGTAGGTACTGATTCTGGTTTAATCGCTTGGAATACTACAGATGGAACAAATTCTATTGGAAATCCTTATTGGGTATTCAACAGAACTAATGCTGAATATTTTATAAATGAGAATATTTATGATCCCACAGCTACTCCTAGAGTAAATATTTTACAAAAGGAAGAAAATGATGGTGCAACTCCTGGTCTATGGCTTGGCATGTCGGGAGGTCTTTATCTCGTCGAATTGGATATTATAACTTCTCAACCCACTGAAGCATTCAATAGTGACAGGATGTTAAACATAGAAAATATTCTAGATGGCGCTAATGATATCAGATCTGTATTTTCATACCAGGGAATGGTTATAATTGGGTCATCATATGGCTCATGGTGTCTAGAAGGTAACGCTCAAGATGGTATCCTTGGCATGTATCTAAATCAAACTAGGATTCCTGGCTTAGTTACCTCATTTGCAATGATTGAAAATCAAGGACAAGAGTGGATTTTTGCTGGCATTTCTCCAGGAAAATATATGAATATCGCTTCATTAAATCCATTATCAAATGACTCCGATTTAGATGGTATGAATGATGGTTGGGAGTTTATCAATGGTTTAGATCCCACAGATCCATTTGATGCAGCGAGGGATCCTGATTATGATGGAGTTAGATATTTCACAGAAGAAGGAGTATTATTTGATCGATTGTGGACTAATTTGGATGAATATAGATTTAGTTCAATTTCTGATTCTGGAGTAAATAGTACAGATCCTAGGCAAATGGACTCAGATGGAGATGGACTAACTGATGGAGAAGAATATTGGGGTTGGTTTACTGATTCAACCATTTTTGAATGCCACTATATAAATAAAAATTATATCTGTGATGAAGAAACTGGTATTGATGCTCTCAAAGTTCACATGGAAGGGTGGCTTGGTTCAGGTACTGGAGGAGGAACAGATGGCCCTACAGATCCCACTAATCCAGATTCAGATGGAGATGGTATGCCAGATGGATGGGAAATAGAAAACAGAAGATGGATAGGCGATACTTATACAGGTGGTAATTCTTGGTCTTTAGATCCCAGAAATCCTTTAGATGCAGATCAGGATGCAGATGGTGATGGTTTGAGTAATTTATGCGAATATAAGTGGAGTAATTTACTAGATTTAACTCTACGAGAAGGTTTGGATAGTCATGGTGAATCTGCTGAAGCTGCTCTAAATTGGTCTCGTACAGATCCTAATTCGATTGATTCTGATGGAGATACGATACCAGATGGATGGGAAGCTAGATATAAGTGCAGTTGGTCTCCTAGGAATGCAGGTATAAACCCCCTAAATGGGTCAGATTATTTGAGTAATCCAGATGGTGATGGGTATGATGTTAATCATAATGGAGTATTAGAATTAAATGAACAATTAGTTAATTGGATGGAATATTATTTGATGTCAGATATTCTGTACCAATCTAGTACTTCTTCTGGAATATCTTATCCTGATAATTTCTCAACACAGCTATCTCATGAATCATGGGAAGGATTAGCTGACACTCCTTTTGGCGATCAATCTACTGTATTTTATTCTTTTTTGGTCGATGGTATGATTCCTTCAGACTTAGGGACATCTGATCCATTAAAGGCTGACTCCGATAGAGATGGTATGCCAGATGGTTGGGAGTTTTACCATGCTAGGTGGAGTATTTTTGATCAAAAATGGTCATTAAATCCTGTTAATGAAAAAGATAATTTAGAAGACTATGATGGAGATGGAATGAATAATTGGGAAGAATATAACTCAATTTCAACTAATTTAAGTGAAAATGATAATTCTATATCTTCTCCTCAGTTTTTCTTAATGAGCGTCTTAGGTGAAATAACTCCTGTCCCTTGGATAGGGGCTGAATCAGCATTATCTTTTGGAGACTTTATTTCGGAAGAACAAATAAATTTAACTGGCCTTACTACAGATCCCAATAATCCAGATTCTGATGGCGATGGTATTTTAGATGGCATAGAATTACTATTCACTCAGTGGAACTCAACAGATCAAGTCTGGACTCTTAATCCCTTGGTCCCTGGGGATGGGTATTATGATTCTGACAATGATGGTATAACCGATATTGTAGAATTAAATATGACAAATAATAATCCTGTAAATGGCGGATTGTCTCCTTATGACGCTCCTAAATTCTGGGATGAAGCAAATTCAATAGATAATCAAGAATCGATAAATAGAATTTACAGAATAATATTTTCCAAAGAAGGTCGTGCCGATTTGGCCATGGAGCAATTTGTAGATTGGGAGTCTGGAAAACCAGCAAAACCACTATTGGAATCAATATTTGGAATTACTGATCCTAATTCTCAAGACACAGATAGAGATGGTATGAGTGATGGTTATGAATATTGGTTCACAGAGTGGAATCTTGAAAATAATTCATGGTCTATGAATCCGTTAACTGATTACGATGTAAATTTTGACTCTGATCAAGATTCTTTTGATTGTAATGGAGATGGTGAAATATCTGATTCAGAATCTTTCGATAATTTGGCGGAATACGATTCAAGAATATATGGCAAGAGACTTGCAATAGATACTATTCCAAATGGTTCTGGTCTTATTTCATATGGTTCGGATGCAATTACTGCTCAAATTGAAGAGAATGGACTCTCTCATTCGGCTGCGAAAAGTATTCTATACACTTTGTTTTCTTCGAAGAGTATTTCTTCATCAGAAAAAATTGGTCTGATAAATGAGGTTGATCCTAATAATTTCAATATAAGTTTGGCAGGTATTAGTGACCCAAATGATGCCGATTCAGATAGAGACGGCATGCCAGATGGTTGGGAGTACTGTTATTCTATTTATGGTGAATTTTTACCTGTAAATGCTTATCGCTGGTCATTGAACCCACTAAACCCATTGGATATCTCTTATGATCCTGATTCAGATGGGTGGTATGATAGATCGTTCGATGATACTCCTGCAACCCAAGGAAAATGGGTCGATCGACAATTTATCCAAGATTCTGATGAAAATCAGCTGGACTCCGGAGTTTTAGAGTTATATTTCAATAATTTAATGGAATATGAAAATGGTACTCATCCTCTAGATGATGATTCAGATGATGATTCAATTATCATGATTCCGATTTTTGAGAATGGTTTTGTAACAAATTATATCAGAGACAGTAGTCTTTCTGATGGGCGTGAAATTTTCAAATATGGAACAAACCCACTTGATAATGATACTGATGGTGATATGATGCCAGATTTTTATGAATATTCAAGAGGATGGAATGAGACTAATGATAATTGGTCCTCTTATCTACAAATTGCTGTGGAATGGTATCAAGTATCTTCTACCAATTGGAAACCAGTAGATGTCTCAAAAGGTTACATTTCTAGGCCTTCTTTAAACTGGACATGGTTTACTCACGACCCGACTAATCCAAATGATGCGGGCCAAGATGCAGATAATGATGGAGATTGGGTCTGTTCTTCTGGCTCGTGTATTTATCAACCATATACTAACTTCCAAGAGTATTATGCAACAGTTAATGCGACCCTTTCCTCACCTTCTCTTGTTCGTGCCGCTAATTTATATGATTGTTCAGGAAATATTGTAGAAGAATGGTGGCAACTCAGAGAATCCTTGCTAGGAACTTGCTCGGGGAATACTGCAATTTCTACCAATTATTTACGTATGAATAGAATTAGTGAAACTGATTCTCTTTATGCTTTAGTGATTAATGACAATGACGAAAACTATGAAATTATTAATGCATCCGATGATATAATTCTAACAAATGGAGCTTGGACAGATCAATACAATAGATTTGCTGGCGATCAGTACCATCTACCAAATATCGGACTTGGTGAATATGTATTTGGCTGGTGGAATCTAGATTTAGATGGAGACATGATTGCCGAAGGAACAGATCCAAAAAATTGGGACACTGATGGAGACTGGCTTAATGACTATTTTGAAATTAATGATGATTTATTAGACGGAATTAGAGGAAACAGTGGCTCACCAATAAGATATGATGATAGAACAACATAGTGTCTAGTTAATTTGTGGATATGAGGTGGGGTAGTTATGTCTGAAGACAATCACGGAATTCCGAACATTGATTCTCCGGTTGAAGATAAATTATTATTCCTTCAGGAAAATATGGTTAACTTTGTTAATCAATATAACCTTCCATTGGTGGAGGTTTCTTTAGTACTATCTAAATATATTAAAATTCTATCTAAATCCTTGGAATCTGAGGCAAAAAAAGAAAATGAGACTATACCAGACTCAATAATGTCTCCTTTTCCAGTAAAAGATTCCACTCAGCCATCTATTATTTCCTCATTCCCATTGGAAACTATACTGGAAAACGTCGACAGAGATAGGATGGATATTTTTGATACCATTATTAGAACAGTCATTAATTCTACTGAACTCCCCTTCATAAATGCTATTACATTACTAAGAGACTGGGAATCCATAACTCGTAACCAATTGTCTCAATCTACTAAGCCAGGACATCTTTTCAGCCCTATTGAATTACCTGAAGACTTTTAACTCTTAGAAATATTTTTTAAAGCAATTATTTTATTTGAGAACCACCATGAATCTATAATTGACCAGATGTATAGTATTGGCCAAAGTAGTACAGTTAATATCAATGGTAATTGTATTAGAGTCCAACCAAATGCTTTGTTATGATGGCCATTGAAATGTTGGCCTAGATAAACGAAGGGAACTAGTGAAACAAGTACGGAAAAAATAGGTCTAAAAGCCCCCCAAGGGCCAACTCCCCCACTCAATTCATGCCATATTACCCTCATTACACCTAGACGACTGACATCCTCATCTTCGGTTTCAACGGTGACTGCGTATTCCTCTGCCACATCAAAGCCTACAAGTCTTCAGCAATCAATTTAACGTAATAAAAACATACTAATGAGTCATTCACTCTTCTTCCCATGATGTCGAAATAGTCGGATTGCCAAATTTATCAAACCACTCCACTGGTTCACCTCTTCTATTCATGGCTAAATCATCTTTAACTTGTCGAGGAATTTCCTCTCTGCCAGGATGCCAAGTTTCATCCTCAAGCCATATTTCTAAGTTTTCTTTTTCTATTTCGATATCCATTGTTCCTCCCAACGGTTTTTCATCAATTACAAATGATACTTTACCCTTTATTGCAGCTTGCCTAGATATTGAGAAACTTGTCTTATTAACATTGATATTCATAGTCATTGCATCAAAAGCTGTGTCTAGTATCCTCTGAGAAGTGATAGATTGCATGAAAATATCTATTGAATCAGAATTACCACTTACCTCAATAGTTTCTCTTTTAGTAGGAAAAAGCTCCTTTTTTAGGATTTTATTAGGTTTCCAATCTGGAAATATATTATTTATGGAACAAATGACTTTCTCTGCATCTTCGTGTGGTTGAATTTTTGTAGAGACTTTTATCGTGTATGCCATGATAATACCAGAAGGCATTAGGCCATATTATTATCTATCAAGGCCACATTTACGCGAATACTTCAAACCATAAATTATGAGGCAGGTCTATGGCAGAACGTTCATCCTTAATGTCCCTCGCTCTTTTATTGGCGCCAATTTTCTGTCTAACTGCTTTGAGAACTATCTTACCTGCTTTAGATGGAGTACTTTCAGATGACACGTTGTCAAAATTATTTGCATATGGTTTTTCACTATTTGTAGGTTTTTTGATGGTTCTAAAATACAATATTATCGAAGATCATGAATATCATCGCTCAAAAGCAATACGTAAACTTTCGAACTCGTATAAATTAGAGGACAAAGGATTATGGGAAGATAGTGATTCCACAATAAGAGAGTTAGAACTGAAAGCCAAGAGCAATTTCAAAGGTAAGAATGCTTTAAAATCTGAAAAGTTAATGAAGGGACAGATTGGAAATATCAATAATGAAAAATATGATGATAATTCACTGAACTATTTTGAAAAAAATCTAGAAATATTGCCTGATAAAGAAATTTTTGAAGAAAATGATCATGGAGATACAAAAACAACTTTATTTTCAAAATTCAAATCAATATTGGATAAGGTTATTGATAATGCTGCATTAAGAGAGATAGACAAAAGTAAAAATAATATCAAACCGAAATTATATTCAGAACCTGATATTGCCCTAGATGATAAATGGAATACATCAGGGTTAAAGAGAATCAACAAAGTAGTAACATGTAATTCTTGTCATTCGTTGAATGATGGGGAAACAAATTATTGCGGAGCTTGTGGTAATTATCTTTCTTGAAAAGGGAACGGTTGAAAAAAGTCGGTGTTTAGGAGAGGTTGGGATTCATATGGTAGATAAGCGTGATTACTATGAAATTCTTGGTATTTCCAAGGAATCTAGTGAATCCGAAATCAAAAAAGCATTTCGGAGTCTTGCTAGGAAATTCCATCCTGATAAAAATCCTGATGACCCCAGTGCTGAAAATAAGTTCAAGGAGATTCAAGAAGCATATGCTATTCTATCAAATCCAGAAGAAAGACGAAAATATGACACCTATGGACACAACAGGCCTGGAGGTTCTCCATTTGGCCCAGGAGGCTTTCAAGGAGTCAATATCAATATCGATGATTTATTTGGAGGGGGCTTTGAGAGTATTTTTGGACAAATTTTTGGTAACTCCCGATCCAACAATCGTAGAAAAAAAGGAGGTGATTTACTTGTCAGGCATACAGTTCCATTTCAATCTGTATATGATGGACTCGAGGATGAACTAGAAATTGAAGCCTTAACGTCATGTAACAATTGTAATGGTAGTGGTTCCAGAGATCCTAATGGCACCAGATCCTGTCCATCTTGTAACGGAAGAGGAAGAGTTCAAAGAATAGAAAGAGTAGGTCCTTTTGCACAACAAGTGGTTTCTGATTGTCCATCTTGTAATGCATTAGGAACTATAGTAACTAACCCTTGTAAAACCTGTAATGGCGCTGGGAACTCTTATCAAAATAAAAAAATAAAATTTTCTGTCCCTCCCGGAATTGCATCAGGAAATAGAATAAAAATTTCTGGCCAAGGAGAACCCCCTCGAGGCAACATCGGAGAAAATGGAAACTTATTTATTGAGATAGAAGTTTTAGATCACCCATGGTTTGAAAGAGATGGAGCAGATATTTTAATGGCGTTACCTGTTAATTATGCAGATCTACTATTGGGAACTACCGTTACAATACCTCATATTGATGGTAAAGAACTCCAAATAAAAATACCTCCAAATTCCAAACCTGGAGATACAATAGCATTACCAAGACGTGGTTTGCCACACATGAGATCAAGTAGAGGAAGAGGATCAGTTACCGTATTGTTGAAACTAGAAATTCCAAAAAAGATTTCTAGGTCTTTAAAAAATAAATTAAAAGAATTAAAATCTGATATTAGTAACTCTCAATCTCTCGAAGATAGTATAATTGAAGAGGCCAATAATCGTAGAGGAAAATAACTATTCTTCTTCCCAATTTATTGTTTTATTTGAAGCGGCTGCAACAGATTCTCCATTTACTAATCCAGAAATTTGAAAATTCATATTTGTTGGTTTATTTTTCAATCCAATCTTTAGGAAAAGATTACTTTTGGGTTTTAGACTATCCAAATAAATTTCATCTTCTTGAAAAATCTTTTCTGGAGCAATAGTATCTATTCTTACCATTTCTCCCTCGGATGAATATATTCTAATTGCTGCCAAATTCCATGCGTGCCTGTTTATCTTAATCCCAAGTAAAATATCTAAATTGCTTATCTTCCATAGGTATATCTCTAGATTATCTGTAATATGCCTGAGGGCGGGTTTACCCCATTCTTGTATCACCGAATCCCATGGACTATCTCCAAGTTGATGTAATGATGAAAGAATTATTTCTTTATCTATTTTTTTTTCTATCCTATCCTTTAATTTATTCAACATTATTAATTCATGTTGCTCAATATGCATACTATTCTTATCGCCCTTAAATAAAGTATTTCTATTCCACCAAATTACAATAATCATTGGCGTTAGAAACATCACTCCAGCAATTATATAGAAGTTGGTAAACAATCTAGATAAATCTTCTAATTCTCTATTCTCAATCTGGTATTGTCTAATTTCTGGTGCTTTGAAATGATAATTTATGAGTTCCGAGCTACTATTATTTTTTTCAATTCGAATTGCATGAATTCCTTGTGGAGCAATTATCAAAGTCTGATCAGTAGAATTAATTATCGCTCCACTAGTTTGATTCAGTATTAAAATTTTGAAACTTACTCCTCCTCCAGTATTATTGAAATAAACCTTTGAACCATTCTCATCTGTAACTTCAAAGGCAAAAATATCTATGTAATCCTGAATCCCTAAATTTCCAGAATATTCTCCCATTCCTGAATCTACTAATTCCCAACGTTCGTCCCTTGTTTCTGGTTGCCAGATAAAATCGGGAGCATCTCCTAAACTCTTCCCATCTCCGTAATAATCAGTGTTTATTCTTATCGACCATGGTTGTGTAAAATTCGATTTTATTCTAAACTCGATTGAGATTGTCAAATATGTCGAATTTATTGTTTCAGGACAAGAACTTATATTTTCTAAATATTTCATTTCAACAGAATTTATTTCATGAATAATGATATCCAATATGAAATCATTAGGAAAATGACAAATGGGCTTTATAGACATCTTAGAACCTAGTTCTATTAGTACAGAATCACCTTCTGTATCTGAAGCAGCAATGTGTCCATGATAAGTATCGTTGAACACTAAGGCATCCCCATGTGTCCATGGATTTGTCAACTCCCTCAAGTCTAAGGATTCTCTATTTGCATCATATCTTACAATTTCGAATTCATATGTAGAATATTCCGATTCAACCGATGAAATCACTCTTAGCCATAGTTCACCTTCTGGATATTCAAAAAAGTATTCAGTATCATGCCCAGAAATTATGCTTCCTATTCGCTCTTTTATTTCATTATTCCTCATCCATATTTCTATTTCCATTCCACTAGAAGATCTAAAATTTGGTAATAATAACACATCTCCTTCATTTCCTACTATCCTTACCGCATCCTTGTCATTAGGGGATTCTAAAGCGCCAGCAAAAACAACTCCTTCTGTCTCAAGATTGTTTGATTGGCAACGATTCATTTGGCATGGTGAAAATGTTTCTATCTCTTCGAAATCTTCTTGTTGACTCGGAGAAGGTACTATGTCGGGCAAATCACCTTTCTCGCTCCATATTTCGCTACTAATTATGGAGTCAAATTTAATCAATTCTTTACTAATACCCTCTTCTAATAGTAATTGCCATGAAATATTTCCTTCAACTACTCCCTCCCATTCTACACTGTGTGGATCTGAATTTGTATGAATTAAACCACTATTATTTACGATTAATTCCATCCCTTGACATGCAGTTTGTTCACAATTATATTCTATCCAAACAGGACCAGTCGTATTTATCGAATCACTAAAAATTTCTATCTTTTCTTCACTTTGGGCATTCACTCCTACTAAAGTATATGATATTGCTAAAATAATAGTCAAAACACACGCCGCTACTCTTCTCACGTTTTATCGAAAGACTCTTTACATTAGAATCCTTCAAGCGAAATGTATCACTCGTAGTTAATATGGTGGCGCGCCCCTTGGCTCGTGGTGTAGATTCTCGAGTGCGTTTTTCTCGTATTTTTTCACTAGGGGATAGGAAGAATCCCACTTCATGGACTCCTGCTATAATTTTGAATGAAGATGACCCAACTCTCCCTGTTTCATTAGCTCCCTTTATTTCATACAGGGATTCTACATCTTTACCTGCCAATATTTCTATTACTACACGGGGTAAATTTTGTTATCCATTTGATTCTGTGGATACATGGTCTTCAGTTGAAGGATTAACTCTACCTCCGAGCCTAGTAGATTCTGATTCAGGTAAATTAAGTATATGTGGCGAAATATTGCTAGTTTCTTGGCAGTCACTACATCATGACAAATCTCTTCTCAATGACGAAATTGACCCTTCCATAGTTATTTTAGTTGATTCTCCGCAACTTGTACAGACTCAAGGCTTGTTAGTTGACGCTATAGATTCTATAAGAATCAGATTCCCTTCTTCTTTAATTTGGACTCCTGGTATTGGCGGGCCAGATAACTGTGCTCTACTATCATGGTTAGGTGTTGATTTGTTTGATTTATCTCGTTCTAGAAGTGCAGCCTCCCTAAATATTCTTCTCACTACTTTAGGGCCTAGGGAAGTGGACAATTCAATGAATGAAGTGGCAGATATGAAAGCTCAATGTGAAGAATGGAGAAAATCAATTTCTGCGACTAGGGCAGCAATAAGGGATGGTTCTCTGAGGGAATTAGTAGAAAAACAAAGCCTTTCTAGTCCTAGATCTGTTGAAAGGCTCAGAATTCATGATATGAAAATCAGCAATCAACAGGGAGAAAGAACTGGACTTTCAAGAATATTGGGAAATAAAGCTAGATTGCGTTGTAATTCCTTTACTAGTCGCTCAGATCCTTTAATTCAAGATTGGCATAAGAGAATCTCTTTTGATCATACTCCTCCTTCTCATCAAACGACGGTACTAGTCTTATTACCTTGTTCAGCAACTAAGCCTTACAGGCTTTCACAAAGCCATCAAAGGTTCTCCAAATCTATCAATTCAAGAGGCGTTCACGAAGTCATGGTAACTGCACCA
The DNA here is from genome assembly GCA_002719615.1 of Methanobacteriota archaeon. Classification (GTDB taxonomy): domain Archaea; phylum Thermoplasmatota; class Poseidoniia; order Poseidoniales; family Thalassarchaeaceae; genus MGIIb-O3. The sequence goes on from PBHZ01000002.1 coordinate 102,882, forward strand.
TTGGGTCTTGTTCCTAGGGAACTAGAAGATATCTGGCCTGCAAGTAATTATGATATTCCTGTGACAGGAGAATGGGATGTAGATGAGTTAAGAATCATAAAAGAAATACTTTTTAATTTAGTCAGCAGAATAGGTTATTCAAGGATAATTAATCACTCTGGAATAGATTTTGGTGAATGTGAAGTAGAAATTATTGATACTAGGAAAGATTTTTCTGCTGGCTCTAATGAAGCCCTTTCAATGCTTAATGAAGAGATAAATAAGGCTGTAGAGGACTTTAAATTACCAAAAATAAAAGAAAATATCCATCGCTTAGAGAAGCTTAAATCACTTTCTAGATTCCAACATGGAAGTGATTTATGGTTAGAGGGTACAAAAGTTGAAGGCCGTCCTCCAATTTTTACCATAAAAAAAGACGGGCTACAGTTAGCCCAATGGAATCCCAGAAGTGGTAGATTCGCGTTTTCCAAATCCTGTCTCAAAATTCTTGACAAACATGATACTCTTCCAAGAGTTTTTTTATATCAGGATCATTCTTGGAAAGGAGACCTTTTTTCTACCAATGTTAGCAGTAAAAGTGGGGAAATTAGACGTGGAGACGAAGTACTAGTTTTTCAAAATAGTCGACTAATTGGTTCAGCAAGAGCTGAAGCGCCAGGTTGGGAATGGCCAAATGGGCCAGGAAGATTAGGTAAAGCTCAACACCGCCTTTGATGTATTTTATCTGCATTTATATCCGTAGCGATTAAAGAGGAAGGGTTAGTCGCACGCTTGTCTAAGGTGGTTATGAATGGCACGCATGCACAGCAATGGTAAAGGAAGTAGCGGCTCAAAGAAGCCCGATTCCTCTGCGCCTTCTCCTTGGTCAAATAGTGACAAGAAAGAAGTGGAGAAGTTAATAGTCGAACTTTCAAATGCTGGAAATTCTAATGCTTCTATTGGCACCATCTTAAGAGATCGCTATGCAGTACCTGATGTAAGATTACTGATGGGGGAAAGAATTTCAAAAATTCTTTCAAGAAATGATATCACCAATACATATCCTGAAGATATGATGAATTTAATGCGTCGAGCTCTGGGACTAATTGACCATTTGAATAATAATTCTAAAGATTTACATAATCGAAGACAGTTAGCATTATGTGAATCAAAAATACGTCGATTATCTCGTTATTACAAGAGAAAGGGTACTCTTCCTGACTCATGGACATACAAAAGAGATCAATTAAGACTAATGGTAGAATAATTTTTAATAGAAGTTTTCATTTACTTTTTCTACCTCGTGATTATGATGTATGATTTACTTCAGGACGATTTATTTTCTTCTGTTTCTGATATTTTCCTGGAGTTTTCATCTCTTGTAAAAAAATCTAGACAAAAAATATTTTTATTTGCACCTCCTACTTTACATGGTGCATTAGCATTAATTCCTCTTGAAGCCGCATTATTAGATGAAAATATCCCTTATCGCCGGTCATTTTCTGAAGATAATAAAACCAGTTTCCCTTGTATAAATATTTTAAAAAAAGATATTCTATTAGGTTCTTATCTAGAAAATAATAGTTCTAACCTTACTATCTCGAGTAAAATAGTCAATGGACTAAGTGGGGCACATGGTGATCGTAAACAAGGTCCATTGAATTCAATATTACAATCGCATGCACTTGCGCAGACCATATCTCCTTCCAGTTCTAGATTGAAGTATTTACGACCATGGGCTTTATCAGGCAGTTGGATTGATGCTTCATTGGATAATACATATGATCCAGTTTTTTCAAAAATTAAAGAAATTCTGGTAAACGAGGGAACTATCAAAATAGTTCCCGTAACAGAAGTTAAAAAACCATATATGGAAAATTACAGTTGGATTGATGAAACAGCTCTGACTAACTTGTCTATTTCTTGGGATGAACTCGATATTGAGAATAAATCAGTTTTAATTTCAAATCTAGTAAAACCAGTATTGAATAAATCCTTACCATCTACTGCTCGTATTGAGGAACTAGTTTGGAATTGTGTAGTTGGTAATGATTGGCAGACTGACTTGGCAGGTCAATTATCAATATTGGAGAAAAGTTGGCATCTAAAAGATGGGAGATTACATGCTAGCAATTTGATAGAAAAATTATTGATAAGAGGGTATCTATGAAAATTATTCACCGACATTAAATCTCTGATAAACTTCATTCGTGGTTTGAGTTACTCTAATGAAAGTAGTACATTTAGGTAAATCTTTGATTCTTCTTGCGCCAACATAGGAACAAGCAGATCTTAAACCCCCTAATATCGATTGAATAGTATCTTCCATCGGGCCTCTGTATGGAACCCGAACTTCTTTACCTTCAGGTGCCCTGTGTTTGGCAATTTCTCCATAATGTGTTTCCATTGCTTTTGCCGATGACATTCCGTAAAATGATTTGTATATTTTACCATTCCCTTCTTCGACTATTTCTCCTCCGGACTCATCGTGCCCGGCAAACATTCCTCCCAACATTACAAAATCTGCACCTGCAGCGAAGGCCTTTGCAACATCTCCTGGGGACGAGCATCCTCCGTCAGCCATAACATGGCCCAGTAATCCATGTGCTGCATCAGCACATTCAGATATTGCAGACAATTGTGGATAACCTACACCCGCTACTTTCCTTGTAGTACATACAGAGCCAGGTCCAATTCCAACCTTTACTATATCAGCACCTGCAAGAATCAATGCTTCAGTCATTTCTCTTGTTGCAACATTTCCTGCGATAATTATCTTAGAAGGAAATTCTTCTCTGACTCTTTTTACAAATTCAAGAAAAATTTCTCTATAACCATTTGCAACATCTATGCATATCATTTTTAGATTTTTATTAGTTGCTACCTTTCTCCTAACGAGATCAAAACTATTTTCGGTTGATCCGCATGTTATTGCAATATATTCTGGGTCAATTCCTTGTTCCCATGCTTCTGAATACTCTTTTGTGGAATAAAATTTTTGAGTACAAGTTAGCATTTTGTATTTTTGTAAAATTTTTGCGACAGAGAATAATCCGGTGGTATCCATGTTTGCAGATACTATTGGTACGCCACACCATTTTTCATCCGAATGTCGAAAACTAAATTCACGTTCTAAATTAACATCTGATCTAGAAACAAGGGTACTGCGCTTCGGTCTTATTAATACATCATTAAAAGTTAGCTTAATATCTTGTTCTATACGCATCCAGACCTTAATTATCGAATGTACAAGCACTTAAGATTCTTCTGAAAGAGTTTGATATTAATTTTGATAAATTTTTTTCATTCATTTCCTTCACGGAAGACACTTATTCTTTTCATCTTCATTTGTAAATTAGATTCAATTATGCTTACTATCTCTTTTATAAATTCAGCCTTCAAGCAAGATACTTGACCTTCTTGGGTGTCAATTATCATAGAGGCTAATGCCCAAACAGATTCTTCTACAGGATCGGAGAATATTTCTTTCATGTCTTCAATATGTATCTTAATTTCTTCACTAATGCCTGTTAAATCAATTATTTGTTTGATGTAGTGTTCCCAAAGTGTAAGTAGATTGTCCCATTTTATCATGTCTACTTCACCCCTTAAAGGAGGTAATATTTCAATTAAAGCTCGTGAATATAATTTGCCATTAGGTTCTTCGTCCAAATATCTTTCTTCTAATTCATTTACAGACGGGAATATGCTGCCAAAATCCTCTGGAGGTAATGACGGCTCTATTAATGAAATAATTCTAAATCTTTCTCTACCAATGGCGTCATACATTAAATTTGTACCCTGTTCCTCCATTTTTTCAACTTTCACCAATGTACCTATATCAAAAGGAATAGACCAACTATTCAACATTGTCATCGCAGGATTGGACATTACGTGCCCATAAAATAAATCATCTATTACAACATCATCTAACATTTGTTTATATCTAGGTTCAAAAACGCGCATAAGCATTTTCTCTCCAGGCATCAATAATGAATTGAGAGTGAACAGAGGTATTAGTTTTTGATTATCTTGTAAGTCAGTAACTTCTTCAAACCTACATATATCCATGCAATCACTCCTACCTTTAATGATATGAATAGTTGTCTATATTATTTAACAAATTTATAATCGATGTAACAAGAAAGTAACTCGGGAATATTTTTTCAACTATGATACAGGGCAAGCGTCGTGGTTGTTAATACCAAACCGAATTTTGGTAAAATTAGGTTCAAAGGGGAACTTAGGCCATCCCAAGTGGATTCTTCTAGTATTATCAGCAAGCAATTAAATAAAGATGAAAAAAATCTACTCATAGTTGCACCTCCTGGATCTGGTAAAACAGTACTAGGATTATATGTATGGTCCGATTTAGTTAGATTACCGGCATTGATTTTAAGTCCCAACTCAGCAATCCAAGCCCAATGGATAGCTAGGGCAAGAGAACTATTCGATTTAGATGGGAAGGATCAGAAAATAGGTACGTCTTCAAGAAAAGATAGTTTACTTACTTCTTTAACATACCAATCCCTCACTATTCCAAAAAAGAATGATGATAATTTAGATGATGCTGCCATGGCAATTTGGATTGAAAAACTTATTTCTGATGGCGAGGCCTCAAATCATGAAATAGCCAAAGAATGGATATATGATCTTGAAGAACATAACTTGCAATATTACAAAGAAAGATTAGGTATTTATCGAAAGAGAGTAAGGGATGATTATGCAACAAAGGGAAATGCATTATGGTTATTGCATGATTCATCAAAAGAGAAATTAGAGATACTAAGAGAATCAGGCATTGGATTGATAATTCTAGATGAATGCCATCACTTATTGGGTCATTGGGGAAGAATTTTATCCGATATCCGTGAATATTTTGGAAATCCTATTGTCTTAGGTTTGACTGCTACGCCTCCAAATTTTGACGGGATTAATCTAGTAGATTTAGAACGTTATCAAGAGTTTTTTGGAGAAATTGATTATGAAGTACCGGTCCCTGCTCTTGTCAAAAATAACAATCTTTCTCCTTACCAAGATTTAGTATATTTCGTTAGACCTACGACTGATGAATTGGAGTATATTGCTAATGTTGATAAAGATTTTAATAATTTGATGGAGGAAATTAGTAGAAAACCAAATTTTGATTCTGAAAACAGATGTCAAGGATTAGATGACTGGTTATTTGATATCCTTTCCACTCTTGATTTACCAGGGGGTGCTGCAAAGAATTGGAATTCTTTTGTCAAAAGAGATAAATCTTTAGCGAATCTCTCAAGATTGTATTTATTTCAAAAAGGATTGAGTTTACCTAGTACAATACCTCCTTTGGAGAGAAACATAATTGATGCCAATCTAACTAAACATGCCATCTTATTACCTTTACTTGACAGATATATAAGAAATGGACTAATACGCTCAAAAAGTAAACAAGATCATGATTTGGCTAATGATGCAAAGAAAAAATTACGAATGCTGGGGACTCAAATAACTGAAACCGGCATGCAATCTTGTGCATCTCCAATAGGAAGAGTGATGGCATACGCTTCTGCAAAATATTCTGCATTGATTAATATCCTCTCATCTGAAATGGATGTACTTGGTGACGATATTCGGGCAGTTATTGTTACTGATTTTGAAAAAACTTCTGCTACAAAATTAATACATAATGTTCTTGACAAGGAAGCAGGAGGGGCTATAGCCGCGTTCAGGGCATTGTTAAAAGATAAATACACAGATAAATTGGATCCGATACTTATGACTGGTTCAACTGTTTTAGTTGACGATGATCTTTCAGAAAAAATTATGCCTAAATTTAAAAATTGGGTCAAAAATAGGAGTTTAGAAATTAGTTTTGTTAAGACAAAGAAAGAAGGATATTATGAAATAAGTGGGCGAGGTTCCCAGTGGACTCCTAGGTATTATACTGAGATGATCACTGATTTATTCCAAGAAGGAGTCACTAAATGTTTGGTAGGCACTAGAGGACTTTTGGGGGAGGGTTGGGATGCTAGTAAAATCAATGTTCTGATTGATTTGACTACCGTAACTACAAGCATGAGTATTAATCAATTAAGAGGTCGTTCCTTCAGATTAGATAAGGATAATCCAGAAAAGGTAGCAAATAACTGGGATATTGTATGTTTAGCTGAAGAATTTAGTAAGGGATTTGATGATTATTTTCGTTTCAAGAAAAAGCATTCAAAATTATATGGTGTTTGTGATGATGGGGCTATTGAGAAAGGCGTAGGCCATGTTCATGCATCATTTACCGAAGCAAGGCCAGAAGGAATCTCGGAAATAATGAGTATTTTTAATGAAGAAATGATACAAAGATCAAGAGATAGAGAAAAAATAAGACAATTATGGGCTATTGGTCAACCTTTCAATTCACAAGCCAAAAAAGCATTTGAATTAAAAATGAAAAATGATTTTGGTCAGGGATTCCCTCCATCTTTGAAAATAGGAAGGGCCGAATGGACAGAGGAAAATCTCATAATTTCAATAGCAGAATCTGTAGTACGTTCTTTCAAGGAAATTGGTTTAATTCGTTACAATGCTACAGTTTCAGCAGGAGAAAGAGGAGGCGGTTGGATACGTACCTTTTTGGAATATTCCAACGATTTAGAGTCGCAACTTTTTACAGAAGCAATGGAAGAAATACTTTCTCCACTAGATAACCCTAGATATATAATACCCAGAGAAATCAAAGTCATTTCTGATACTTGGATTAGTAAAATGCTACCTGATGTAGTTGGAAAGTACTTTCAAAAATCAATCAACAAGATTGCTATGTACCATTCTATACCCAAAAAAATCTGTCAAAATAAGGAAGATGCTTTAATATTCCAGAAAAATTGGAATTGGTTCGTAAGTCCAGGTGAGATAACATATGTTCACAATAAAACAGGTATGGAGAAAGTTCATCACGCAAATAGAAATAATTTATATCCGCAAGGTTTTCTTCATACTAAAGATGTATTTATCTGACAATTTACTTTATAATCAAGATATTTTTTTGATATATTTTGGTGCTCGTGCCGGGATTTGAACCCGGGTCGTCGCCTCGAGAGGGCGACATGATGGGCCGAACTACACCACACGAGCGATAAGTTGGCGTGAATGACTAATGTTTATGAAAACAATGTATGAATCTCTTTACATCAATCTTCACTTTCACTTTCACTATACTCTCTTTTGCCTTTCTTAATATGCTAACTGCCCTTCATGAGTTTATGAAGCAGAATATGTATAATACTAATGAGATAACCTATAGGAAACGAGCAGAGCCTTGTAGAATAGTATCTTTTGATTTATTAATACAAACAAATGATACTACTGAGTCAGTAAATAGTCAAAACAATGGTCTTTTGGTAAATGATAGCGGAATATTATCCTCTGATAATACATGGCAACCATTACGTAATACTATATTACCTGTAGCAATTAATAAATCCAGTTGGAATGGTCTTGTAAAAAGATTTAATGAAAGTAAAGAAAGTCCTGTGAGGGCATAAAATGTCTGGAACTAGAAGATTAAGAGAAGCTGTTAGAGTATTTCTTGAAAAACAAGGTTCGGCCAATACTGTTGAAATATTTGATCATCTAAACAATCGTTTTCGATGGGGTGCAACAATGAATCAAGTTGGTAATATTCTAGCAAAAGATATCAGATTTGACAAAATTGGACATACTAGAGGTGAATTCCGAGGTAGTGTTTACACAGTATGTGTTTGGGCAATAAATAACGATGCTTCAGTAGTAATGAGCCAATAAAGTCAAGTTTACATAACATCTCCACAGTATTAAATATGGGCAACAAATACAAATCATGGCTAACTCTTTTCCGTGCAGGAAATGGTTTTGGAGGCGTTATCGCGGTATTCCTCGGAGCTATAATGGCGCTAGAAAACATCCCTCATGACTATCTACTTCACATTATTATTTTACAAGCCTTATCTGTGTTTTCATTTATGGCATCATGGAATGCATTAAATGATTATTTTGATTTTGAAATAGATAAAATCGGTAAGCCAAATAGGCCACTACCCTCAGGGGAAATATCCCTAAAAGATGCAAAAATAGCAATTACATTTCTAATGATTATTTCTTTAATTTCTATGATTGGAGCCGGTTTCTTAGCCCATAACTCTGATAATGGTTTCAAATCCTGGTCACCATCTATATTTATTTGGCTTATAGCATTATTACTTTTAATTAACTATGAGTCTGAATCAAATTATAGTTTAAATCTAAAAAATCGTGGTCTCCCAGGAAATATTGCAATTAGCGCTTCAGTCGCTATGGTCGTTTTATTCGGTTCCGCAGGAGTTTATCAATCGACAAATAGTAAAGTTATTTCAATTGCAATAATCGGATTTCTTTTCAATTTAGCAAGAGAAATAATAAAAGATGTTGAAGATATGGATTCTGACGAAGGACGAAATACCTTAGCAATGAAAATTGGCCCTGAAAAAACTAGAATTATAGCATATCTAATATCATTATCAACCTTAGTTTCAATATTTGTCCCTTTTGCTTTAGATTTATTCGAACAGCAATATCTTATATTGGTATTACCCAGTATTCTGTCGTTATTGATGGTAAAAACTAAACTTTCTCTCGCTCAAGATTATGCAGCACAACAATTACTCAAAAAATCATTATACTTATGTCTGGGAGCATTTACAATTATTTCATTAATTTAAAATAATTCTCTAAAGGTATGCCATGCATTTTCATTACACATATATGTAAGAAGGGACATTTGAGCCCACATTCTATTTTCTGCTTGATCGAATACAACACTATTCTTAGAATCAATTACCCCATCTGTGACTTCTTCCCCTCTATGTGCAGGTAAGCAATGCATGAATAAATAATCAGAATCCGCACCAGAAACCAAATCTTCGTTCACTTGAAATCCATCGAAAGCATTCTTTTTATCTTTCATATGTTCTTCACCCATTGAAACAAAAATATCTGTGTATATCACGCCAGCATTTTGAACCACTTTTTCAGGATCATTCGACGAAATAATTCTTGCACCAGTTTTTTCAGCAATATCACTCGCTCTTTTGATGATTAATTCATCTGGTTCATAACCTACAGGTGTTGCATAACTGAAATCATGTCCCATCGATACACTAGCTAGTAAAAGGTCATGTAAGACATTATTACCATCACCTATCCAAGTTATATGGCCATTTATCTTTTCTTTATTTTCAGTAATTGTCATCAAATCCGCAGCAGCTTGACAGGGATGATGTAAATCTGAAAGAGCATTTATTACTGGGATCGTGGAATGCTTTGCCAATTCTTCTACGTCTGAATGTTTAAAGCATCTGTATGTCATTCCATCCAAAAAACGTGACAAAACTGCAGCGGTATCAGCTATTGATTCACTTTTTCCTAATTGTATATCATTAGAAAGCAGTGTCAACGGCTGCCCCCCTAATTTACTTACTCCAACTTCGAAAGATACTCTAGTTCTTGTAGATGGTTTTTCGTAAATTGACCCAATTGACATTCCTTCTAGTGGTCTAAAATCCTCTACTAGGCCTTCTCCATTTTTAATTTTAATAGCCCAATCAATTATGTCCGGAATTTCTTCGTAAAAATCGTCAATTGCTAATAAATCCTTTTTTTCTTCATAATCGTTCATCTTCAATATCTCCTGCATATCCATCTCTTGTATCGCCCATTCCTCCAAACATTGTTTGAGCGAAGGTCAATACATCTGCTAATCCGTCTTCAACTTCACTAGACAAGGGAATCAATCCTGGTTGAATTGCGGCATTTTGCATCATTCTCAATTGTCCAATGGCGAATTCTGCTCTCTGACTGCCAGAGCGAGCATCATTAGCCTGATTCTCTGATTCTTCATACAAAGCCACCTCTAATATATCCAAATTATCTCCCCATTCCATTATTTTTTCCAACTCTTCAGGTTCCAACAGATCAGTTTTAGATAAGAAATTTGCAGTTGGCAGTCCTAATCTGAAATGAACTATAGAAGATAGTAACATTTGGGAAACAAAACCACTTGGCGTTCTTGATAACATGGGGTCAAACAGGAAAACAAGACATGCTCTTCCCTGCCCTAAAACATCAACAAGATGACTTGATGCTTCTCTGAAGGCAAATAATTCAACTTGACCGGGAGTGTCTACAATCAACATATCGCCAGATAAACCTTCAATTTGTTCAAAAACATCTTCTGCTTGTGATGCTACCAAATCTGCAGCTAATATTTGCGCTCCATTAGGTCCTAAATCATATTCACTCATTACATCAGATAAAGAAACTAAATCTCTCACGTCAAACTCAGGATCATAATGAACTCTTTCTGCACCTGGATCGAGGTTAATTGCCATAACATCAACTTCAAGGAATCTGGCCCATCTTTGATAAGCAGTCACTAAGGAACTTTTTCCCGCACCTGCAGTTCCAACTACAAAAATCACTGGTGGACTAGTACTGTCTTGTGCACTCATATTACTCCCAAGTGATTCATAGTTTCAACTATTCTGTTGATACTTGTTTAGAATAATGAACAGGTAATCGTTATACCCTCTAACTATGGGGGATGTTTACCGCCTAGGGTTGTTTACGTATGGCTGAAAAATTTCCTCCTCCTCCACCGGGATTCCCACTCCCTCCTCCTTTGCCTCCTGATTCCGGGTCTGATGGTGATGAAAATAAACCAAAAAAAACTAATCCAGAAGTTGAAAATATTGATGAAAATAAAAATCAAAAACCCAATACAACTCCTATTTCGGGCCTAACTCCACCGCCGCCACCGGGCCTAACTCCGCCTCCGCCTCCTCCAGGCCTAACTCCGCCTCCGCCTCCTCCAGGCCTAACTCCGCCTCCGCCTCCTCCAGGC
>PBHZ01000003.1 GCA_002719615.1 Methanobacteriota archaeon
GTCTTTTGGAATGAGCACCCGGGCCTGTGGGTTAGTCTGGTCTATGCTTGTTCGTTTGGGACGAACAGACTCTGGTTCAAATCCAGGCAGGCCCACCACAATTTATGCATACTACCTTTGCAGAGCCATAGATGCTTGTATTTCTTCTCTACAATTGTACCAGCAGGTAAGTCCCGAGCGTACGTACGCCATTTTTCTATGGAACTATTCAAGTTTAATACCTATCTCTGATAGTATGGGCAAAACAAGTTCGGTGGTCTCATTTTTTATCGGTTTTGCTACTAGTATCAAACCATTGATTTGGATAATTATATTATCTATTATAATCTTACTTTTTGTGAATCAATAACTCCAGGTCTTATTGATAGGACTTAAGGATGATGCTTTGTCACGTTAGTTTGCCCGGACAAAAACCCGGGGGCCGGATATGTCCGGGTGGATTGTTTAGTTATGTTTTCGTCCGCTTGATATTCGGTTCCCATACTNTATTTTTCTTTTACTAATGCCTTTATGGCATTTATATCGAAAGGTGACACGGAAACGCTTCTAGCTTCATCAAAACTGAACCATCTAACTTCATCTATCTCATCCTTTTTCAAATTAAATTTTTCAATTTCNTTGTCAATATCACATTTATATGTGAAAGAAACCCAACTAATTCCTTGCTCATTAAATATCTCATGCTGAATAAATAGGCAATCATCGCCTTCTCTTATTATTCCTAATTCACCTTTATTGTCGGGTATTTTAATTTTAATTCCTAGTTCTTCTAAGACTTCTCTTTCTGCACCAGTTCTTGGATGTTCATCGTAATTAACAAAACCTCCTGGTAAAGTCCAGTGGCCTTTGAAAAATCCTCTTGAGACTTTTGCCATCAATAATTTATTGTCATTAATTATGATTACTTTACTAACTATCCTATGAATGGTTCGATAAACACATTCTCTAACAATTGGTTCTATGGAATTATCACTAATCGTACTATCTTTCCATGCCCAGTTTTCCGGCCAATCAATATTTGGCTCTCCAACCGATATAGTGAAATTTTTNTCTCCTAATATTATTTTATTTATTCTTTTCAAAGTCCACTTTATTCCCATCTTTTCAATTTCTTTTAATGTAGGTAGTCTTAGTATGAACTCCTCATCATTAATCTTAAGTCTGCCCATCCTAGGCAACATTGGGCCATTTCCATGCTGATCTACTAGCAATATTTTTCCATCATGTTCCAAATAAACATACTTATAATTTGTTTCCATATTTCCCACTAAATATCAATATCCCAAAATACTCTCTAATTGTTCTTTGTAAAAAGAACCTGATTTTTGTAATTTTTCTAATTCATGTTCTTCTAAATCAAGTTTTATTATCTCCTCAACTCCATTTTTTCCTAAAATAATTGGAACGCCAATGTATATGTCTTCCATGCCATATTCTCCATTCAAATATGCGCTACAAGGCAACAATCTTCTTCTATCATTAAGNACGGATTCTGCCATAATCGCTGCCGCACTTCCGGGGGCATAGAAAGCACTACCTCTTTCCAGTAGTTTTACTATCTCTCCTCCTCCACTTGCTGTTCTGGCACTAATCGCATCAATTTTTTCATTACTCAATAGTTGTGTTATTGGAATTCCTCCTACGGTAGTNTATCTTGGTAGCGGTACCATTGTATCTCCATGTCCGCCAAGTACCATTGCTTGTACATCTTCGTTACTGCAGCCTATCGCTTCAGCAACAAAATGAGTCATTCTTGCCGAATCTAATATTCCAGCCTGACCTATTACTCTATTTTCTGGAAAGCCTGTTACTTTCTGCATGTGATAAGTCATCAAATCAAGGGGATTGGTTACCATGATAATTATTGATTCCGGAGCATATTGTTTAATCCCATTACCGACTTCTGACACTATTTCTGCATTTTTCCCAATTAAGTCTTCTCTAGTCATTCCTGGTTGCCTTGGAAAACCAGAGGTAACAACTACTACGTCAGAGTCTGCTATATCTGCATAATCTTTAGTTCCAGTAATTTTTCCATCATAATTCAGAACTCTACCTCCTTGACTCATATCAAGTGCCTTGCCCTTTGCAAAACCCTCGTATATGTCTAAAAGTACTATTTCTCCTATTTTCCTTTCAGCAAGTACGAAAGCACAAGTCGCTCCAACATTCCCTGCCCCAATCACTGCTACTTTTCTCGATCCTCTTGCCATGGTAGTTTCAANTCGCCGATTCATACATAGGACTTAGCCTTTGGTAGGTATAAGTTAGAATTAATGGCGGTAAAATGTTTTTTAGTAGTTATTTATCTCAGATTTTATGGAGGAACGATACAAATCTCTTCTTCCAATCCTATTAGTTGGTTTTGTCCCATCTATATCCGTTGTATTTGGAATTAAAATAATTGAAAATGAATTCTATTCTCAGATATTTTTTGTTATCTGTAAATTATGGATATTCACAATTCCTACTTTTTGGTTTTTTTATGTAGAAAAAAATATTTTTTCAAGAGAATTACCATCTAGGAAGGGATTGGAAATGGGAACTGCAACTGGATTAATAATGTCGATAATAATTGTATTGACATGGATTTTTTTCCAAGATTCTATTAATCTAGAAGAAATGATTGATACTCTAAACTCTAAAGGACTATCCAATGTTAATCTTTATCTAGTGGGAATGATTTACTGGATTTTCATCAATAGTTTATTAGAAGAATATGTTTTTCGTTGGTTTATCACAACTAAGGCAAGTTTATTATTTGGTAACGATTTTTATGCAATACTTTTTTCAGCTCTTATGTTTACATTACATCATTCTTTAGCACTTCATTTCTTCGGCTTCATCTGGTGGCAAAATATTATTGCATCCTTCGGCCTTCTATCTGCTGCTGCTATTTGGTCTTGGTTATATTTACGCTATCGTTCAATATGGGTATGTTGGCTATCTCATGCAATATGTGACATTGTCGTTTTCTCTATCGGTTATCAAATACTCTTTACCTAATTTTTTTTTCTTTGAAAACTACCCGCCGGCGGTTTCAATAAGTTAATTCTTTTCGACTGAGCTATACTAAGTCACCGTGGCTAGTTAGTGAGAGGTTTTTTGAAATGCGTATTGGAGTTATATCGGAACCCGAAGGGGAAAATAGAGTAGCTATTGTGCCTAATTCTGTTAAAAAACTTACAAAAGTAGGTTTCAAAGTCTTTCTTGAAAAGGGAGCAGGGATAAAAGCGAATTACCTAGATAAGGAATATTCTGATGCCGGTGCTACTTTAAGTTCTAGATCAGAAGCAATCTCATCAGATATATTAATCACGATTAATATGTTAGATAAGGACGATCTTAGGTCAGGGATGATTTTAGCATGTGTTGCTGATCCATTTAGACACCCAGAGAAAATTAAAGATGCATTAGAGAAGAAAATCACTCTTTTTTCGATGGATATGATACCACGTAGACTTTCTCGCGCACAATCTATGGATGTTAATTCTAGTCAAGATAATTTGGCGGGTTACAAAGCGGTTTTATTGGGCGCTTCATATGTCCCCAAGGGAATACCTATGATGACTACTTCTGCAGGAACAATAAGGCCAGCTAAAGTAGTAATCATGGGTAGTGGAGTAGCAGGCCTACAGGCCATCGCCACCGCAAAAAGACTAGGAGCAGTTGTATACGCCTCAGATGTTCGTAAATCAGCCGCTGAACAAATAGAATCTGTAGGTGGTCGTTTTATTGAAGTTGAAGGAATGGACGATTTTGAAGATGAATCAGGCTATGCAAAACCACTCACTCCAGAATTTATTCAGAAAGTAAATGATACTGTATGCGATGTTGCATCCGATGCAGATATAATTGTGACTACAGCAAGGATTTTTGGTCGACCTGCGCCTATAACTATACCTGAGGATGCTATATCAAAATTCAAATCTGGTGCTGTTGTTGTAGACATGAATGCTGATGTTGGAGGTAATTGTGAAGTTACTGAAGTAGGAAAGATAATTACAACAGAAAATGGNGTTATTGTTGTGGGAACACCTAATTTACCCGGAACTCTTGCCAACTCTGCTAGTATGCTTTATTCAAATAATTTAACCAATTTTATCACATCTATTTTTAGAGATGGAGAACTTGTAATTTCTGAAGAAGATGATATTTTGGTTGGTGCCCCTGAAGGCTCTGATTTCTATATTTCTGGGATGGGAGGGGTACTTATTTGTCAAGATGGCAAAATCCACACAAAACAATCTAAATTAGGAGGCACAATATCATGACTCCTGAGTTACTAATCGGCTCAATTACACTNTTCGTTTTAGCTATTTTCCTCGGATTTGAACTAATTACCAAAGTTCCTGCTATGTTACATACGCCTTTAATGAGTGGTGCCAATGCAATATCTGGAATCAGTGTTGTTGGGGCATTAATTGGGGCTAATGTAATTTTTAGCGGTTTAGATACAGACACATCAGGAATTTTAGCTTTCATCGCAATTATATTAGCAATGATTAATGTTATTGGAGGATTTGCTGTAACCAATAGAATGTTAAATATGATTGCAGGTAAAAAGAAGGGGAATTAATTATGTTGGAAGACTGGATTTCACTAGGTTATCTTATATCTGCATCATTATTTATCTTTGGCCTTAAGAATCTAGGGCATCCAAAAACCGCTCCCCGCGGAAACAAACTTGGTGCTACCGGTATGGCAGTTGCGATTATCACTACTATATTTGAAATGAATTTAGTAGATCAAGGGATAATAGGTTGGGAATTAATAATATCTGGGCTATTAATTGGCTCAATAATTGGTTATATCATGGCTGCAAGAGTAGAGATGACTGGAATGCCAGAATTAGTCGCTCTATTCAACGGTTTTGGAGGTGCGGCNTCTGCTTTAGTCGCTCTGTCCGAAAGTTGGAGTTATATCTATGAATCAAATGAAGTTCCTACTGGTTTAGAATTGACTGTAATTTATGTAGCAGCCGGGCTGTCTGCATTGGTAGGCTGGATGACATTAACTGGTTCAATTCTTGCTATGTACAAACTTAAGGGAGGCGTGACTCTATTTGGTAAATGGTTTCGGACCCCTACATGGGGCCCAGGTTGGCTAAATTCTGTAAAAACAGTATTGTTTTTATCCGTATTGANATTTATTTATCTTTCACTCAACGATCCTACAAATGTCACATTTTTGTGGGCAATAATCATTATTTCTTGTATTCTAGGAGTTATACTGGTACTCCCAATAGGTGGTGCAGATATGCCTGTGGTGGTTTCTTTACTGAATTCTCTTTCCGGAATTGCGGCTGCATTTACAGGATTTATAATATCAAATAGTGTTTTGATAGTAGCCGGATCTTTGGTAGGGGCTTCAGGGTTGATTTTGACATTTATTATGTGCAAAGCAATGAATAGAACACTCACCGATGTATTATTCAAATCATTTGGAGGCACTGAAAAAGAGGCTCTAACCAGGACAAAAGTTGGTGCGGATGCCGAAGAAGTAGCAATGATGGTTGATGGTGCACAAAAAGTAATCATAGTACCAGGTTATGGTATGGCAGTTAGTCAATGTCAACATCAAGTCAAAGAATTTTCAGATTTGTTAAAAGAAAAATTTGACACTGAAGTAAAGTTTGCTATCCACCCTGTAGCAGGACGAATGCCTGGCCATATGAATGTGTTACTTGCAGAAGCCAATGTCCCATATGATCAATTAATCGAAATGGATGAAATTAATCAAGAATTTTCTGAATGTGATATGGCTGTAATTATTGGTGCTAATGATACATGCAATCCAGCTGCAAGAAGTGGCGAAGGACCATTGGCAGGAATGCCAATAATAGATGCTGACAAAGCTAGATCCGTTGTCATAATAAAAAGAAGTTTATCAGTGGGATATGCTGGAGTTGATAATGATTTATTTTATGAAGATAAGACAATGATGTTATTTGGTGATGGAAAGGTTATGATGAATAGTCTTAATTCTGCCATAAAAGAAATTTGAATAATGGGTAATTTGGAGGCTTCTTACGGGTAACGGTTATGAGACTCCTACCTCCGATAATAAATCAGGTGATGCCCATGAATAAAATCGTACCTAGATTTGGTGTAGCATTATTTGTACTTGGTTTGCTTGTAGTACCAGTATTTGGCCTAAGTGGGGGGCCTTCAGCATTAAACTCAGATGAAGAATTAACTGTAAAATATGGATGTAATTGTCATAATAATGGCGCGGCTTCTCCTAGAGTAGTTGTTATGATAACAGGTGTACCAATTATGTATGAATTATCAGAAACATATGATCTAACAGTAATAGTTGCAGACTCATTAACTCTTTCAGGAGGAAATGGAAATGTCAAAGCAGGATTTTTACTATCTTCAGACTCTGTAGGAGTATTTTCTTGGTCAGATGACCAGGACATCAGGCAAGCAGAAGATCGCCCCGATGACATATCACATTCAGAAACTGATTCTGATGGAGTTTGGGATTTTAGATGGACTGCTCCATCAGACAATGTCGGCCAAGTTAATTTTTGGTTAGCAGGTAATTCTGTAGATGGAGCAGGAATACCTGATGAAAATGACTATTGGAATCTTCTATCATTTTCAATTAATGAACCAGGTACAATAACTACTACAGAGTCTGATTCAACTTTGCAAACCAGAACTATTTCTGTAGGCGATTATGATTCACTGTTTGTTTTAGAAGTTACAGATGAACAATTAGAGAAAGAACGCCAGGATGAATTATCTCATAAATTGTTTAAACAAGGTAATTTATTTTTCTGGACCAGTCTAGTCGCATTAATTGTTGGAGGAGTTTTCCAAAGAGAAATTTTAGAAAGACGCTTTGGCGAAGGGCCAGAATATTTGGCCAGAGAATTAGCAATCCCACAAGCAATACGCAGATCAATTGGTTGTATCATATCATTTTATATGGCATTTAGTTGGACAGTTAATGATGCCGTTATACAGTTCCCTCCTCCTTCCATAGTTGGCCCAGAGGCAGAAGTGACAGATCTTACTGTATTCATCATCGGATGCTTTTATTTCATCAGTGCTTGGTTCGCATATGGAGTATATAGAACCATACTAGCTGCCAATTCAGAACCTAAAGTTAAGGATATTTTGTGATATGGTGTCTTCAGTTTCCACTGACATCAATTTACCTCTTTCATCACACTTATTGGAATTGCTAAATATAATTAAATTTCATTTGGTATTTTTTATATTATTTTCTTTTACCTGGTCCTTCTTCGTGGAGGATTTAATATCAAGATGGTTGTCTAATATTCCATTGNAGAATAGCTCTTTCGATTTCTCCATATATGGGCCATACGACTGGATAGAAATACAATGGTCAATGGTATTTCTATTATCAATCATATCCATTATGCCCTTTATTTCTTATTCACTACTCAAATTTACTAGTAGTGGATTATTACCAAAAGAGAAAAATTGGTTTTATTCATTATTAATATTTAATATATTTATAATTCCCACTGTATTAATCATGCTATGGGTTTTCTTTTTACCAAATCTTCTTTCTTCTTTTGATCGATTTATTTCAATTGAAGGTATAGACAACCGTTATGATGCAACAGCAATTTTCAAGTTGACTTTAGGATTTTCCTGGCTCATAATCATTTTTTCTTTAACCACAATTTCATTAGGTTTAGCAAGATTGATTGGAGTTTTTGATAGTCAAAATTCAAATATGAAAATAAAAATTATTGCTATTTCGGGTAGTTTAATTATTCTTTCATTACCCAATGAATTTGATGGATTACGTATAATTTCTGCTTTATTGATAACTTATTTATCCGATATTATTTCGAGAACTATACCTTCTTCACCATTGAGATAAAAAAGGTTTAATTAGACTAGATTCAGAATACTCTGATAACAATATTTAGGAGGCAATTCTTTTGCAAAATTTATATTCGTAAGATACATCTCTACATCTAATTAAAATCCCAATTATGCCTCGATGGCATATGAGCAAGGTTAGAGCAGTTTTGGCTTTGTTGCTAATTTTACTAGGATTATTGTCTTATAGCAATCCCCAATATATCGATAATGCATTAGAAAGAAGCCATAATCATAATTCTAACTATGATCTTGTTGAATTACAAAATAATGAGGAATGGTTGGTTCTTAAAATTTCATTTCCGAATAAACCTTTTGATTCAAACGAAGCTAAAAAATTGTTTGAAGATACATATTCTGCAGAGGATTATATCAAATCATTAAACAATGACTCCAATTTGAATGTGACTATAATTGAGCAGACATGGAATTCTCCCAAATTAGATTCTTTTTGGGGTCAAGACTCATCAGAAGGTAGAGATGCAGGCTCAGAAAATGGAGTACAAGACTTAGTTACAAACGCTGTTAAATCTCTTTTAAATGAAAANAATTTATCAAAATGGGATTTTAATGGTGATCGTATCGTAGATAGATTACTTATCCTACATTCTGGTGATGCTCAAGAATCTAATGGACAATCTTCTTCTATTTGGAGTCATTTTTCTGGGTTAGATGATCCAATTAAAATCTCTAAATGGTCCATTGAACATTATACAATAGTCTCACTATCTTCCGGATTAGGTACTCTGATGCATGAAATGCTGCATCAAATGGGTGCAGTGGATTTATATGATGTCCATAGTGATTCTCCTAGTTCAAACTGGAATGGTCTAGGGGTTTGGGATATAATGGCAAGCGGTAATTGGAATGGCGATGGAAAAATACCAGCACTACCTAGTGCCTCAACGATGCAATTAATTGGGGCTGATAGATCTTTAAACGTTATTCCGGGTGATAATTCTTTCACAATAACGCCCATATCATTAGGAGGAAAATCATTAGTCATAGAAATCGCTCCAAATGAATTTATTCGAATATCATTAAGGTCCGGTGGTTTTGATTCTGCTCTTCCCGGCTCTGGTATTTTAGTAGAACATCAGGATAAAAATAATGGAAATTTGGAGAGTAATTTGGTTAATATCGACCCTGAATTGGCTTGGGTCAAAATCGTTGAAGCAGACGGAGATGATGCTCTCATGAGAGGCAGGAATTCCGGAGAAATAGGTGATTTATTTAATTTAGATGATAAGTTTGGTAATCTTGGTATCCAAATTCGTGATAATCGAGGACGCTTAGTTACATGGACTGCATTCGTTTCAGATATCAATATCGATGATGATGACTTGTGGAATAACGCAACAATAACATTTGAAAATCAGGCAATTGAAAATTTACAAGTACTCACTCCTAGNGAGCCAATAATTCTTTTAGATGGTGAAAAATCTTATGCAAAAGTAGATGCTACGGAGCCATGTGAATTATTAATCAATTTTATTCATCAGGGTGTTTCTATAACTAAGGAGATAAGTATTAGTTCGGGTACTTCTTACATCGAAATTATTAATTCTTCTTCAAGTTCAAATATAAAAGGCCATTTAAAAGGACAAATTGGCTGTAAAGGTTATAATTCAGTAGATATCGATTTGGATTGGATTAAAGTTGGACATAAAATAAGCAATGATACGCTAAAGAAAATCATCTCTTGGGAAGAAAATTCCGAAATTTTCTTATATCCAAATTTCCAAGGCAATGGTTCTAGAACTTATTCGATTTCAGTTTCAGGTGCCATTAGTAGGATATCAAGTCCTGTAACTCAAGGAGTAATTTCACCAGGAGACCCTATAGTTCTAGCAATTTCTCCAAATGGACTATTAAAACAGGGCATGATTGCTAAAGGAGAATTAATATTAACAGATTCTAATTCAATCGAAGAGAGAATTCCTATTATTTTACAGGCCGAATCTCCATTTATAGGTGAAGGTTTTCTTCCTTGGATATCTCAACCATCCAATGGAATACTAATAATCTGTTTGTTATCGGCATTATCAATATTGACAAATACTGGTAGAAATATGTTAAAATCATCTTCTGATAGGATTATTCCACCTTGAATCAGTAGGTGGCCTAATTATCGATAAATAATGCCAACTTTTGTCCATTATTGGAAACAACCATTTTTTATTAACCCCAGATGCTAATCTTGAAATTAAACATGCTTCTTCCCAATTTTCTGGTCCATTATCTGGATGAACTACAAGCCATGGAGCGTGATCTTCTTCTATACTAGTCTCGTAACATCTCCATTTAGAACCGTATTTGAATCCTGGTCTTGGATGAAGCCCCCTTTCTAGTAAGTCCAATACTATCTTTTCAGAGATACTCATATCCTTGCCTTTTCCATTTATTTTATTTTCAATCATTTTTTCAATATCTTCATCAATAATTCTGCCATTATTATGTGGAATTCCAATATTTTCATATTTCCAATCCTCATTATTGGGAATAAATACATTACCGTTACTGAGACTGATTTTTCCCTCTATATTGGAAATATTCATGTAATCTTCTTTTGTTGGAATATCAAAGATACCTCTAGGTTCTACTATCTCAATATGATATGTTACAACAGATAATTCATTATCGATTATTAATACTTCAGCTATTCTTTTTTTATTTCTTACACTACTTGCCCAATTCAGTAATTCTACAATGTCTAATCTTTCTGATGAATGAAACCACCTTATCTCAGATATGGGTTTACTATCTCTTGGATGAGCATCAGAAGGCCATCTAAGTCCCCAAGTTTCTCTCTCTTCGTTTAAATTAAAACCATCGGAGTGAACAGTAATCATTATTTTATTCCCTGGTTTCCTCAAGGATTCTAGAATTGTATACTCATCTAATATTGTAGGATTCCTATTCATACATTGAATCATCCATTCTTCATGTGGCAATTCAATATTCCTATGTTCATGACAAAAAATTACTTCTGCATCAGTTAAGTGTAAACAGTCTTCGGAAATTACCTTACCTAAAGCAGATTTATGCCACAAACGATTAGACGCCGAACCTCTATATTCCCACCCTCCGCTATGCGAGTTCATGATTTCCGATATATGTTCATGATTTCATACCGTCGGTTTCCCCAAATATCTTTGGTAATGACTTCAACGCGAATCCGATAACGATGGATGCGGACGACAATCTAAGATCTAAAACACTCAAAAAATTAGGTAATTTACTCGATAATACCAACCATTCTCGAGTAACTTTGATTGGTGATATAATGCTAGACAGATATCATCATGGCTTTGCAAATAATCTTACATCTACAGCTCCCGTGCCAGTTCTGAAAATTACTGATTCTGAAGAATCTCCAGGCGCTGCCGCTCATATCGCACTTAGTCTGAATTCTCTTGGAATGCCTGTAGACTTTTTTTCTTGTGTCGGTAAAGACGCAGAAGGATCATCAATATTAAGTAAACTTTCTGAAACCGGAGTCGATATATCAAATATTATTAAAATTGATGATCATAAAACCCTAACCAAGATTCGATTTTATGGAAGTCGTGAAAGTCTTTTAAAAAATAGTCAAATTTTATTACAAGCTGATAGAGGTTCCCTAAACCCACTTTCTCCAGATATTAGTTCAAACTTGGTTTCTGAAGCTTTGAAATCTCTAGAAGAAAGTTGTGTATTAGTTATTTCAGATTACGATAAAGGCGTTGTTTCCTCAGAAGGCGCTGTAAAATTAATCGAAAAAGCAAAAAATAAAGAAATTCCAATCATTTTAGATCCTAAATTAACAGGCCTTGAGAAAAGTAGGGGTGCTACAATAGTATTATTTGAGATTAGGGGTTTAGAATTACTTCAACGTCGTTTAGATCTTAATGATAGCAAAGAAACTGCACGCCATCTAATTGATAATTATGGNTGGGGCTCTCTTCTTGTTCTTGGCGGAATAGAAGGCATGACGTTGTATTCCAAAGATGATGATATCTTCTTCCCTTGTAATGCTACTTCGCCAGAACAGCAAATAGGACTTCATGACGCTGCAGCAGCAGCCCTGGCAATTTCGCTAGGTAATGGCCTCACTTTAATAGAATCAGTTACTTTGGCTTCAGCTGCATGTGATTGCATATTATCGGCAGCCGCCTCTAAAGAATTTATTTCAAAGGATTCTCTTTCATTATGGCTTGATGATTTATCATGGAGAATGCAAATTTCCGAGAGATAATATAATCATCAATACACTGGTTTAATTAAATATGAGTAACTGCCAAAAAACCATGAAATACATAAGATTAATGGTAATTTTATTATTTCTTAGTTCTTTAATACCTATTCTCAATAATGCTAATGCTCAAGAAAATACTTCATATCAAAGTATTAACTTTAACTCTGATTCTCCGCTTAATGTTAATAACTCTACTGTAGTTTATGGTTATGCTAGTTCAAATCAAAATTCGATCACTATTTCATGGAAATTAGAATACTCGGAAATTCTTTATGATTCTGGCCAAATTATTCTAAATTCCGAATCAAATAATTTTCAAAACCCAACTTATCAATGGCAGATATTTCTAGATTTTTTATCTTATCCGAACTCGTGTACATGTTATTTGACAGTTATTTTGGAATCTTCATCACCTCAGATAATCATAAAGCCGATATTTTTTTCTCTCGATGATGAATTACTCGAACCAGCTTTAATCATTGATGATAATTCTAATGATCTATTTTCAGATAAAATATATTTTTCAGGTAACGCTTGGTCATTTGATAATTCTTTACCAAATCTCTATTGGAATATTATTAAAACTAACTCACAAGCTTCTTCATGTAAGTTAGATTCTTCTGAAATCTTAACAAATTCTATGGGAATAGAGTCTTCTTTTACATATCAGTTTTCATTTGAAAATGAATTGGATATATCTAATTATGATGATGGATTTTACTCATTATATTTGTGGGCTAATACTCTTTACAATACCAATTCATTGAATTCTGAGTTTTACTGCAGATTCATACAAGTTGATAATAACAAGCCAATATCGATAATTCAATCTCAAGAAAATTTAAAATTATTAGAGGGATTCTCACCAATATTATTTGATGGTAGTGTATCCTCAGATCCATTTTTCGGCCGTTCAAAATTGAATTTTGTTTGGGTTTTAAGTCAACACATACCAAACTTAAATGACGATAAGTTCCATTTAGAGGTGATAAATGTCTCTTCAGGCGATGATGAAAGAACATTCTTAATCGACAGTCTTAATTCTGGTAATTATTCTTTAATTCTTACTGTCACTGATGAATCGGGTCTTAGTAATTCTTCTTCACTAGATTTTTCCATAACTAATATGGCACCTGTAGCGAAATTATCTATTGATGATGTAGAGATATTTGATGGCGACTCATTAATATTACTCCAAGATCAGGAAATAGACTTAGATGCGACAGAATCATCAGATACTGAAAATGATATTTTATCATTAGGTTGTATCTGGAAAGTCAATAATGTGCCTTTTTATGAAGGATGTAAAAGGACTTTTTCTTGGCCTGAATCTGTTAATGATAATGAATTTATTCTATCGTTAGAAGTTACAGATAATGATAACTTAATTTCAAAAATATCTATTAATATCAAATCTGAATCTTCTAGGGAAGGGACTTATTTTTCACTTACTTTTTTGTTTATCTCAATAATTTTTGTTTCCTACGCTTTTTATAAAAGATATAATATCATGGATGAGAAAATTCCTAAATGGTAATTTTTGTATATATTTTTTATGAATACACCTATTAATGGGAGTATATCAGATANGTATGTGGCTGATGTGTCTATGTTGCCATTTAGCATAGAAGAATATCTTACTCGACAAGAAAAATTTCATTCACAACTTCCCGATAATAGTATTGTAATAATCCCAAGTAGCCCCTTTGCTAAGAGATCTAATGATACTAATTTCCCGTACAGGGCTAATTCTTACATGTTATACTTGTGCGGATGGAAGTCTCCGGATGCAATATTTGTCAGTAGTAATAATTCTGGAACATGGAATACATCTATTTTCGTTCAACCGAATGATAACTTAGCCGAGATTTGGGAAGGACGCCGAATAGGCATCGATAATGCTATGAAAAATTGGCCTGTTGATAATGCTTATTCAATAGAAAACAGTATTCAAGAAATAAAAGAAGTCTTANTCAAATCTAAAAATGTATTCATTATTCAAGGTTTAAATGATAAATTGGATAATCTTGTTAATGTTTCCTTAACTGAAAAATCAAGAAAAAGGAACATAGAGGGCGTAGGACCTGTTATAATTGGAGATCCTTCATATATCATTGATGAGATGAGGTTAATTAAATCTGAAAAAGAAATAGAGATAATGCAACAGGCATCTGATATAGCATCAGAGGCTCACGTTAAAGCCATGTCAAAATCTAAGTTGGGTGACGGGGAATGGAATATACAGGCAATAATTGAGGAATACTTCATTTCAAATAAAAGTAGGTGCAGCTATGGTTCAATCGTAGGAAGTGGTTCTAATGCGACAATTTTACATTATAATTCAAATGATTCTCCAATAAATGATGGTGATTTAGTACTAATTGATGCAGGCTGCGAAGTAGAAGGATATGCATCTGATATAACACGAACATGGCCTATTAATGGTACTTTTTCTGAGGCACAACGCGAAATTTATGAATTGGTGTTGGAGGCAGAGTTAGCAGGAATTAATGCGTGTAGAGTCGGAGCTCCCTGGAAAGCTTCTCATCATGCTGCTTCTGAGGTACTGGCAAAGGGATTAATTGCACTTGGAATCATTGATTGTAGTTTAGACGATGCTTTAGGAGATAATTTTGATGGGCCATTTAGGAATTTCTTTATGCATGGGACNAGTCATTCATTAGGACTTGATGTGCATGACGTTGGTGTAATTTCCCCTAATAACGAACCTCATGGAAGAAAATTAGAAGAGGGTATGATTCTTACTGTTGAGCCTGGATTATACTTTGCTGAATGGCGCACTGACATTTCTGTCCCCTCAAAATACGCTGGAATAGGTGTTAGAATTGAAGACGATGTTCTTATTACAGAAGATGGTCCTGTAGTATTGACATCTTCTTGCCCTAAATCAGTTGATGAAATAGAAAATATAATTCAGGGGAGGTAATTTTATGAAAAAATGGGAAAGAATTCTACAAGAACAAACTTCTCCTAATCCACCACGACTCTCCGTCAATGAAGCAATAACAATCTATGATGAAGCTGATATTAATGATTTAATGGATGCAGCGTTATTTCGTAGAAGGAAACAAGTACCAGGTAATAAAATAACATATCTTGTAGATAGGAATATTAATTATACTAATATTTGTACAATAAATTGTCAATTTTGTTCATTTTACAGGCCACCAGGACATTCTGAGACATATACTCAAACATTTGATCAAATTAGTGCTCGTATTTTCGAATTAGAAAAAATTGGGGGCTCAAGGATTTTAATGCAAGGAGGGGTAAACCCTGATCTAGATCTAGAATGGTATCTTAATTTAATTAAATCAATCAGAGTTAAACACCCCACTATAGATTTAGATTGTTTTTCACCGATTGAAATAGAGGGAATAGCAGATGTTTGTGGCCTAGATACATTGCAAGTACTCGAGGAAATGAAAAATGTAGGCTTACATGGATTGCCAGGAGGAGGTGCTGAAATGTTAGTTGATGATGTAAGATTGGATATTTCTCCAAAAAAAGGAGGTTCAGAAAATTGGTTAAGGATAATGGAAGAAGCTCAATCATTGGGTTTAGTTACTTCAGCGACTAATGTCATAGGCTTTGGTGAAAATAATAGTCATAGAGTTTTACACATGGATAAAATTCGTAAATCTCAAGATAAAGCTATTGGAAATGGATATAATGGATTTACTTCGTTCATCTCTTGGCCTGTTCAGTTAGAGAATAATGTTTTTGGCAAAAGAAACAAAGGGAATAATAAAATTCAGTTAGAAGTGAAACCTCAGGAATATTTACGTCACGTTGCCGTATCTAGGTTATTTTTTGATAATATAGATCATATTCAAGCATCTTGGCCTACCATGGGACTTGGAATAGCTCAAATGGCTTTTTTCGCTGGAGCTGATGATGCTGGGTCTACGATGATGGAGGAAAATGTAGTCTCTGCTTCTGGAACTGATAAGACCAATGCAAATGAAATAGAGTTGCAGAGAATAATATCCCGGGCTGGCTTTATCCCTCAAAAACGCGATTCTGAATATGCCTCACTATCGACTGAAATTATTTCAGAAGATAATATTTCAGCTATAATTCCAATGCAGAATTAGTAATCTGCCATTTCTATTCTTCCACTTCTGACTGGTAATTTTGGTAAAATAATACTCTTTTTCTCAGATTTCATTATTACTGGTCTTACCCACTTCATCTTTGTCCCATCTTTCTTTATGGCATCAATAATTAATTCCCAATGNATTGTGATTAATGATGAATAAATTGAACTAGGCCAATTATCTTTAGGTCCGAAAAGTTTTATTTTTTCTTGATTTGAATTTATATCAACCCATTGTCCAAAATCTAATACTCTCAACGATTCGAGCATCAATGTTCTCCTATGTGGGACTACCATAGGAGTTGCCTCTCCAACGCCAGTTCCCATTTCATCACCAGTACTAATTCTTTTTTCCGGTGGCTTTGTCGACATTCCCGGTGCTGGTTGACCTTTTTCTCCCCTTCCAAGAGCCTGTAATATTTTTTCTCTTTCTGGTACAGCAACTCCTACCTGCAACCTAGCCTGTTTTAATTCGATACCATTTGGAATTTCTTTAATTATGATTTCAATACTATTAACATTTTTCTCTATTTCTATTTCTGGAGGTTTTAATGGATTTCTTACAAATTCATTCTGTCTGGATATGTCTCTCATGTTAGCAACCATTCTAATCAGTAATGGCAATAAAAAAATAGGGAATGAAAATAATAATAATTTAGGATAATCCAACGGCCCAAATCGATATGAACCGGCAAATGAGTTAGAAATAATTCCTAATTCTAACAACCCTGGTTCTGTTGCATGTATTAATATTGATAATATAAGTATAATTACTGTAGGAGTGATAATTTTTCTAGAAGTTAAATGTAATGGATCGGGACTAATATACCACCCATTTCTAGTTCTCATTAGAAATGGCAATACTTCTTTTTTTACTTCGCAATCTATTTTAGGAATCCTTTTTCCATTATCTATATATTTGCTCCACTCAATATACCACGAGTCTTCTTTACCTATCTTAAATTCATTTTCTATATCACATTCTGTTTCGATAANAACTTCTACTAGGGGAACTTTATTTGCATTCATGTGTGAATATTCGAATGGAGGATATCTTATTTTCTGGACATATTGTTTCATTTTTTATCCCCACAAAATTGCCATAGCTGCCTTTTTAGCATACTTTCTAAATTCTGGGACATCTTTTAACATCTTCATTCCTAATGGTATTGGATTTTCTATATCTCCTATTTCATTAATTAATTCTATTACTTCAGGCCTAGACCAAATATCGAAAATTGCATCTAACTCTTCTTCACTGACTTCAGTCAAGAAAGCATCCCTCAATGCTCTTTTTCTTCTCTGATTTCTTTTCATTTCATTAAGACTGAGTGCTATTTTTGCCATTTTCTTTTCTGACAAATCGTCATCTACAATCGCTTTGTTTAGTAGTGGAACCAAAATATCTACCTGTTTGAAACCAGGTCCAATACCTCCTCCAGTAGTTGGTTTACAAATTCCAGCAGCATCCCCAAATAATGCAACCCTTTCTTTCATTGTTTTTTTCAAAATCCCACTTGGCACAGGACCACAAAACCTTCCTACTTCTTTACATTCGAGAAATCTTTCTTTCCAAGGTGAATCATTCATCAATTGTTCTAAGAAATACTCACATGATTTATCCCCTAGTAATTTAGGTTTACTCCAAACTCCAATTCTTGTTGTATCTCCAGACGGTATCGCCCAAGAGAAAAAACCTGGAGAAATATCATTACCAGTAAATAATTCCAAAAGTCCTTCTTCTGATTTATATCCGGTAACTTCTATTTGCAAACCAACCATCATTTCTTTAGGCCTTCCCATTTTGAAATTTCTTCTTACCCATGAGTGTGCCCCATCAGCGCCACACAACAATTTAGTTCTTACTTTACGCTTTTTNCCCTGATAGTTTATTATCATTTCAACATAATCTTTCTTTATTTCCGCAGATAAAGGGCTACTAGAGAGCCATAAATCTGTACCAATCTCAACAGACTGAATTACAACTTTTTCATCGAATAATTTACGGCATACAGACCAAGTTCTAGTTATGTCCGGATTTCCTATTTTTATAGAATTCCCCGAAGGACTGTGTAGTATAGCGCCCCAAATCCTAGTAAGTGCAGTTTCTTCTAAATTTACTTTACTCATTGCACCTGGATTTACCAATCCTGCNCATTGAAAAGGCCTACCTATTTCAGCATGTTCTTCAATTAAAAGTACAGTATTACCATGTTCTGTTAATTTTCTTGAGAGATATCCTCCAATCGGCCCTGCACCAACAACCACTACATCGTAATCATATTCCATATTTTCACCTATTTCTTCTTCATTTTTTTTAACTTACCAATTAATTCACTAGCATCCTTGAAATTAATCTCTTCTATTGTAGTAGTTTTTACTATAGCCATAGCATCTTCTATTTTAATTTCTAGATATTTAGATATATTTCTTATCGCTTTTATTTGGTTCTCTGTGGCAGGACTATTTCCCCTTATATCAAATAATTTTCCTATTAACAAACTTGCAGAACCATCCCTTCCGCCAGTCAAATTTTCCAAGTCATCAAAGCCATTATCTTTCAAGAATCCATCTAAATCTAGTCCAAATTGTTCGCATTTATCTACAATGGTATCAATTTGTTTTTTACTTGCTTTTCTTGGACCAGATCGATTTATTGCATCATCTATTATTGGTTTAATTTCTTCTCTAGTTAATGTTTTAATATCTCTTCCTTCCAATAACTTTTCTTGTTCATTTTCACTCATATTTTTTAAAAGATCTTTTAAAAGTTTGATTTGTTTATTAGAAGGGTTATTACGAGACTTCATATCAGCTATATTGTGTATTTCATAAAAATCAAACACGAAATCGTGCCATATACTAGCTGAATCGACATCACTATTTGCTATGTTGTCAAGTTTTAATTCCATCATAGATGTAAACTCTGTGCTAAAAATCTTGTAGAGAATTTCTTCAGATTGGTTATTATATAGCGGTACTACTTCTAACCATAACCTTCTACCATTTTCTGTAGGAATGAGTGCACCATTAATATTTTCAACATATTTTTTTTCCTGTAANTTTTGAACCATTGAAACATAGGTCGAAGGNCGACCAATTCCCGCTTTTTTCATTTCTTGTACTATTGAGCTTTCNGAAAAACGTCTTGGTGGTTTAGTCTCTTCACTTACAAGCTCCGGATTATTTGAATCTAATTTTATTTTCCATTTTGCACCAACTTTTAATTCACTTGCAGGAGGTTTTACTGGAACATTACTAATAAATTCTCGAAAAACTTCTTCCCATCCTGCATGGATTCTCCACGAAGTATTTCCTGAAATATCTTTTTGGAGGTCTTTTGTTCTTGCTCTAATAGATCTTTGTTCACGAATTGAATCAGACATCTGACTACCTGCAAATCGAGACCAAATAAGTCTGTATAATTTCGTTAAATCTTCATTTTTCTCATCAATTTCTCTAATATTAGGTCTTGTTGGTCTAATCGCCTCATGGGCATCTTGGACATTTACTGATTGTTTTTTTACATCAGGGCCTACTACACCTTGCCCAATAAATTCATTACCAAATTCTTTCAATATGTATTCTTTTACTTGATCTCTAGAATCTTTGTTTGTTCTAGTCGAATCAGTTCGAATGTAGGTTATATGTCCCTTTTCATATAATTCGCTTGCAATACTACTAGTTTTAGCTAACGACCAGCCCAAATATGAATTAGATGATTGCAGCATTGTATCTGTAGTAAAGGGGGGTTTTGGCTTTCTATTTCTTTTACTATTTTTTATTGAGAGTATTTTTATTTCCTTATTTCTCCTCAATATTTCTATTGATTCATTGGCTAAATCCTTGTCAAACGTTCTTTCTGGATAATGTTTAGGTTTTTTTCCAGAATCATCAATCCAAGCATCTTCTTCTCCCTTTTCATGAAATCTAATATTGAATTTTATCCCTTCAGAATAGAAATTAACACTGTGGTATTTCTGCGGAATATGTTTTTCCCTTTCTAATTCTTTTTCAACTATAAAACCCAAAGTCGGTGTTTGAACGCGCCCCATCGAGTTTATTCCAGATCTACGACTAACATTTGCACATTCCCATCCTATTAAACGGTCCATAAACATCCTAACTTTAGCTGCATCAACCATTCTGTAATTTATTTCTCCATTTTGCTCCAGAGATTGTAATACGGAATTTTCTGTAATTTCATTAAAAATAACTCTCTTTTGTCTTTCAAAACCTGCTTTAGTGAAAACTTCACTTAATCTCCATGCGATAAATTCTCCCTCTCTATCAGGATCTGTTGCAATGAATATCTCTTCAACATCTCTTGATTTTGCATTTTGGACAATCTTCTTTATTTTATCTTTCTTGGATTTATCAGAAGTCCAAGGCGCTTCAGGGAGCTTATCTCGTGAAGATTTCCACATTGCATCATTTTTTCCCTTCTCTCCTTTTTTTGCTGGTAGCCTATCTATGTGACCTCCACAAGCATCAACCATCCATCCTTTACCAAGATATTTTTTTACAGTCTTAGCCTTTGCTCCGGACTCCATAATCATTAATTTCAAACTACGTCACCCTCGGTGAGTGTGGTACTCACCAATAATACTCGAATAATATTCTATGTATAAATGTGAGTAAATAAAGAATGAACTTAAAACGCTAATGTTTACTTATTCTCTTTCGAAACTCTATTCTATTCTCTTCTTCATTCCATTTATCATCTTTACCAGGTCCACCACATCCTATACAACCAGGATATCCAGCCTCTACTAAATGCAACACTCTTCTTTCAAAATCTGTCCAAAACGTTTTCGCCCCAGTAGGAATCCATATACAACCAATGTCATCGGGCTCTTTTTCACTAATTAGTCCAATCATCCTTTCTTCATCGAATATCATTATCTGATTTTTAATTCCTTTAATATCTTTTTTAATATCTATTATTATTGATGGTGCCGAGTCTGAAATAGAATTGCTCAAATTTTGTATGTCAATTTTAGTTTCTTTATCGAAAGAAAACTTTAATTTTTCAGATTTTAATACTCTTCTAGAAATTTCCCAAAGGGATAAATCATATGTAGATAATACCATTATACACTTATGAAACACAACTATTGAAGAATATTGCCTTCTCGGGATATCAATGGGCTTACCTTACAGGACACTTATATTTCCGCTTTTGAAGGGATTAAGTTCTGAAAAATCTCATAATATCAGTATTAATATATTATCCAAATTAGGTCTAAATAGTATCGGACAAAAAATTCTTCGTTCTACTTATGGTTCTCCTGAAGAACCAATAGAGGTTTTTGATACATTTTTTAAACATCCTTTGGGTTTAGCAGCTGGTTTCGATAAAGGTGCTGACGCCTTATCATCTTGGCCATCTTTGGGTTTTTCATGGGGAGAATATGGAGGAATAACCAGATTTCCTCAAGAAGGAAATCCAAAACCAAGAATGTTTAGAGCCAATAAAGAAAATGCATTAGTAAACAGAATGGGACTTAATAATCCTGGNGCAATGGCAATTAAGGATAAATTACTAATTCGTAAATCATCAAATAACTGGCCAAATATTCCTGTTGCTGCTAATATAGGTCGTTCCAGTAAAGTTTCTAATGAAAATTCTCCTGGTGATTATTCTGAAACTTTGAAAATCTTATGGGATTATGCAGATTTTTTCGTGCTAAACGTCTCATCACCTAATACTCCAAATTTAAGAGAATTACAAGGGCAAACATATCTAGATTCGATTCTTCAGGAATGTAATAAAGTCCGGAAAAAAGACAATGAAAAGAAAATTTTACTGAAACTTTCACCAGACAGGACAAATGATCAGATATTAGACACCTTAGATGTTGCAATTAGAAACAATATAGATGGATTCATAGCAACAAATACCACAGTAAAAAAACCAAACCCATCAAATACACAATCTAGAAGAGTTTTTTCTGAAGAAGGAGGATTGTCTGGTCGCCCTCTTCACAATAGATCCAAAGAAGTAATAGAATTAATATTCAACCATACAGAAGGAAAAATCCCTATAGTTGGCGTAGGTGGAATTGAATCTTCAGAAACTGCATGGTCATCAATAACTTCCGGGGCATCCTTGTTACAATTATACTCTTCATTAGTTTTTCANGGACCATCAGTAGTTTCTTCCATAGTAAAAGGAATAAAAGAGAAACGTATTGAAAAAGGCTTTAGTAATATTTCTGAAGCAGTAGGTTATAAGCACAAATAACCTGAGATTAGAGTTGTACGAAATGATAGCTAGTAAAAAAACAAAATTAGTGATTATATCGCTAGCCATGGCTTCTTTGCTTTTACTTATGTTAATTTCTGTCGATCCTGAAGTCCAATATTCAGTCGATGAAGTCATGGAGAATCCAAATAATTACGAAAATAAAGATGTATTTGTAAGAGGAGATGCACAAAACAATAGCCTTCGTTCAGAGCAAAAATCATTTGTTTTATCGGGAATTAATTATGATATTACTGTGGATTATTCTGCAGCCTCACTACCGGAAGGCTTTCAGGAAGGATTGCCTGTTGCTATTAAAGGAAAACTGGTTAAAATAGACGATTTTTGGAGTTTACAAGCATCAGAGATTATTACTGGTTGCCCGTCAAAATATGAAACAGTCGATAATTAATAAAATGGATTAATTGATAGGTAATGGTATCATGCCTAGCACGGGCTAGGGGGAGCGTTGACGTGTTCTATTTTCCACAAATCGTTGATAATGGTGGCCTGAAGTTCGAGGGCGGCGTAGACGAGCCTCTGATGTCTCATCAGTTGACGTCGACGCTTCGCCCCCAAGAGATCCAGGTTGATCGGACATACTTCCGGAGGGAAGTATTTACTTTCTCATACCCGGGAACCAGGTCAGGCGCGGAAGCGAGCAACCCGACTGGGGATTCTGGATGCCTTGGGATAGCGGGGCTGAGGAGATTGATGGCTCAACATCTTTGGCAACGTACGTCCACCGAGAACATGCCCACTACAAATTTTCTTTATCATTAATTCCGCTAATTTTACATATTTCATTGAAGTATTTTTCTGGTACAGGTTGTACAGACAGTCTGCTACCTTTCATTAGTAAAGGCATTCCTTCTAATGCTGGGTTTTTTCTCAATTCAGGTAAGTCAATATTTTGAATTTTTCTTACAGGTTTTATATCAACCATAAACCATCTAGGATTCTCCGGTGTTGATTTCGGATCGAAATATTTAGATT
Organism: Methanobacteriota archaeon; assembly: GCA_002719615.1. Classification (GTDB taxonomy): domain Archaea; phylum Thermoplasmatota; class Poseidoniia; order Poseidoniales; family Thalassarchaeaceae; genus MGIIb-O3. The sequence continues at coordinate 23,472 of PBHZ01000003.1, forward strand.
CAACATCCCAAGAAGTAAAATCTGGATATGATTCTCTTACGATTCTTGCGATACCTGCTATGTGAGGTGGTTTACAATTAGAATGATAAAATAATACTAAATCCCCTTTTTTCATTTGGTCTCTCATTATATTTCTAGCTTGATAATTTCTAACACCATCCCAATGAGTTTGCTCATCCTCAACCAGTTTTTCCCAAGGATAGACATCAAGCTCGCTTTTCATAAGCCAATATTTAGTCATATTTTTCTCACCCCTAAATCTATTTTGTAATTACCACGCCTCTTCAGTATTTCCTAGAATTAATGAAGCATCTAACGCATCTATCTCATCTCTAGCAACAGCCCTTCTAAGGCCCGCATTCTTTACCATACTTTGTACTCCCCCTGTCAATCCCCAATTTGTTTTTACCATTATGGAATAGATTGCGGGTAATAGAAGTAAAGCAGAAAGAGCTGCTACAATAAGAAGCACAATAATTACTGCTACGAATGGTTTTATTGCCGGAATAGGAATAAAAAAAGCGCAAGACATTCCCATAGCAGTAACAGTAGTTGCTTCTGCCAAACTCATTCCAGTACTGGCACAAGCCGTTTTAATTGCATCCAATGTCCCTCCCAATTCTTTTACCCTATTTGCTATATGTATAGAAAAATCTACTCCTACTCCTACTAGAATTGATCCTATCATAACAGTAACTAGATTCAATGGTACTCCATTCGAATCCATAACAATCCATTGCATTCCAANAGTAAAACCAACAGGAACAGTTGTCAATAATGCATATCTCAAGTCCCTAAAAACTAATGCCAAAGTAAGAATTGTAAAAGCCAAGGCGAAGAATAATGATCTCCATTGCGAGCCCACTATCAACTCATTTATTTCTATTGATATCGGTGCAACTCCAATAAGATTCGAAGCATCAATAGAATTTTCATTCTTACCTGCAGCCTCTGTTTTTAGATTTAATTGTGTTACTGCTACGGCTGTAGTTTTACTATCCATAAATGGCATATCAACATAAATTAAATTTCTAGTAAAATCAGAAGATATAAACAACTCTCTCATTTCTGTCGTTAGACTATTGTAAAAAACATATAATAAGAAATTTTGAACTTGCCTTCCACCATCGTCCTCTTGAGCATCTAATGTATCTAATGCAGCCCAGAATGATACATTACCCGATGCCTCTCTATCAAAGATTATCTCCGCAACTTCTTGAATGGGATCCGGTAATGGAATAGGAGAATTATCTAAAATGTCCAGTACTGGAGATCCAGATACATTTACTCCGACAGCTATGGCTTTCATTAGAAAAACTATTGAGACTGCAGTAGTATTGGATATTCTATCGCATTCTGTTTCAAGGTTCTCGATTCCTTCTAAATTACCATAGGGGTGCTCAGCAGTAAAAGAAAATGAAGGTTCAGCACCAATAGGAGCTTTAACAAGTATAAATCCTGGCTGTCCGGACTCAAACTCATCAGAATAAACCTTCATTTTCTGAACAGCCCCAACTTCTTCAGGAGCCATGTCCAGAAGATCAATATTTTCTTCTATATTTTGCCTGGAAACTCCTGCTGATATCAACATCAGCAATAAGAATATACTCAGACTTGCCTTTGTCCAATTTACAGGTACATTTACTGTAGAAACAAATACCTTAGGAGGGGGGTGAGAGGGCTTTTTCAAATCTAATAATAATGTTAAGTTCGGTACCATCAACATCGTCATTATGTATACTATTACTATACCTCCTGCCAAAGAATAACCTACAGTCTGTATTGGCCTCATAGGAGTAAAAACTAATGAAATAAATCCTATTATGGTTGTAGTTGCAGACAGAAAAACGGCTTTACCAGTAGAATTTAATGCTTCTTCAATTTTTTCTTCCGGAGTACCCTTTGCTTCTGCATATCTATTAGTGATATGCAAACCGTAAGATACACCCAATGCCAGAACTATAGGTCCTACAATGATAACTGTCATTGTAACTTCATAATCGGAAAATCCTATTATTCCTAATGTAACCCAAACAGAGCATAATGTTGGTAAACCAGTAATAATTACAGTTTTAATTCCTTGCACCCACCTAGGCCGTCCTGTTTGTAACAAATCACAATGAAATAGGAATAAACCTCCAGCTACTGCTGCCACTCCTATAGGGAATACTGTCCAAAATAATTTGAAAGATTCTTCTGTAATGGCATTAGTCAAAGGCACTGGTCCAGTTAATGTCATGCTAAGATTTTTCTCCTCCCAATTATTATCAACTGATAATTCGTTTATTTTTATTTGAGTTTTCTCAATAATTTCTGGTATTGAAACATCATTAATACCATCGTTGTCTGTATCTAAATCATCTGAAATTCCAATAATTATTACTGCTCTATTCCAATGCTTAGCAGAGATATTTACCAAATTACCTGCCGCATCGTAAGTACCTACATCTCTTACTAATTTATCTAATGCATTTTGAGGCATTTCTTCNAATATTCTGTCTACTCTATCTTGTTCTTCTGGAATTGCATAATTTCCAATTATATCTGATTGTTCATCTATGGTTTGATTTATACTATCCGAAAAGTCTTCATTTCCAGTTGCATCTGCGACTCCATTAAAAAAGGCTTTAACGACTCTTCCCGCACTTGAGTTGACCTCTTTTATTACCGTTGAAATCGACAAAACATAAACAATAGAATCCTCATCTCCTCCATCATTTCTAATGTTATTTACGCTTTTTTCTATTAAATCAATTTCTTTCAAGATTCTAGTATCAGTTACATTATAATCTTCTGACTCAACATAAACTACCATAATATTTGTAGTCCAATTCTCTCCTACTTCCTGAAGCAGATTTTTTGAACTTAAAGGATCAGTTGATTCTGGCAAATAAACTTCCATTTCTCCATTTACATTTAGTGCTCCTTCCTCACTACACCAAGATGGCTGATATTCATCTCTACAATCATTTACTCCAGAATGTACAGTAAAAAAACCTGTTATTAGTAGACAGATTATGACTGTTAATGCAGGAAACATTGTTAATGCTTTATTAGGCGTCAATCCTCTAAATTTCCTCTTCATANTATTTGAAAAATTTCTGAACTTATCATTACTTGATTTAGTGGCATCGCTTCCAACAACCATGTCACTCAATGGTACGTGTATGAACTAAGAACTTCAACCTCTCGTATGTTCCATTCAAAAAAGCACTATATTTTCAATGAATGATTGGTAACGGTCAAGAGTAACATAGTTCGCCATGACATATATAGGAGGCTATATTTATGGGTGATCCTAAAATTTCCGAAAAGAGATGGTCTATAGATTTAGAAAGGAAAATACAACAAAATCATTATCAAAATGTCGGAAATGCATATAAGTTCAATTCACAAAGTTCCAAAGAGATATTCGTAATAGATACACCCCCGCCATATCCTAGTGGAGTTTGGCACATAGGAGCTGTAGCACAATATAGTATGATTGACGTTATCGCAAGAAGTCAGCGTTTANTAGGTAAAGAGGTATTTTTCCCATGGGGAGTGGATAGAAATGGTATAAATATAGAATTTACAGTAGAAAAAAAAATGGGCCGAAAGATGCGTACATTTGACAGAGATGATTTTTTAAAGCTCTGTCGAGATACAATAGAGGAATACACCCAAGAAATGAAGAATACCGCCAAAAGGGTTGGTTTATCCTGTGATTTTGATAAAGAATATCACACTGACTCTTCAGAATATAGAACAATTACTCAATCAATATTTGTAGATTTATTTAAAAAGGGAGAGATAATTGAAGATCTTCGTCCAAATATTTATGATCCTGTTGAGGGAACTACAATAGCTGATGCCGAAGTACAACGAATTTCAAGGAAAACAAAACTGTGTGATGTTAAGTGGATGACAGAAGATAATGAAGAGATAATTATTACAACCACTAGACCTGAAATGATTTGTGCCTGTGGCGTAGTTGTCGTTCATCCAGACGATTCAAGATATAGTAACTTAATTGGAAAAAATATCTTCTTACCAATTGATGTGAAGGACAGAAGTAAATATGTCAAGATTCTTTCTCATCCATCTGTAAAAATGAATTTTGGGAGCGGTGTTCTAATGGTGTGTTCTTTCGGAGATCAAAATGATGTTTCCATATTTAGAGAATTGGATTTAAAACCATTTCAAGCCATTAATCTTGAAGGAAAAATGACATCTATAGGAGGCCCTCTTGCTGGACTTACTGTTCTAGAAGCTCGTAGTAAAGCAATCGAGATATTATCAGAAAATAATTGTATTTCGGAAATAAAAGACCATATGCAAGAAATACCAGTNAGTGAAAGGGGAAATAACCCAGTCGAAATAATCTTACTCAAGGAGTGGTATGTGAAACAAACTCATGTTCAAGATAGATTAAGAGAACTTTCTGGTCAAAGTCGGATTATACCAGAACGTAATAGACAATTACTTCATGATTGGATGGACGGGATATCAATTGATTGGCCCATAAGTAGAAGGCGTTGGTATCACACAGAAATACCAATTTGGTATTCAGAAGATGANACTAAGATTATTGTTCCTCCATCGGGNATATATGTCCAACCATGGAAAGATAATCCTCCTGAAGGATCTGAGGTTTTAGACAGAGAAACTAGGGAATTTATCCAATTCTATGATTCTAAATCATCTAATATGGGTCAGATTAAAGGAGAAGACAAGGTATTTGATACTTGGATGGATTCTTCTAACTCTAATTTATTTGTTTCTGGTTACTTGAATGATGATGAGTTATTTCAAAAATCATTTCCGACAGCATTGAGNCCTCAAGGTAAAGAAATTGTAAGGACTTGGCTTTATTATACAATGTTAAAAAGTGCATTATTACTTGATAAACCTGCTTTCAACAATATTTGGATAGATGGATTAGGNATGGATCCATGGGGGAGAAAAATGTCNAAGTCAATNGGTAATGGTATNGATGCNAATTCNGTNCTNGAATGTGGTTNTGGNGGAAGGACTGGNTCATGGAAAATTAGNGGNCCAAGTGGTAAGCAAGTNCANTTACANGCTAAGAAAATAGGAAGCGAATGTTTTCGTCTTTGGAAGGCCTGTGATGCACAAGTCGGCGATGACTTTCATATAAATCCTGAAGAAATTGAATCAAAATACTTTGGTGTGTTAACTAAAATATTTAATGTTGCTAGATTTACTAGCCAATTTGAAATTCCTGAAGATTTAGATATTCAACCCCAAAATTTGTCGCCAGAGGATATCTGGATACTTTCTGAATATGAAAAAAATATGGAAAATATTAATAATTGTTGGAGAAATATAGATATTTATAATGCAGCCCAATCTATAAAAAATTTCACTACTGGTATATTTGCCAGTCATTGGTTAGAGATGGCAAAAACTAGGCTATATACAGGAGATAAATCCGCATCTTGGACTTTACACAGGATTGTAAGGGATATTATCACGGTCTTCACGCCTATTTGTCCATTTTTCTGTCACCATATTTCAGTAACAATTTATGGCACTAGTAGTGTAACTATAGACAAATATCCTGATTCAAAAATTTTAATTCCTAAAGAACTGACCAATATTGTAAGTATCTCATCAAAACTGATTGACTTTAATTCATATATTTGGAAATTAAAAAAAGGAAAAAGGTATTTCTCTGAAATCTCCAATTTCAGGAGTCAAAATTCCCAAAGACATTGAAGTACTTTCTGAGGCTTTAATTAATATGCATAATCTAGAATAGTCTAATTAAGCGCAGAATGCGGACTTTTATCACTAAAGAAATCTTTCAATAAAATTACTATTTCTTGTCCTATCCTATTTTGCGCTTCTATAGTTGATGCTCCTATGTGAGGGCTACCATGAAAGTTTTCCAATTCTATTAATTTACTATCGTATANTGGTTCTTTCTCATAAACATCAAGCGCTAATGACATTAGATTACCATTACTCAGAGCAATAAATGCCGCCTCTTCGTCAATGATTCCTCCTCTAGCACAATTAACGATATGCCTCCCACACTTACTGCCATCAAAGCCAAATTCCGGCATCATATTGATTCTATCTTCATTTACTAAATGATATGTATTTTTATTAAGATTACAATGGATAGATATATGAGTGCAATTCTTAAATAAATTATCAACATTGTTATGAATAGTACAATTATTTTCATTTGCAATATTTTCATCAATGAAAGGATCATAACAATGAATATTCATTCCTAGTGCTGACGCAACCTTGCTAACTCCTTGGGCAATCCTACCAAAACCAACTAATCCTAAATTTTTTCCTGACAATTCTGTCCCTCGTAATTCTTTCTTGGCCCAAATATTCTTTCTTAATTTTCTATCTCCACTAGCAATATGCCTGGTAGATGAAATCAGATGACCTATTGTTAATTCAACAACGCTTTGCGTAGATGACTGTGGGGTATTACAGACAACTATATTCTTTTTTGTTGCTTCTTCAATATTTATATTATCTACTCCAACTCCTGCTCTGCCAATGAATCTAATGCCTTTACCTTCTTCTATTGTTGAAAGAACTTCTCCGTTTAGTTTTGTGGCACTTCTTACAATTACGGCGTCATAGTTATTCAAGACACCTGCTAATAATTCGTCCTGCGTGTAATGCTTTTCTATAACTTCATAATCTAATTCTCTAAGTTTTCTAATTGCATCTTCCGACATTCCATCGCTTATTAGTATCCTAGGCATATTACATTCTCATGATATCTATCCAATGAAGTTTGTCTATATCAGTCCAATTAAGGTATATTTTAACCGCGTTATTATTGACTACGTCTTCTTCAGAAGGTACATGGCAGAATCACTAGAGTCACTCTTTACTGCTGTTTTGATTCTCTTAGGACCAGTGATTCTTGCTCTACCTGTATCATTCGCATGGCGATGGTGGGTGGGTATGGAACCAGAACAAGAAGATTACAGGGAAAAGGTAAGAAGAGTATTAGATGCAGGTATACCAATCCGTAAGTATCGTTCTCAACTTGATGCTGAAGCTCGTAAAGTACACTTAAATTCTGATCGACAAGCCCGCATAGAATCGGACTTATTACATCCCCTAAGATTAACTCACTTCTTACTTTTTCCTAGTTTAATTGTTTGGCCATTAGTAGGTTTATTTGCTGCAATAATAACATTACCAATGATGCCTGTTCTCAGATTAATTGAATGGTTATTGATNAAAAAATCATTGTTATCGATGGTTGCTAAAATAGTTCAAAAATTAACTCGCTGGGAAATCATTGGAATTCCTAGATTGGATGATGGTGCTAAAGAATTAGATAGAGTACTAGCATCAATACATAGAATGCCCATTACGGTATTTTTAGGATTATTTACTTATTTGATCATCTCTTATATGCCCATTAGTGCTAAAAATATTATGTTAGTTAGCGCTATTGTATATATTTTCTTAGTATCATTTATTTCAGTCATTAGGGCAGCTACTGCAAGCTCGTTGGTCTTTGCTGATCCTACCAATAGACGTTTAATTCCAATGGATACTTTTGTTGAAAATGCTTTAGGGCCGTGGGTCGGTGTAGGATTAGTATTTTTATTATCCAGACAGTTNATGTACGGTGGACAAATAAGAACNGATCAATCTTTAGCNGATCCAGTNGCNTTTTCTTTAAGTGTNCTTTTAGTTCTTTATACNGCAACTATAATNGGTATTACTGTTGAATTGATTTTTTTTAGGTTAAGGGGAACATCTGTAAGAAATTCTTTCCAAGAACAAATGATTAATATTTTTAAGCCTACATTATATCTATTTACCCGAGATAAAGGTTCTTTACACTTGTCTCCAGTCATGCCCCTTTCTGAGTGGCTAACTAATGGCGAGAATTTAGAAGTCGAAAATTAATTATTTTATTTATTTTTAACTCTATTCCATTTAATAATACTATTTTGGGGTTATTAACATATTTTATAGGTATTATTCCAAAAAATGTAGATTCTTTTTCACCACCATTATTCGCTGTTGTAATGATGATTTTACCTCCATCCTTAATTTTGAATTCTCCTTCGCTAATATATTTTTCACATATTAATGTAACTAATGCTTTTTTTTGTTTACCACGACTTTCCAGTCTAGCATGTATTTCTTGACCTGGATAACATCCTTTATCCATTTTGACTAGTTCTTCCATCCCAACATTAAATGGTATTCGATTATTTATTTCTTCGTGCCCAATCATTCCAATATCAATTCTATTTTTATCCCATTCTTTGCCATTAATTTCTGTAAGACATTTTTTTTGTAATTTTTCTTTAATTTCATCTAGATTTACTTTTGGGATTAAAATTTCGGTTATCATTAATTNGTATCTTTTATCTATAGAAATAATATTATCTCCGTCTTCTATCCATTTGAAATCAGTAAGATCATCAAATGAAAAATCAGTNTTAGTAAANATTTCTTTTATTTCATTACCTAATACTGTTATTTTTCTTATACTACTATCTCCATTAAGGATTTCAACTTCTTCATCCCAACGTATTCCTTTAGATAATATTCTTCTTATTACATCGCCTTTATTATAATTATTTATGATTAATATTTTATCCAGCATGATGTAAATAGAAAGATAATCCACAATTCTCCCATTAGAACTACAAATTAGAGACTCATGTATGGANTGATTATCATTATCAGAGATTCTTGTCGTAAGTATCCTGTCAAGATGTTTTATTGTATCNCTACCTTGCACGATGGTAAAACTAGACTTATTCTCATAAAAAAAACTTGAAGGATTACTGCTATCGATAATATTAACACCTTAGCCAAATGATTGTCCGCAACCACATTCACGATTAGCGCTAGGATTTTCAATTTGAAATCCTCCTCCCATCAAGGTATCCTTGTAATCTAATTTAATTCCATCTAATAACGAACTATCTTTGTTATGAATTAATATACTAATCTCTCCAACTTTAATTGTTTGGAAATTTTCATCATTTGGATTTTCTGTGATTTTCATATCATATAAATACCCTGAACATCCTCCNGCTTCAGCACTGATAATCAATACATGTGTTTTTTCATCACCTTTCATCGATTTCTCCATGGCATTTTGTGCCGATTCTGTAACATTAATTTTTACTTTTACTACATCCACATCAGTGACAACCGGTAACGAAAAACCAGAACCATCTAACAAGCCCATGACCCTCTGTAACAGAAGGGTTATTTGAACAATTGTGTAAGTATACGCTCTTACCTATTAATCATAACGTTATACCTTTTCGCCCTAACATGGATGGCATCGAATCCCGGCCTATCATTAGAGTAGAAGATAAATCCATTACAAGAGAATTGGATTCAGTTTCTGTGGAATCCCCACTTTCTATAAGGATTCTAGATAAAAATGGTTTAGAATCATCGCTCGGATTATTGATGCGTACACCGGGTGATGATAATAATCTTATTAGGGGTCTTTTGTACTGTGAAAGTATTATTCAATCAGAATCTGATATTTTAAAAATAAATAGTTTTCCGGATTATCATCAAGTAGTTTTATCAAATAATGTATCATTTAATCCTGAGGAACACGATAGGAAATTAACCATGACCTCTTCTTGCGGAATATGTGGTAAAGAATCGATATCTAATTTAATCCACATGCATGGTCCAGAATTATCAGAAAATATTTTTATCAATATAGAAGTCATATCCAATGCTATTTCGTCTTTAAAATCAGGCCAGAATTTTTTCATAACTACAGGGGGAACTCACGCTTGTGCAAGATTAGACTATGCTGGTTCTTTGATTTCTATTTCAGAGGATATTGGCAGACATAATGCCATGGATAAATTAATAGGAAACGCATTAAAACAGAATGAGTTACCTGTAAGAAAGGAAATCGTAATCGTATCAGGTAGGGCATCATTTGAATTGGTTCAAAAATCATTGAGGGCAGGATTTCCTATTATGGTTGCATTAGGTGCTCCCAGTTCTTTGGCTGTTGATTTGGCATTGGANCATGGCATGACATTAATTGGTTTTGCNAAGAAAAATAAGATAACAATTTTTTCTGGTCCTAAGAGAATAATATAATTTAACACATTTCGATAAAAGACCTGATGTACGTGTTGGTTATGTCGGATACAATGAGGGAGCAGGTAAATGAACTCACTCCTGTAGAAAATTCACCTCCTAAACTAGGTAAAATTAAATCAGTAGCAGCAGGAATACCNGGTGTTATGGCTTCAATGAATCATAGTATGAATAATAATTTCATTTCGTCTATCTCCAATTTATCCAAGGTTAATAGATTCAATGGTTTTGACTGTCCTGGTTGCGCTTGGCCAGATCCTGATGACCATCGTTCCCGATTTGAATTTTGTGAAAATGGTGCTAAAGCCGTTGCAGATGAACGCACAAGAATGAAAGCAAATTCAAAATTTTGGTCACAATGGTCTGTAAATGAATTATCTACTAAATCTGATTATTGGTTGAATAAAAGAGGTAGACTAACTAATCCAATGGTTTTAATGCCAAATAGTATGAATTATGAGGAAATTTCCTGGAAAGAATCGTTTGAAATGATTGCAGATGAGCTTGTAAGTTTAAATAATCCAAACGAAGCAATTTTTTACACATCTGGAAGAACTAGTAATGAGGCAGCATTCTTATGGCAATTATTGGCCAGATGGTACGGGACGAATAATCTTCCAGATTGCTCTAATATGTGCCATGAATCTTCAGGAGTAGCATTAACAGAGTCCATAGGTATCGGAAAAGGTACTGTTAAACTGGATGATTTCAAACAGGCCGATTTAATAATCGTAATAGGGCAAAATCCAGGTACAAACCATCCAAGGATGCTGTCTGCATTAAGTGATGCAAAAAAATCTGGGGCATCAATAATTAGCATTAATCCTTTGAAAGAAACCGGAATGGTTCGTTTTAAACACCCTCAAAAACCTCTAGATTTACTAGGCTCGGGTAGGCAAATTTCAGATGAACATGTAACTCTAAATATTAATGGAGATATGGCGTTATTTAGAGGTTTTTCAAAGGTAATTATTGAATCCGATTCATTTGATAGAGATTTTATTGAGAAATACACCAATGGCTTTGATAGTTATGTTAATACTGTAAAAAATACTGATTGGGATGAGATAGTTAAACACTCCGGGATTAATATAGATGATATTAAGAGGTTGGGTAGTATAATATCTAAGTCTAAGGCTACTATAGTTTGTTGGGCAATGGGAATAACTCAACATAAAAATTCTGTCTCTACGATACAAGAAATAGTTAATTTACAGCTACTTGGTGGACATATTGGTCGACCCGGCGCTGGAATTTGTCCTGTCAGGGGACATTCTAATGTCCAAGGCGATAGAACCGTTGGAATAAATCATAAACCGAATATCAATTTTTTGAGGTCATTAGAGAAAAATATTGGAATTAAAGCCCCCGAGGAGCATGGTGTAGATACTGTAGGAGCAGTTAAACTGATGCAAAAAACCAATTCTGTTTTTATTTCAATGGGTGGAAACTTTTTATCAGCAATGTCAGATACCAAGACGACTGCCAGGGGTTTAAGAAATTGTAACTTAACAGTCCAAATCTCAACTAAACCAAATCGTTCTCATCTTGTTACAGGCAAGAAAGCTCTGATATTGCCTTGTCTTGGAAGGACGGAAATTGATCAAACTGCCGAAGGAATTCAATTTGTAACAGTTGAGAATTCTATGGGCGTAGTTCACTCTTCACGAGGCAATTCTAAGCCTATTAGTAATAATCTAAAGTCCGAGGTTGCCATTGTTACTGGAATTGCCTTAGCTCTAGAGAAAAAAATTTCTCGAAATAAAATCAATTGGCAAAATTTATCAGATAATTATGACAATATTAGGGACTTAATTTCTGCTTGTATTCATGGTTTTGATGATTATAATGCCTTAGTACGTAAGGATGGTGGTTTCTATCTACCAAATAATCCAAGAGATAACCTATCATTTGATACTGAATCAGGAAAAGCAGAATTTATTTCTCACAAGATCAGTAGCAAGAAGGCTAATTCTAATGAGTTTATTATGATGACTATACGCTCTCATGATCAGTACAATACGACTATATATGGATTAAATGATAGATATAGAGGAGTTTCTAACGGCAGAAGAGTAATTTTCATGAACCCTATAGATATTTCAAAAAATAATTTATCAAAATTTCAATTAGTGGACATTACATCTCATTTTAATGGTAAAAAAAGACTTTCTGAAAAGTGGTTCGTTGTTCCTTATGACATACCACAAAATAACGTAGCGACATATTTTCCTGAGTCCAATTCGTTAATACCGTTGGATAGTGTAGCCGATAGAAGCAATACTCCAACCAGTAAATCTGTTATTGTAACTGTAAATAAATCAAAAAATTAATTTCCGTTCCTTTTATTTTGTTCTCTCAATAATATCTTACATCTATTAATTTGTGTTTTACATATTTCTATACCATCTTTTTCTAAACCTCTACCTATTGATTGTTCAAAACATTTTAATGCATCTTCATATAGTTCTAGAAAGGCATATGACTGGCCCATATTATACAATGTTCTTCCAGTTAATAATGAAGGCTCTAATGAAATTGCAGCATGATATGCTAATATACTTTCAGAATATTTTGACATTTGATATAATGCATCACCTCTGCCATTTTGACTTCTAACTCGTAATTCTTTTTCTTCTTTAGGACATCCTCCTATGGCCTTTTCAAAACAACTTAATGCTTCAGAACTATTTTCTTCTGAGAGAAAATTTATTCCTTTATTATACCATTCTATTGAGATATTGACATTTTCTTTGTATACAGAATTATCTTTTAAATCTTCATTAATATTTTTATTTACTACAATATCCTCATTTTCCTTTTTATCTAGATTAGTATTTTTAGAACTATTTGTTTCATTTTTCAATATGTCTCCCCTGTTTCTACATTGGATGGCCTTTTCACTGTAACCAGACATTTTTAGTGATTCAGATAATCCGTACCATGCTTCATATGACTTAGGATTAGTTTCTAAAATCTCTTTCCATAATTTGACAGCTCCAATATAATCTCCTGTACTGTTTAGTTCTCTGGCTTTATCTTCAGCAGTTAATTTTGATGAAACTAATAGATCTAAAATATCATCCTCCAATTCTTCTACTACAGGTTTGGAGATTAACAACGTTTCACTATCTGATTCTTCATCAACCGGCTCAGATTCTTTATCATCCAAATCTAACTGATTTGTGATAGACTCAGAAATTAACAAATTTTCTTCTCCGGACCATTCATCATTCAATTCAGATTTTTCATCATCAGTAATATTCTTTCCACTTTCATTCTCTAAATATTTTACAATCCTCTGTAAATCAGCCATATCAGGGTAGGTAATAAGCGCAATCCTGGCGTATTCTGCAGCCTCTTTAGGTCTTTCTTCTTCTAATAAACATGACAGGTTAGCTACTGTTGGAGGATGATTGGGCATTATGTTGTTTACTTTCTCGAAAAACTCTATTGCGACATTATTTTCTTTTTGATGGGATTTGATTACGCCTATGGAATATATTGCGTTAACATTTTCTTTATCGATATTTATTATATCATTATAGATATTTAGGGACATTTCGTATTCACCGTTATCATATAAATCTCTGGCTTCCTGAATCATATTTGCAATATCCGATTCAGACGACGTTTTTGTCTCCTCCATAAGCCGCTGGCCTAGCACATTATGCATAAGTATTTTCTGATTATGTTAATACAAATTTTCAAAGATTTAAGCTGATATTTAATATAATTAATGAATGGGTTGAATAAATATGCACTTTTGGGGAGATACATGACTGAACCGATACGTATAATGGGAATATGCGGTTCTTATGGACTTGATTCCGCTAATGGACACATGATAGATTTAGTAAAAAATGAATGTAGTAAATTAGGTGCTGAAGTAATTATTTGGGATAATAAACAAAATCCATTACCTTTCATAGGAGAAGATGGTTGCTGGGATCACCCAAATGTCAAGATGTTTAAGGATATGGCTGATTCTGTGGACGCGTTTATATTATCTAGTCCCGAATATCATGGTACAATGAGCGGCGTTATGAAAAATTCTATAGATTGGCTTTCCTTTGATCAGACATCTGGTAAAGTTTTCGGGTTGATAAGCACACTTGGTGGACAAGCAAATACTACAACATTAAATCATATGCGTACTTCAGTTCGTTGGATGCATGGTTGGGCTATTCCTGAGCAATTAGTAATGGCTAATATAAAGAATACATTTAATCAAAATGGTGAAATTATCGATATGAAATTAAATGAAAGGCTGATAAAATTTGCCAACTCTTTATGTTCCAATACAATAAAATTGCGAAGATAGGTGGTTTTTTGAGTTCATTACCTCAAGGAAGTGAATTTTTACTATTTGTATTAGCTATTTCTAGCCTGATGACATGGTGGACATCTAATTTCACAAAAAGAATATATCTAACAAAATTTTTTGCTTGGTTAGGAATATGTTCCATTGTTTCTTTACTTATATGGATATTAGGTGATTATTAAATGCTCATTCCAAATGATAAGATACCAGTAAGATTACCTGTTAAATGGTATTTTGATAATAATATACCCAATATAATTATCATTGAATATAAAAAAAAATTTTCTAAAATAGAATCTTTACTGTCTAAATTATTAAAATCTCCAACCTCCCTCAAGAGAACTCTGGATGTAATGAATTCAAGATTATGGTTGTTAATGGATGGAAATAATAGTTTTGGTGATATAATTGATATGATGGAATCAGAATTTAAAGAAGAAATAATACCTTCAAAACAACGCATTACAACTTCTATAATGAATTTCATTGAACTCAGATTAGTTACTTTACTGACAAACTCAGAGGAAATTTATTGGAGTATTGAATCTTATGAAAATCGTAATAGTTAATTTTCAATTCGCAATTTATCATCATTTTTCGATTTGTATAATGCAGAAAAATAGATAGTTAATGGAACAAAAAGTAACAAAAAGAAACAACCTATAAGGGTTGCCAAGCTGTATATGGATTCTTGAATAGGATTTAATTTAAATTCTTCTACTGAAACAAAATCATGCTTTACTACGGTTACATTAATCATTAAATTTTCATCTGATAATATTTCACCTCTATCTTCTAATTTTATATTCCAGGTTATTGTTCTCTTTGCATTTTCTACAATTTCCCTTGCTTCTATTTCAGCCAGGTCCTCATTTTCACTTTGAATATACCCTAGCCCCTCTATTGGAAGTTCTAGAGAGACTCTCCCATGAATCCTTTGCTCTTCACTACTTTCAATAATTATTTCATGAACAGAGGCTTTAGAACAAGATTCTGAGGTTTCCGAAAAACCTCCATCCTCACAATTGAAAAAGTCTGCATCTTCTACTCCTAATAATGGAGAATAAAACCATTCAACTCCAGACGCTTCTATGATTAATTTAGCAGACTCTGCCTCTACTCCTTCAATTGTTACATTAATCCAAGTAATTGCTTCCCTTGATGTAAAATACCAGTTTGCTTTATCTTCCTCATTGGATTGTAGTTCAATTATTTCAGACTCATTTGTAGTTTTATATCCATAATATTCAGAGTCTAGAGTATTTGAATAGACGGCATAAGATAGAATCAATACGAGAACTAAACCAGTCCCTATCATCGTCCTAAGCATGTTAGGATTCTTCGCTAATGACTTCTTCACATCCCATGCTGTTACTATCTTTTTTTGAATCCTTGTTCATAGATTTATGATTTTTATTATAATAAATCAGTCATCACGATTAAATAGACTCCCTAAGACGGGCGGTCACAATAGGTGAGGCTTTGACGACATACAATGATATCCCTGCAGACATTCTCATAGACGGGTTAGTAGAGAAACTCTCTGATGTAGAATCAATAGCAGAGCCAGAATGGGCAGCGTTTGTAAAAACGGGAACACATAGAGAAAGGCCACCTAATCAAGATAACTGGTGGATAATTAGATCGGCGGCAGTACTTCGTAAAGTAGCATTCAAGGGGCCTATTGGTACTAATCATATGGCTCAAGAATTTGGAGGTCCAAGAGATAGAGGCGTTAAACCAAATCGTGCTGCCGCAGGTTCAAGGAATATAGCTAGAACTATTCTCCAACAATTATCTGAGTCCGGGCTAATTACTAGTAAATTTAATGCTGCAGGGACAGTCAATCTTGGTAAGGTGTTAACACCAGAGGGGCATAAACTAATCAATAATGTAGCCCATTCAGTAAGGGAAATAGCAGAAGAAAAGTATCCAGGTCTATCAAATTATTAATGAGGTGATTATTTGGCAAAAAATAAACCGTACGCAAAGAAGAAGCGTCTAATAAAGGTAACAAATCAAAACAGGCGCGTACCCGTTTGGGTAATGCTGCGAACTAATCGTAACACAAGTACTCATCCAAAAAGACACATGTGGCGTCGTTCTAAATTACAAAGGTGAATATTATGGCAGAAGTCAGAGAGTTAATAATTCCATTAAGGGCTGCTTGGAGTGTAACAAGAAATCATAGAGCAAATAGAGCAATTTCTGAAATTAAAAAACATGTTTCTCAGCATATGAAGAAAACTGATGAAGAAAAAGTATGGATAGATGAAGAAATAAATAAATTAGTTTGGGCACGAGGAGCTCAGAAACCTCCAAGAAAAATTAAGGTTGTATGTACAAGAGAGGAAGGATTTAACATTTTAGAGGTAAAGTTATTGGAGGAATAATCATGGGAAATATAAGACCATCTTTTATTAAAATTAGGGCGCTCAGGCTGGTTGATGATTATCCAGATAAATTTAATGGTGATTTTGAAAATAACAAGAAATATGTATCAATGTATACCGATCTTGGTAACTCAGAGGGCGAAGAAGTAACAAATAAAAAAATGCGTAATTGGATTGCCGGTTATATTACAAGATATAAGCAACGAAGGGTTGATTGAATTAATTATGGGCGAAAGGTTAGATGTCCCTCTTCCCGAATATGGTAATCAATTATGTATAGTACTCGTTAAACCACAATTTGATGGGAATATTGGCGCTGTAGCTCGAACGATGTTAAATTTTGGAATTACCGATCTCAGAATTGTTGCTAGACAAATCAGTTGGTCGGATGAAACAAGGAATAGAGCCAAACACGCTCAAAGTGTATTAGACAATGCTGATTCATATTCAAGTATATCAGATGCAGGTCATGACTGTTCATTGATTGTAGGAACTTCTGGGAAAAGAGAATTCGGAAATAAAATTTCATTCAGGCATTTTATAGATCCTAAAGAATTACCTAATAGGCTAAATGATGCAAACGGAAAAATAGCATTAGTTTTCGGCCCGGAAGGCATCGGACTCTTAAATGAAGAATTACAAGAATGTGATTTTTTATTATCTATACCTACATGGGAAGGATATCCAATAATGAATTTAAGTCATGCTGTTTCTATTGTATGTTATGAGTGGTTTCAGAATACAAATAATGTTTCTTCTGAAAGACTTCTATCTTCAGATCTTAGAAAACAACTTAGAGAAGAAATTCATAAATTATGTCAAGTTATGCCTGCAAAAAGTCATTCAAAGAAGGGTATCGAAGAGACGCTATATCGAGTAATATTGAGAGGAATGCCAAAAGATGACGAAATACATCGTATTCTAGGTGTGATTAAAAGCTCTTCAAAATCCTTCAAGAATAATGATTAGGATTCCAGGACGCCCAGGACTTAGGAGTTTCTCTAACATTAAATGATACTAATTTTAATTTATTATCGTAAGAAGTTTTTACGTGTTTATTAACTATTTCGAAAGCCCATTTTGCTAGATTTTCAGCTGTCGGAATAAACGGCAATATCACAGTTCTGTGACCTTCACCCATTATTTCCAATGCGTCTATGGCCTTTTTATCGCCCTCATAAACTAGAAAAGAATGATCAACAACATCATGAATTTCACTATTTAGAATTCGAGAAATATCTGAGAAATCCATTAACATTCCTTCTTCAGAAACTCCTTTTGTTTTAACTACATCACCTTCAATTACGGCCTCCCATCTGTATCTATGCCCATGGAAATGCTTACATTTACTCTTATGATTAGGAACTCTATGTCCCGTATCTGTTTCCACCCATCTTTTAATCCTAGTAACCATTTATTCACCTACGAAATCTAAACAAATTGAATTTATACAATATCTTTGCCCTCTCAATTCGTGAAAAAGGTGTCCTAGATGTGAATCGCAACCGCTACATCTTACTTCGATCCTCGTCATACCATGGGAATTATCTTCCAATTGTATGATATTAGCATCATTTATTTCTTCGGAAAAAGCCGGCCATCCGCATCCGGAATTGAATTTAGATTCAGATGCAAATAACTTCTTACCACATTCTGAACAATTGTAGATTCCTTCCTTAAAATGTTTATCATATTCTCCTGTAAAAGGACGCTCAGTACCATTTTCTTTCATTACATAATACTTCAATTGTGTTTTAAGGGCTCCAGATAATACTTCTTCCCAGGAATTCACATATTCTACGGGGTCTTTCCTACCGATTTTATGAAAAGCTAGTATTCTTTCGACATCAGCACCACTAGTTCCTGAGGATTTACCATTCTTATCTGGATTATAAGACGTGTTTGTATTTGCAAAAACAGTATCAAAATCAATTCCTAATTTTTTACATGATATTAACGCATCTCTTAATATAAATTCTTTATCTTCCTCTATATAAGGCAAATATAATGATACATTTTCTGAGCCCCAATTGCCAAGTGAAAAAGACTCAGCCAAGGATTCATAGAATTCAGGCCTACAATCTGGATATATCTCATGATCCCCGGAATGAACTCCTAACGCTATTTTCACATCGATACCTTCTCTCAATGAGATACTTAAAGCATAACCATACAAAATAGAGGAAAATATAGCATTTCTATTGGGCACAACTGTCGATTTCATTTGATTTTCTTCATAGTAGCCTTTGGGGATTTCTTCGCCATCGGTTATTAATGCGGAATGAAATAAATTCATCGCACTTGATAGGTCTACAATTTCATGTTCTACTTCAATATCATTACTTATTAGGTATTTTATATTATTAATGGCTCTATCAATTTCTATGATATGTTTTTGCCCATAGTTATATGATATACATGAAACCTTAAATCCATCCGCCAACAACCGCATTAGTAATCCAGTAGAATCCATTCCCCCACTAAAAGCCATCACCGCTCTCATTTAATCAACCCCCATCCATTTGTGAGTTTGCAATGAGAGTCTCCAACCGGGATTTGATTTTACAATTTTTTCTACCAAAGAAAAACTTCTTCCATTGTGGGCGATACTTTCATTTTCATGATAACAAGGTTGAATATAATGATGCTTAAAACCCATTTTAAGATCATCATAAAGTGTAAGATCTTGCCCACAGTAAACAACTTTCAGTTCATCTCCATTACGTTGTTTTATTGTTACATTAGGATAAAGTTGGTCTTTCGGTGATACGCATATCCAAT
This sequence comes from Methanobacteriota archaeon, assembly GCA_002719615.1. Lineage (GTDB taxonomy): Archaea > Thermoplasmatota > Poseidoniia > Poseidoniales > Thalassarchaeaceae > MGIIb-O3. Next base: position 43,071 of record PBHZ01000003.1, read on the forward strand.
CTATAATCTCTGGAACTTTTATGGTTCCATTGGTTTCTACGGAAAGATGAATATTATGCTTCTTTAACTCCCTACCAATTGTATCTAAATCTTGCATACATGGTTCTCCTCCTGTAAAAATTACTCTATTACAATCATATGAAAGAACTTGATCTATTATTTCTTTTAATGACATATCTTTGTATGTTAGAAAATCCGTATCACACCATTCACATCTTAGATTACAATTACCAAATCGAATAAAAACGTGCGGTACTCCTGTATGAAATGCTTCACCCTGAACGGAGTGAAATATTTCTACTACAGGATAAATATTCATAAATTCTTACTCCTAATCAACTGCATTAATTCGGAGCGCGCTTCGGCCTTTTCGAAGAAAACTCCTCGCATCGCACTTGTTGTCATTATTGCGTTCTGCTTAGATACTCCTCTACATTGCATGCATCCATGTTTAGCCTCTATAATAACTCCCGCTCCCAATGGATTTAGGTTTTTTTCAATATCATCCACAACTGATTTTGTAATTCTTTCTTGATTCTGTAGTCTCCTTGCATGTAATTCTACAATCCTTGCTAATTTACTAATTCCTACTATTTTGTCTGTAGGTATGTAAGCAACATGAGCCCTTCCTCTAAAAGGTTGTAAATGATGTTCACAAGTAGAATGAAATTCTATATCTCTTAATAGAACAATTCCGTCATATCCTTCAGCATTGAATGTTGATGCTAATACATCTGAAGCGTTTTGTTTATAACCTGCAAAAATTTCATCAAATGATTCTATAACCCTTTTAGGTGTCTCTTCTAAACCCTCTCGTTCAGCATCAATTTCCAGATATTGTAATATTTTTTTGACTGCATCTTCTGCATCGTCCCTTCCTATTTTTTTCATTCCTTTACTCTCCCATGTCTTGCATCGATTTCGTCTATCTGATCTAATAGTTTTCTGCAACCAGTCCTAATAGCATCAGCTAGGCTAACATATTTTTTCTCATCACCAACATGTTTTTTGAGATCTTCAATTATTTGTTGAGGCATGTCTAGGCTAACCTTCGGCATACCAACTACCAATCTATATTTATTATTAAATATTATTATAGTAATATTCGAGTATTACCATAGTAATATTATCTCATTGATTCAATTAATTGATCCAGTTCTGGATAAGTACTGCATAGAACAATTGACTTATCCTCCAATCTCTTTAATTGACCTTTCACATCCTGTGTCTTAAGTCCTTGTGATAATAGATTTGATATTATGGACAAACCTCCTTGTATCATACCTGCGTCTAAAAACGCATCATTAGAAATCTTATCAGTTATCCTTAATATTTCTAGGTTTTTCGCCAGAAAAACAATTTCTTCTTCTAATACTTTTGAATCTATATTTTCTAAATTTCCAAAACGTCGTATTAGTGTTTCCATATCCCACCGTACTGATAATTACTTTTGACTATTATTGATTTTCTTCTACTAGTTCGATTAAAATTCCTCCCGTGGATGATGGGTGTATGAATGCAATGAGATTGCCATTTGCACCTTTTGTCGGTACTTCATTAATTAATTTTATATCCATTTTTTTCAATTCTATTATTGTTCTTTTAATATCATGTACAGATATAGCTATCTGTTGAATTCCTGGGCCACGTTTTTTGATGAATTTTCCTATTGGCGTTTCCTCACCCAAAGGTTCCAATAATTCTATTTTAGTTCCTTGATCTGCAGAATAAATTTTTACTTTAACGCCCTGATCTGCAACTATTTCTTGACCTGCATCGGTAAAACCTAAAATTTCCCAGATTAAGCTACTATCTTTTATTGATTTGGTTGCGATTCCTATATGATCTACTTTTACGTCACCCATTTAAACACCACTTGGAGATATCCATGTTCCAAAAACTTCCCTCATTACTAGATTTATTTCTCCTACTGTTGCACCAACTTTTACAGCATTAATGATAGGATTCATGACATTTACATCACTGTTGCAAGCGACTCTTAATTCTTCCAAAGCATAATTAACAGCTTTTTTGTCTCTCAGCTCTCTGATTTTCTTTACAGAATCAATTTGCTTATTTGCATTTGCCATATCTAATTTTTGTGCTTCTATATTGCTATATCCATCTTCTTGATATTTATTAACGCCGACTACTTCGATTCGCTGATTTTCTATATCTTTCATATGTTTCCAAGCACTTTCATGTATCATTCTTTGTTGAATTCCTGAAATTATACAGTTCATCGATCCTCCATTATTTTCTATTTCCTTCATTATTCCCTTTGCTTCTAATATCATTTCTTTTGTCTTTTCTTCTATCATTTTAGACCCAGATAATGGATCTACTATACTTGTTATTCCTATTTCCGAAGCAATAATCTGTTGTGTTCTAAGTGCAAGGGTAGCCGCTTCTTCTGTCGGTAAACCTAATGCTTCATCGAAACTGTTAGTATGCAATGATTGTGTTCCTCCTAACACTGCTGATAATGCTTGATAGGCAACACGTATTGCATTAATCATAGGCTGTTGCGCGGTTAACGTTACTCCAGAGGTTTGTGTATGAAATCTTAGCATAGAGGATTTTTCATTTTTGGGATTAAAATCAGATACTATCTCATACCATATCGTTCTTGCTGCTCTAAACTTACATATTTCTTCAAAGAAATTATTATGGCAACCAAAGAAAAAAGACATTCTAGGTGCAAAATCATCTATTTCTAATCCGATATTTAAGGCACTTTTAATATAATAAAGAGCATTAGTGAGGGTTAATGCTAATTCTTCTGCTGCAGTGCAACCGGCTTCTCTGAGATGATATCCACTAATTGATATTGTATTCCATTTAGGAATATTCTCATTACACCATTTCATAAGATCAGTAGTAAGTCTGATGGAATGTTCGGGAGGAAATATGTATAACCCTCTTGCAATATATTCTTTTAAGATATCATTTTGAACAGTCCCTTTTAAATCAGAACGAGGAATATTTTTTTCATCTGCAAGTGCTACATAAAGAGCTAATAATGTAGTAGCTGGTGCATTTATCGTCATAGAAGTCGAGACATCCCCTAAATTTATATCTTTGAATAACAATCTCATATCATCAATAGAATCAATGGCAACTCCGACTTTACCTACCTCTCCAAATGCTAAATTATCATCTGAATCAAGACCTAGTTGTGTAGGTAAATCAAAGGCAACAGATAATCCCGTTTGGCCATTATTCAATAAAGAAATAAATCTTGAGTTAGTTTCTTCTGCGGATGAATAACCTGCATATTGTCTCATAGTCCAAACCTTTTTCTGATACATTTCAGGATATATCCCACTCGTGTATGGAGGCTCACCGGGCTTATTTGGCATATCCATGTAGCCAGCGGAGAGGTAATGAGTCATGAACAATGCGTTTAATGATGATGACCATTGCTATGATGATGGCCATGGCTAATTTCTTCTTCATCAGCATCTCTTATACTTATCACTTCAACATTAAATTTCAATGTTTTTCCTGCCATAGGATGGTTGAAGTCTATTTTAACTGTATCTTCTAATATTTCAGCAATTGAGAATTGCATAGGGCCTTGATCGCTTTGAGCTTGAAACATCATTCCAACTTCTAAATCTTCAGGAAACTGGTCTTTGGGAACTTCTTGTATAGCATCTTCGTTTCTATGACCATAGGCTCGCTCTGGCAATAAAGTAAATTCTCTATTTTCTCCTTCTTCCGCTCCGAGAAGTTCTTGTTCGAATCCCTCTATCATATTTTTATGACCTACTAAGAATTCCATGGGCTCTCTTTCTATACTTGTATCAAATACTTCTTCTGATTCTGGAAACTTACCTGTATAATGCACTGAAACTACCTTGTCTTTTTCTACCTTCATTAAATCACCTTCTTGTTGTATAACTTTCTATGACTTTTATTAGAGATTTATGTTGTTCTTCATCAAGAACTCCCTCATCCATTTTTTCATCAATATATTGTTTTGCCTCTTTTGTCGATTGACGTTCTCCTTTAGCCCAAATACTAGCCAACAAATTAGAACGATATTCTTCCATTATACCAATTTCAACTAACAAAGAGCGCATTTCATATTTATATTCCATATGCTTACTTCGATCTAAACGCTTTAGTCTAGTTGCTGGCTGATAGGTTTTCTGCCTTGTTCGTACTTTAGGCTTTTTTGGTATATCGACAACTACTCTCGGTTTATTCTCAGCCTCTTTCATTAGATTTTTTTCCGTTGCTCTAATTCTACTTTGTTCTATTAATTCCATAGCTCTTGAACTAGGCAATATTTCTTCCCCTTCTTCTGATACAATTTCGACTTTTTTTTGTAATCCAATAGTTTTCTTTTTGTTTTTTCTTCCAAGAATATTTTCTTCTAGTATCTGTTCTTCTTTTTCCACAACTTCCTCTATTTTTGGTTCTTCTCTAACAGACTCTTCGTCATTTTTTTGGACATCTATATTCTCTTTACTTTTCTTAATTAGAATTTCATTTTCACTTAATTTTTTAACATCTTTAGTTGGTTTAACTGCAGCAATGGGCTTCTTAATTATTGACTTTTTTTGTAAAGTCGGTTTATCTTTTCTAACAGCTGAATCTTTCGGCTTCTTTTGAGGCCTAGGAGGTATATTGCCACCGAAAACATTTCTCGGTGCTACTTTTGGCCTCCTCCTACGCTGCACTGTTTAATCAATCTCCGTACTTTCGGATTAATGGGGTTTGATAAGTCTTCTCAATCCCAAATTATTTCTGTATGGTCAGTTCTCAGCATAGGATTAATGGCACTTTCGCCCAATTTTGTGTTATATCCTACTTTATGTAATAATCTACCTAATTCCGCAATCATTGTACCATTATCTATACAGAACCTTTTTTCAGGCCAATATGCTGTCGCTCCACGTTCTTCACACATTATTTTAGCCATTTCTCTAATTCTAGCGTTGCAAGCTACGCCACCTCCTAATAATAGCTCATTTTTTCCTGTATGAGCCATAGCTCTTTCAGCAACTTCGATACATGACGCAAAAGCATGTTCTTGTAAAGACCAACAAACAGATTCCAGTGAATCACCAGCGGTAATTCTTCTTTCAGCAGCGGTTAACATACCAGAAAAACCAATGTCCATTCCTTGAACTCCATAAGGAAGATTAATGAAATTTTTTTCTACATCATTATTTAATTCATATTTATTTGCTAATATTTCAATTTCTGGGCCTCCAGGGAATGGAATTCCTTGGGTTCTAGCAAATTTATCTAACATATTGCCTATTCCAATATCTAATGTTTCCCCCATTACTCTATATTTATTCCTTGAACTAGCAATAACTTGAGTGTTTCCACCACTTACATATAATAAAACAGGATCTCTACAACCCGTTTGATTCTTGCCAATTTCAATGTGTGCTATACAATGGTTTACTCCTATCAGGGGGACATTCCACGCTTCAGATAATGTTCTAGCAATGCTTGCGCCTATCCTTAAACATGGACCAAGTCCAGGGCCTTGGCTGAAGGCAACAGCTTCTATTTTATTTTCTAAAAACATCTCAGATGTTGTGGCCTTTTTTAGTAAATCCGAAGCCATTAAGCAATGATGATCAGCAGCCTCTCGGGGATGAATTCCGCCTTCTTCAGGCCTAAATAAATTAGAATATGATTCTGAGGTTTTACCCATCATATCAACCATTCCAAAAGAAAGAGTATGCGCAGTACTTTCGATGCCCAGTACAACTCCACACATACCATCCGCTAGGGGTATCCCTTTGAAGTATAACTGCTCCCACAAGTCATGAGCACCATCATTGCTAACTGTGGTGAAATTGCTCATTTATCTACAGGCGATATCAATAAACCAATTTCCGGACATGAAATGTCAGATAAAGAATCACTTGTTTATCCAAAGGGTTATGCTATAATAATAAGAAATGGTAAGATATCACTAATAGATGATAATGACATAATTTTAGATGAATACATACCTTGGTATGAAGGGGGAGATATATCAAAAAATGGATATAATGTTATCGATGCAGGAGGTAAAGCAATTATCCCAGGATTGGTCGATAGTCATAATCATCTAGTCTGGTCGGGAGACAGATCAAATGAATTGTATCTAAGACAATCTGGTAACTCCTACTTAGATATTGCCAAACTTGGAGGTGGAATTAAAAAAACCGTAAATAGTACAAGAAAAAGTAGTTTTTCCGAATTATTATCAAAGGCTATGGAAAGATTGGAAATAGCCATTATGTATGGTACAACTAGCCTTGAAGCAAAAAGTGGATACGGGTTAAGTAATGAGACTGAAGAAATGATATTAAAAGTAATATCATCAGCAGGTACAAATTCAAAATGCAAAGTCTTTCCTACTTGGTTAGGTGCACATGATATTCCAGAAGGCAAGAGTAGAAAGAAATATTTAGAAGAATTAATACATGAACAATTACCCAATGTATATGGCAATGGATTAGCTAAATGGGTGGATGTATTTTGTGAACCAGGTTGGTTCACAATTGATGAAACTGAACTAATCGTTAAAGCATCTAAAGAAATTGGACTTAATTCTAGATTACATGTTGACGAATTTGTTGACTCTGGAGGATTATCACTAGCAGCAGAATTAGGTTCATCGAGTGGAGATCATGTTGCCTTCTCAAGTGACGAGTCGAGAGAGTTGGCTACAAAATCTGGCACTATGCAGACTTTTTTACCTGGGACTCCTTATATTCTGGGGAAAGAAATTAATCTACCAATTCAAAAATGTATAGATGAAGGTTGGAATTTTTCTATTGCAACAGATTTCAATCCCAATTATCCTTCACTATCAATGCCCTTTGTCGGTAGTCTCTTATCACATAGATTAAATGTCAATCCCTTAGTCTCATTAATCGCATCAACTAGGAATCCAGCTACATCAATCTTTGATCCAGGTAAAATGAGAGGTTCATTGTCGATTGGTTCTCCAGCAGACCTGAATATTATTTCATCCTCATTCATTGATGGATGGTGTCAGACTCCTGGAATCAATCCAATTATTAAAACGATGATTGATGGTAATATTGTAAATTCTAATAAAACAATATGAAGTTATTATTAAATAATTATAGTTTTGTAAGTATTTGAATAACTTATCAATGATGGTATTTGAAATAAACTTCATAACTGTCTCTTTATCTATTATTTACCGCATATCTAAGTTCTGATAATCATAGTTATCAGAAATAAATTATTACAACTTAATAAGAATATGTACGCAGTATAACGTTTTTAGAAGATATTGGTATTTTCCGCTATTTCACCCCTATGATAGAGTTCAATATTAATAGACTAGTCGCAACACGTGTTGAATACATACAGTGGTCTTTGCATGAAGTGTAAAACATATGGAGTAATATCCAATGTACGATTGATCAAGATGAAAAATGGTAGGACTAGAGCTGCAGGTTTCTGTTCACAAAAAAATTGTTCTGGAAAAATTTCTAAAATAATCTCATGAATTTATTAAATAATTAGAATCCTTCA
>PBHZ01000004.1 GCA_002719615.1 Methanobacteriota archaeon
GTCGTAAATACACATACCGTGATCATCAGTGGCGATTGGGTCATAGTTGTTTGCTGTAGAATCTGTACATCCTAACACTTCATCATCATCATTAACTCCATCATCATCTAAATCATAATCACACGAATCATCATCATCAGTAGCAATATTCTCATGGTTATTTGCATAAATATCTGTACATCCTAATATCTCATCTATGTCATTCACCCCATCATTATCTAGGTCATAATCACATGATCCGTCATCATCAGTAGCGAGTGGGTCGTAGTTGTTTGCTGTGGAATCTTTACATCCCGATACCTCATCAAAATCACTAATTCCATCTCCATCTGTATCATAATCACATGACCCATCATCATCAGTGGCAAAAGGGTCGAAGTTGTAAGCTCTAGAATCAACACATCCCAATATTTCGTCAATATCGTTTACTCCATCATTATCTAGGTCATAATCACATGATCCATCATCATCTGTCGCTAAAATTTGATAGTTATTTGCAGTATAATTTGTGCATCCTAATACTTCATCAATATCGTTTACTCCGTCATTATCTAGGTCATAATCACATGAACCGTCATCTTCAGTGGCAAAAGATAGATAATTATTTGCAATAGAATCAGTGCACCCCGAAACTTCATCATAGTCATAAATACCATCTCCGTCTTCATCTAATGTATGGTAAAAAACATCTGTAACGTCATTACACGACCAACAATCATCTCTTTCAAACTGAACATAATATATTAACTGACCAAGCTCTGAAAAAGATCCTGTTTCAATTACTGATTCACCCTCATGAGTATGTTCGGGACTCCAATAATCGTAAGTCAGAGTATCAAAATTTTTGATATAAGTAAGATTATCTCTACCTTGAGTATGTATTGTTATTGAACTAATTATGCCATCTACCTCGTCATATGGACTCCAAGAAATACGATTATGAATACTATAATCCACCTTTACAATACTCTGATTTTCGGGTAAAATCCATTGAATATGTGCTCTACCACCTCCAATTGCCGATCCACCTGTATCAATATAGGATCCATCGCTGTAAACTAAACGCATTGCATCAATAGCGTATACTTTGTCAACATATATCGCACAAACATCTGTTGATGTCAAATTTTCTGGATTATCTATCTCGAATTGTTTTTTACAATTATCTGGCTCAGGCCAAGGATTGGGTTCTCCATTTGATGATAATAAAGTTGTATTTGCTAATGGTCTTTCTGTCATCAGAGCAGGATCTATCGTAACCGAACTAAGTCCTCTTGTCGCAAAATTCCATGGATCTGAGGTCGTAAAATTCCAATTACTTGTTTCAGGTTCACTAGAATATGCCCATTCCTTGTACTCCTCTGTAAACCATATCATCTCTGCCTCTGTGTGGTTTCTATCACTGATGTGTAGAACTCCTAGATTAATTTGGCTTTCATCACCATCGTGGGCAGGTATCCTTTCTCCGTACCTGTCTATGAAGTCTTGAGTATCAAACTCAATTACTCTTTCCGCAGTAACATTCGTCTCAGTACAGAAGAGAGCGTATTCTTCTTCTGTACACCCCTCAATAGACTCATTTACTAATTTATAATTAACTTCGGTTGCATTTTCAGCAGAGAGAAATCCAGACATATATAGGAAAATATCAGACCAAATATGACGTTCATTACTATCAGGGATAATCTCAAAAGAGCCGTTATCATGAATTAAGCGTACTTCAGTACGTTCACCATTTTCATCTTCTATTTGTACTGCGTAAGGCCAACCTCTATTAGGATCCCAGAATGGACCAGATATATCTCCTCTCACCGTTGTATCACTATCTAGATGAGCGCCATCTCCTTCGTTCCATGCTCCTTCACCCTCCTCTGGAAAATCACGAGTTTCCAGCCCCATGAAACCGTGCCCCATCTCATGAGTTAATCCATAATTACGAGTCTCCATCATACTTATTATACCTCGAAATTCGGGATGTTCAAGTCCATCAATTGATGTATAACAGTGAGAATTATACACACAAGGAGGATTAATGCCTATATTGCCAACAGGATCATGATTTCGAATATAACCAGCTCCACCTACGTAATCTCTGCTATTGATTACAATAAAGTCAAAAACATGTCCAGAAACATTCCATGCATCATAACATGCAGCACAAAAAGACGGGCTGACAAGCCCCCAACTGTTCTCCCATCTCTCTCCATAAGATTCTCCAATATTGATGAAGTANCCGCCTTCTGTTGTCCTAATTGTATCTGACTCTATTTGAGACGTAACACTGCCTCTNAGATTTGGATCAAGTCCAATTACATGTCCTCTTTCTGTGTATTTATCTCCAGAAACTAATGAGTTTTGGGAGAAATGAATACATGATCTTGTCCACACGTTATCTCCCGATACAGCATCTCCGTGTGTTCCNTCATCATAGAGGTCTATCTCACCACTTTGATTGTCAATTTGAAACCAGCCATTATGAATTTTNGGTTGCGAATGCCCCCATGGGCCTTCTCCCGATTGTGAATGATATGTGAACGTAAATGTCTCATCGATGAATACTACTGCTGGCTCTGCTTGAAATTTACCAGGTGGCAAGTAGGATGCTTGCTGTACTTCCAGAGGGCGTTCTACATNGGGATCACAATCTCCCACCTCTTGTGTCGGAGAATTATTTGTTTCAAAGTTNGAATCCGTTTCTGCCGAAACATAATTTNTAGTGCTTAATCCTATTGTGGTGCTAAGTAATAGTATAATCACTAGTGCTATCGACTTACTAGTCATTAAATTAATCAATTTAAAAATTAACTTAATCCTTTCTCCTTGATGAGCAAGTATTTTTGTAAAAAACGGAGAGAAATAGTAAGACCTATTTTTAATCGGGATTTCGAAGATATATGAATCAAGATAACGCCAAAAAAGTGTGGACATATATTCAGAAGGCTGGAGATAAATTAGAAGGTAAATTACCACCATCCAAGAACCATCCCAAAGGGAGAAATCCTTATGCTCACGTTGCCATATGCGTCAAAGGTAAATTTGGGCAATCTTACAAAGAAATTCCTGATGAAAATTTCCAAGAGGTTTTGGACTATATCGATTATCTAGTTGAAAATCCATCATGATCTGAATGATGATTTAGAAAAAAATCCAGGAATAATATCATTTAATTTTAGATGATAATAAAGGGGAATAGACTAAAAACAATTTTCATCGCGGCCGGCCTAATGACAAACTGGATTATGGCAATGACCGAAGTTGGAATGACAAGAATAAGAATGGATGCAATTTGTGCATACCANGAAATAGATGAAGGAAGTAAACTCTTGGTTTACACACAGGACAATTCCTTATTTGAAATCGTAGAAGATATTGCAAATATAACTTCTAGACTAGATTCTGAGTTCAGTATTAATCAATGATTGATACCAATCTCTGATAAAATTTCAATTTACTTCTTATTGGCCTGGAAGGGTGAAATTACCAAGTTCGACACTNGTTATCTCATCCATTTCTTCTACAGTAATTAAAGGTGTTAATTTTCCATTGAAAACTCCTGATGCACCAACTTCAAGAGCGAAGGCTGTTATTTTGACCTTGTCTGGAACATCCATGATGCACATGAAATCTTTTTCTCCGTAACACCAATAATAAGCTTCTAGNGANCCTCCCATTGATTCTGCTATTCTCGCAGCTTCATCTCTACGCGCTGTTGCTCCCTCTTTGAGAACNCCAGCAGCGCCTTTGGCAGTATAACTTCCTGAGTACATAAATTTAGGCATAAAACAAGCATTGGTGAATTATTTATAACTATTGTGTATTTTTAAGGATTTTTTTCCAAAGGATTAGAAATTAATAATCAGAAAGTGGATCCGACATTCTATTCTCAATTTCATCAAATTTACTTTCTAATTGAATTAATTGCTGTTTAACATCCAAAAATTCCGCTTTATTGAGTATTTTTTTGAGTCCTTCAGTTTTTCGAATTAAAGAATTGATAGATTTTTTATCTATCCCATTATTATCCAAGGATGCATCTTCCATGTGTATCGGATAACAATATTAGTAATGTTATTTGTGTTATTGTGGGCAACGGGTTGAAGAAGGTAAATACTGACCCGAATACATGAGAGAACAAGAAAGGCCGAGAAGAGGTATTCTACTGCCACTAATTTTCTTGTTTCTAATATATGAAATTAGTAACTCTNTAATTGTTGTAANAGTAATTGGAATATGGTATTTCGGTTTAATAATGTTAGAAGAAAATGGAGTTTTAGACAAATGGGATGCCACAAGAGTCCTTGGAATAATCCTAATGCTTAGGACGAGGCANGGTCAAAAAATATTAGATAAAGTCTCCAGTAATAGGAAATTTTGGAGAATATATGGTGAGTTTTCAATTTGGATTTGTCTGTTTGTAATGTCAGGAGTAATATTACTGCTATTATTCAGTTTTGGAAGTAGTGTTACAAGCCCTCCAAGAGAGCCNATTCCCGCTCAAGATTTGTTACTAATACCAGGAGTTACGAGTTTTGTACCTTTTTGGTGGCCAGTTTTGGCATTAATAGTAGCCATAATAATCCACGAATATAGTCATGGAATTCAAGCCAGAGCACATGGAATGAAAATCCGTAGTTTCGGATTACTTTTAGTTGGCCCTCTGCCCATGGGAGCCTTTGCAGAACCAGAGCAAGAAGAGATGTATAGGGCCCCTNGGCGAGATAGGATGAGATTATTTGCTGCTGGCCCATCAATAAATTTAATTGCAACATATATTGTTATAATTTTACTGTCATCAACTGCTAATGGGTTTGTAGCAACAAATCCAGGAGTTCATGCAGTAGAAATAATTGAAGATACAGGTGCTGAAGAATCTGGACTTTTGCCTTATGAGATAATTACTCATATGAATGGCGTTCCAGTGCCCAAATATAAGATTTTTAGTGAAGAAATGGATCGATTCCAACCAGGTGATGAAATAACTTTGACAGTGCTTTCAGGAACATGGAGTGCAGTTGATTTTGATGAAAAAACTGAACAGAGTCAAAGNGATATTGATGTAACTTTAATGGATCGTTATGATTGGTATATTGGATTATGTGAACAAGATGAGAGTTGCAATTTAGAAGAAACGAAAAAGTATCTCGAAGATATTGGAGTAGGGCCTGATTCAAATATTCCTTTCCTTGGAGTTAGCGGCCTGAGTGATGGAGAATCAGGAGTTAATAGCTACGGATCGATAATGAATGCAATAAATGATAATAATATCCTGGGCGCNGTAATNATCACTGCTATAATGCCACTTCTGATGCTTGGCGTACCAATTGCAGGAGATGGTCAAGTAATGAATCTTAGAGAACAAGCAATGCTATCAGCGGGAGATGGGGTAATTGCATCATTAATTGGTACTTCAGGTATGATTATGTTATTTACATTCTTATTTTGGTTGGCTTGGATTAATTTTTTACTCGGTTTTGCTAATCTTATTCCAATGGTTCCATTCGACGGAGGCCATATCGTAAAAGATGGAGTACATTCTTCTCTATCTTTCTGTAATGATATTTTTAATAGGGGCATCCATCCAATAAAAATAGAATCTTGGGCAAATAAAATAAGCAATAATAGTAGTTTTATATTCTTATTTATTCTAATAATTCCTGTAATTATGTCTTATTTGTGATTATTCTTCTTCGGAATTTGATGGCGTCTGATTTTTCCTAAATATTGAATCATATATCATTGGAGAACAAATTACAAAAAGTATTGTGAATGATAAGTTTGTCCAAGTTTCTTCAGTAACAAAGTGATGAGTATTTGAGGTGAACAACTTGATAGCGCCTATCCAAGGTATTTCTGATGATGCAACGCCAATAACCCATTCATCTTTTACTGCAGTTACTGGATTTCCAGCCTCATCCTTCAGTCCATTCCTACCGTCTTGTCCGGTGGCTGCCAATTGATCTATTTTGCAACCATTACTATTGGGATTATCTCCAGTAGTAATAAATCCAGAATGATTAGGAACCCAATCAATTATTTCTAAATTATAAGTACCACCATGATACATACAGGGATAGTCGATTGTTAAGTTTATACTTTGTACGTTTCTCAAGGATGTTCCCAGAACATCCCATGTTTCTTCTCCTCCTTCAGTATTATTTGAAACAACTTTTAGAATCGCGCGATGGATTACTGGAGTATCACTACCTCCATTTTTACTATATATTATTACATCTCCTTCCATTCCGTGACTAGTATAACCAAAATTTTGATTATCTTCTTCCATTGCTTCAACATATGTTACTATATTCACCCTATTTGGATTCATTACCAATACCAAATCACCAGGGTCTATAGCTCCTAATGAGCCGTCTTCTGTATCATGCATCATAGAACCCGATTCAACTACCACCATCGGAGGAAATTGTCCTGTAGCAATCCACAANGACCCGAGGATTAGTAAGACCAAACCTATTGCAAGTAACGCTTCTCTAAGAAACTCGTTAACTGGATTATTATTGGATAGATTGATTTTATCTGAAGTTGGCAATTCATTCCTCCTCTTCAGAAGCTTCGGTTAAATTACTAGATTTATTTCTTGTTGGTGGTAATGATTCAATTGCAAATCTTTTACCTTTTACTTTTATTCCTAATTGTTCATACAAGCCTTTTAATCTTGCACGATATTTTAATCCTAATAAATCAGCTGCAGTTTCGGCTTCCTTTCTTCTTTTGAGAACTTCTGATCTGGAGTCTAAGTTCAAAATATCCTGTAAGGTTTGTCTTTGATCTAAAAAATAAAGGAATTCTGGTAGAACATAAAACGAAATAATAACAGATATTATTAATCCCAACCAATGATGTGGTACTAAATGATCTCTTTCAGGATCAGTAGTCCCTCCGAGAAGGAATAAAAAGGACATTGTCCAAAGGAAAGTTGCAATGGATAATATAGAAATTATTCCTATTATTCTAAAGTGATTTTCGCTTTGTGAATTCCACCATTTTCTTAGAGGGCCAACCTGATTTCGTCGTGAACGCGCCATGGCAATCAGTGTTGCGAATGAAGCACTAGAGATAGTTCCTTTCATGAGTAGTTCAGAACAAAGTCATCGACAATAGAGTGAATTATTGAACACAGGGTTTTCTTATTGGTCATGATAGGATAGGTTATGCGTGAAGTCAGCGAGCGCTTGCATTCAAGCGTAAATGACTTAATTAAGGATTTAGGGTGGACTTTGTCGCCAATACAAGAAGCAGCAATACCAGAGATAGTGGAAGGAAATGATAGGTTACTTGTGGCACCTACTGGAAGTGGAAAAACTGAATCTGCTGTTTTACCAATAATTTCTAAATGTCTAACTGAAAATTGGAGTGGACTTTCAATATTGTATATTACTCCATTAAGAGCTCTAAATAGAGATATAGATAGAAGATTATCAAAAATGTTGGAACCTGTTGGATTATCTGTAGGACTCAGGCATGGCGATACTTCTCAAAAAGAAAGAACTAAACAGTCAAAAAAGCCTCCAAATTTACTTATAACGACACCAGAAACTGCACAGATAATGCTTTTAGGAAGTCGACTCAGAAAGCATCTAGCTGGATTAAAAGCGATTATTCTGGATGAAGTACATGATATGGCAGGTTCTGAAAGAGGGTCGCAATTACTAGTTGGTTTACAAAGAATTCAAGAATATTGTCCGGAAAAATTGCAAATTATTGGATTATCAGCAACGGTAGGAAATCCTGAAGAAGTTGCTAAGTGGTTTTCTAAAGATGCTGTGCCAATAATAGGACCAGCACCAAGAAAAACCGATGTCTTGGTGCACAAAGAAATAGCCAGCACTGAAGACGAGATACTTTCCACAGAGTGGCATATTTCTCCAGATTCTGTAGCTGCATTTAGAAGATTAGCAAAGACTCTAAAAAAAGATTTTCCTGCTTTAGTATTTGTAAATTCTAGAAGTACGGCAGAAACAGTCTCACAAAGGTTGAGGAGGATTATGCCTGATTTGGAAATAGGAGTTCATCATGGTAGTCTTGCAGCTGAGACACGGAGGG
Source organism: Methanobacteriota archaeon (assembly GCA_002719615.1). Classification (GTDB taxonomy): domain Archaea; phylum Thermoplasmatota; class Poseidoniia; order Poseidoniales; family Thalassarchaeaceae; genus MGIIb-O3. The sequence continues at coordinate 8,062 of PBHZ01000004.1, forward strand.
ATGTGGAAAAATCATTATTGAATGGTGAATTGAATGGCTTGATATGTACAAGTAGTCTTGAATTAGGAATTGATATTGGTTCAATAAAAAAAGTTCATCAGTTACAAAGTCCAAGATCTGTAGATAGTTTACTACAACGAGTAGGGAGGGCTGAACATTACCTAGGAGGAACTGGAGCTGGAGAAATTCTTGCCTGGGAAGTTGATGGTATTTCGGAATGTAGCGTAATAGCTCGTAGAGCAATGAATGGTGAAATTGGAGGAGTTAGTTGGCGTACAAATCCACGTGTTGTAGCAGCAAATCAATTTTTACAAATGGCTATTGAAAGAGGAGTCGTACCTCTAGATAAACCAACAAATATTTTACAAAAAATTTCAATTTTCAAAACATGGGAACATGAAGATACATTAGGAGTCCTAAGAGTACTTGATGATAGATGGTTAATTCGTCTTATAGAAGATCCTAAAAACTCCGATCCAACTAAATGGACGACTAAATTATGGAGAGAATTAGCGGAGAAAATAGGAGGAGATTTTCCTATAGAAAGGCCTCATTGGGAAGAAGAACATACTGATTTAGAGAAGAAGAAGTGGTTAGATAAACTCATTAAAGTTCTTCCAAAATCTCTTGAAAATGGTTGGTTCTCTCCAGCTGGAAGATTAGGTAAAACAAGAATGGATCACCTATCAATGATACCTGATGAATCTTCATATAGAGTTAGAGATGCAGTTACTAGAAAGATTCTAGGAAGTGTAGATGAAGCTTTTGTGTTATCATTGGACAATAATAATGAAGATTCCATAAATAATACTAGAAGATTTGTGATGGCTGGTAGGACATGGGAGATAGTTGATGCTGATCCAGAACAAGAAGAATTGTTAGTTGGCCCAGTAAGAGAGAGTGGTTCTGCGCCCGTATGGGCTGGTGAGTTACCCCCCGTGCCCAGAAAAATAGCAGAAGAAGTCGGGTATTTAAGAAAAATTACTGCTAATTCATTTGGAGTTTTAGATGAAAAAATGAATAGTAAATTAGATGATTATCCACTCAGTGAATCGGCCCGCGATGTTTTGATTACTTCTATCATGGAACATTTAGAATCTACTGGAGAAATTCCTGATGGGGAAACTATGACTATTGAAGAAAGAATGGGTACTATAACATTGAACACTTGCAAAGGATCAAAGATAAATGAGACTTTAGCTCATTTTATTCAGTCAATGGGCTCAATGCGTGAGGGTAAAATGGGTAGGGTTTTGATTGATCCCTACAGAATATCATTTCAGATACCAGGAACAACAGTATTAGACATAATTGGATGGTTAAAAGATACTCCTGCAATAGCACTTCCTTCAATCTTGAAAATGACTGTTCCCAACAGTCGAAGTGTTAGATGGAGAGTTGTTCAAGTAGCCAAAAAGATGGGCGTATTGAAAAAAGGAGTAGATCCTAGAAAAGTGAACATTAGAGGTTTGATGAAGAGGTATAAAGGAACACCAGTTATTGAAGAAGCATTAGATAAGTTATTTCATGAAAGAATGGATATCGAAGGAACGATGGATATACTAAAATCAATACAGGAAGAATCAATAAGATTAATTCATACTCCTCCTGGCAAATTAGGAGTATCTCCTAAAGCAGAAAGAGATTTATTACTTCCATCTTGGTCAGATAAAGAATTAAGAGAACGTTTAGAATTAAGATTAATGAATGAAAGAGTAGCATTGGTTTGTATTAATTGTCACGATAGAACTAGGAAGAGAGTAGAAAGGATAAATAAAATACTAGATTCTTGCTCTTCTTGTGGAGGTACAATGCTTGCATGTTCTCCAGAAAGAATGGAAAAGAGGCTCATTGAAATGATTGAGAGTAAGGATTTTAAAATAAGAGAGAAGGTAATAAAAAATGCTGAATTAATTAAAACACATGGTTTAGATGCGATTATTTGTTTAATGGGAAGAGGAGTAGGGGAAGAAACTGCAACTAGAATATTACGAGGTAAGATACCTGGAGATCGTGATTCACTTTTACGAGCAATACACGAAGCAGAATTGAAATATGCAAGTACTAGAAGATATTGGGGTTAACGAAATCAATATCTTCCTCCTCCTCTCCTGCTCAATTATGTTGATAGGTCTGACCGGTAGAAACGCCTCTGGCAAATCCACCCTAGTAGAATGGTTTAGTGAAAAGGGAATGAATAGTTATTCCTGTTCAGACTCGATTAGAGCATGGCTAAGAGATCAAGATAAGGAAATCACCAGAGATGCATTAATCGAAGGAGGAAGGGAACTTAGAAGACAAGGAGGAGGAGGAATTCTAGCTGAAATGTTAATTAAAATATTAGATGGAGAAGATGCAGTGATAGATTCTATAAGAACTCCGGCAGAAGTTACTGTGTTGAGGTCAAGGGGAGATTTCTTTCTTATTGAAGTAAAAGCTAGTGAAGAAATACGCTGGTCAAGATTACAGGATAGGGCAAGACCTGGTGATCCTACTGAGAAAAATATTTTTTTAGAACAAGAAAATAAAGAAATTAAAGCAAAAGATTCTGCAGGACAAGATCTTGACGCAACCGCAGAAATGTCTGATTTTCAAATATTTAATGATGGTTCGGTAGAAAATCTGTATACTGAATTGGATGAATTATGGGAAAAGTTACATAATTCAAAAAATTAGATACTACTTAAAGAATTATGTTGTCTCCATTTTACAAATTGAAAACATGGAATAGACCAAAAGATAACTGCTAATGTCCAAGTCATGATTGAGCCTAATAAAATACCGAAATTGGGTAATGCCCACATTGCTACAATTGCATAAACTCCAACTGATGCGCCTCCTAATATCATTGGCCCAACTGCGCCCATTGGTACTGATGGGCCTTGGGAAATCCATAATGCAACCATGCTAGTAAGGAAAATAGCAGGGAAAACAGAGGCCAGACCAGCAAGAAGAGGATATCCGAGACCTGAAATCCAAACCGCAACTCCTATTGCAATTGCAGCCATAATTCCTCTTGAAAATATTACATATTTATTCACTTTATTCTTACCCCTTGGAGTTAGTCCTATATGCCAAGACATAATAACTCCAAGAATGGTCAATAAAATTTGTCCAATCAATCCTATTTGAAATGAAGATAAAGGTAAATCATAACCAATCTGTATAATTTTTAATATAATTAGACCACATATGGACCAGATTGATAGAGAAATTATAGTTATCATAATTAATGTGGTATATATCTTTTCAGTATTATTAAAATATGTGGGTAAAATTCTCCAATTTGCAAGAAATATTCCATTAATTAACATCCCTGCTGGGACAATTGCTAAACTCGTATTTAGATCTGAATAATTATTACTTGCCAATGCAATACCAGCCGCTGCTGGTACTATTGTAGTAGGAACTGTACCTAAAATTCCTCCGACTGCCCCTCCATACTTCTCAATCAATAATGTAACTGCAATTGCCACAACTCCTGCAAAAATTGCTGCAGATAATGAATCTTGAAGTGTCAAATTAAGACCTAATCCTTACGATTTCCAGCAATAATTATTGCAGTGCCGATAATAGAGGTAACGCCCATTATGGAGGTGAATCCGGAAAGTCCTCTATCCTGATTTACTTTATTATCATCCTCATTAAGTAAGAAAACATGAGTTACTAGATTTGTCGATGCATCATCACCTAGAATAGCTCTGAACATTAGTGTTTGATTGCCTTCAATTTGATTACCTGGTAAATACTGGAGTCTATCAACCAACATTTTGTAACTTACATCAAAGGTTGTATCTCCGGGACTAAAACTAGGATGGTTCATCCAGTTATCTCTCATATCCCATGTCCTCCATTGCACTTCCATTGCGCCACCTATGACAGAGACCTCAAAAGAATCGGATGGCATCAAATATATTCTATTATCTTCTGAAACTGGAGTACTGGTATTCAAAGTAATATTGGTATTTAATCCATAGACATAATTTGCAGCCTCAAGTAGTGCAGGTAATCCTTCGACATGACCGTGGCCATAGACATTATTCTGTCGATTTTTGGGGATTAAATCTTCAGCACATGGCTCATTTGCTCCCATGTAATGGCATTGTCTGTAAGTTGCAGTTTCTTGCATTATATTTCTAATATCAAATGGCGAAAGGTCGGGATTTGCTTGGTACATCAATGCTGCAAGACCAGCTGCACCCGGTGTGGCCATACTAGTGCCAGAGTATGCTACATATCCATCTCCAGAATTTGCCTCTGGGGCATTAACTTGTGAGCCAACAAAAGCAATATTCGGCTTAACTCGCCCTTCTTCCGTAGGCCCTTGACTTGAATAAACTGCAATTGAAGTATCTTTATCTAATGCACCAACTGTAATTACATCCTCAGCTGAGCCTGGTGTGCCTATTTGAGCACTGATTGCAGAATTACCAGCAGCAATAAAGAGAGCTATTCCTGATCTAACCATCTCATTTGCCATTCTGTTTACGCTCTCTTCTTCGGATGATGTCCACTCTATTGCGCCGAGTCCTCCCAAACTCATACTTGCAGCCCTTATATTGAAATCATGTCTCTTGTCAACTGTCCATTCCATACCTGCCATTACTGTAGCAAAAGATCCTGAGCCTCCTGAATCCAGAACTTTTACTCCCACTAATTGAGCCTGTGGAGCAACTCCCACATATTCGTAAGTAGGTGCTCCTGTACCAGCAGTTATTCCGGCGCAATGTGTACCATGGCCTTGGTCATCATAAGCCTTTATTTCAGTTCCATTCGTTTTGTCTGGATTGTTTACTGGGTCATAAAAGGCAATTACTTTCCAATCATTAGTTGAATTATCATCATCCAAATCATCCAAGGCTACATGTGAAGAATCTATGCCGGTGTCTATTATGGATACGACACTGCCTTCTCCAGTGTAACCAGTCTCTTCCCAAATCATTGGTATTCCATGAACATCATTGACCTCATTCATCTGAATAGTTAGTATACCGTCCAGTTCCACTAAAACTACACCTGGGAGTTTTGAAAGTTCAATAATATCATCTACAGATACTTGACCTGCAATACTATCTATCAAGTGATATCTAAATTGGGTTTGGAAATCTACTTCGTACTCAAGCATTTGTTGATCTTCCAAAGTTGGTTTATGATCAAAATCAACAATCACACTAATTTTATTATCGTCGCTAACCCAGTCATATATGTCACTATTGATTGCAAGCCAAATGGCATCATGGATACCGTCTCGATCTAAATCCATAGAAGTTGTCTCCCACCATGGTCGTTCTTCTTCGATATCATCTTCAAACACTACACTAGAGGACGAAAGAGGTAATGCGATTAGAACAACTAAGATGGCTGCGATAACAGATCTCATGGATACTAGAGAAGGATGCTAGATTTGAAGGAAACGGTTTGTTGGGCACAAAAATCTCTAAATAAAAAATATATTTCTATTTAGACCAACTACTTAGCCAATTCCATGCTATTCCATTTGTATCTACAGTTCCTCCATTACCTGGAAAAATACCAAATGAATTCTCGTATGGATTATGATCAGCCGCATAAATAGTCACCAATGAAACCATAGAGTCATTTTCACAATCTGTAAAGGTTTGTTGAGAATAAAATATTGATGGTTCATTTGAGTCGGGTGCGATATCTACACAACCGTTCATATCCGCCCACATTAGTAAATTCTGTATAGCACCGTGTTCCTGAGCCTCTATATTTGGAAGATGGATGGCATCATTAGAATACAGTATTATTTGATCGAGGAGGCCATGTATCTCCATTATTGGAATAGGAGAATAATTTGGTTCAGGGTCTTCAAGTAAATAATATGACATGCAGGCAATAGCTGTAAATGTATCACTGTGTTCATTTGCCAGTTTCTGACTTAAAGAACAACCATTTGACCAACCGGTTAAGTATATTCTGTTCTCATCTATTGAATAATTGGCAATAGTTTTGTGCACTATTTCCATTATTAATCCAGTATCATTTAGTCCTAATTCTCCCGCAGTACTACAACAATAGCCTGAATTCCATGAATTATCAAAGCCTTGTGGCCATATTGCAATAGCACCATTTTGAGAAGCGATATCATCAAAATCTGATAGGTTTCTTTGCTGTTGCATTGTTAATGTATTGCCATGGATATCAATTATCATAGGCGCCCCGGATAAATTTACAGTGCTAGGAATGAAAACATTCCAACATCTTTCTAAATCTTCATGTATCATGCATTCAATGTAATCTAAATCTTCAATAATTAAATCATCTTTATTATTTTCCTCATCTTCTGACATATTCTTATCATCCATTTGTAGACAGCCTGACGAAAAGCATAGCAGAATAACTAGCACAAAGGTATGAATCTGCATACATATCGGTTTAGTTACACCCTAATATGTCTTTTTAAAGGAAAGATTTTATTTTTTGGGGACTATGTCTATTTCTTTTATCTTATTATATTTTATAAAGTACTTAGATGAATTAAATAACCCTCTTATGAAACCGGAAAGAAGGAGTGCGGATAGAGCGATTGTAGATGTCCAACCCCAAACATTGCCAATTGCAGCGAATTCTTCCTTCGTTAAAAGTAACGCCATAGCAGTTACTAAACCAATTCCTATTGAAGTCTGAATCCTCATTCCAAGTGGCATTGCCAAAATTGTTCTAAATGCTTCAAGACGTTGGAGAAGTACCAAAGACCAAATCATTGTACCAATTGACCAAATGAATAGATCTGCAGAATAATCGCCTAGAACCAGATTCATAGATTCTATGTATAATGTAGAGCCAATTAATAATGAAAGCCAAATTACCGAAAAGCCAAGCAGCATCACAATTTCACTTAGAGATGTCCCTAAACTTTCTCTAAGTCCTTGATCTTGAAGGGGTTTTTTATCTTTCCTTGACTTAAGATCTGAATTTAAAATCTTAAGTTTTTCCAGAGAGTTTTCTGTTTCTAATAATTTTTGAGTTATGGCTAGTGATTCTATCAACATTCCCTCTTGTTCCTTTCTTATCTCTTCATTGGCTGCAAATGATTGTAATAATTTTTCATATTCGTCTATTGGAATCATTACATTTCCCATTGATTCTACTAGGTCTTCGAGCGATGGGACTTCAGGGGCACGGGGCAAAGATTCCCGTAAATTGGTTAATCGATCTATTTCTTCTGGCGAAAGAGGAAGGGGNGTCCATCGTGCAATTGCCTTATCTAATTCTCTAGATGTGGCTTGACTTACTTCTTTGACTTTCTTGCCAGTGTAACCTGTTGCTGCTATCATTTTCTCTTTTAAATTACTAAATTGCTCACCAGCTGTTGTTTGCCAAGAAGTACTGTCGTCAGGTGTCGTATCGGCCATGTTCCTACAAACGGTGAGAGTTACATCTAAACTTCAAATATTGGTAAAAATGATTTGATTAAATACAAAGATATATATGATGATTAATGAAAAATAAACACTCTTTAATTAATACCTTGACGATGGTAGAGGTATGAACGTAGCACAAATACTTACTTTTCTCGTTGGAGGATATGCATCAGTGGCAATAACCATCATGGGCGTCGTACCATTGATGGCATAATGCAGCATCACTGTTAAATTTCCGATGAAGTATCCCACCAATCACCATCNGTGGNCGGTTTATCATCATTTTTTNATGNATTCTCTATTACTTCGTTGGTTAGAATGACATGTACTTCTTTGTTTTTATTTCTCTTCGAGTGAAGTAATAAAATAAAGCCGATTATAATGCCGAGTGTACCACAACAAGTGAAAGGAATAGAAAGATCTCCTCCTGCATTTACAGTAGGTTTGGTATTTGCTTCNTATACAATATAAAGCGGTAATATACTAAAAATTATGAGAAANAGTCCAATGATTTTTTTAAAAATTACCAATACTGAATTTGGATTGGTATCTCTCTGTTCCAAGGTTACTGCTGCTACTGACTGATTAATTGAAAAATTATTTTCGAAGGAAATTGGAGTATCATAATTATTATTGGTTCTATGTATCACAAAATAAATCATAAATAATCCAATGAAAAACTGAAAACAACAACAACATGCTAGTGTGTCAGTTATTTCTTCAACATCTTCAGTTAAACGACTATTGGCGGGATCATCGGGATAATACCAAACTGAAATATTGAATGAAGAAGAATAATATTCTAATGCATAATTAATGCAACTATTGCTAGATTTAGAAAGAGTGTATTCTACAGGCTGACCATTACTGCCGAAATAAATATCTCCATTTACCGAATATGTATAATTTAGATATGCAAAACATCGATATTCATCCCTAGTNTAGGTTCTTCCATTAAGTGTTGATCTAATCTCATCATACTCTTCAAACCATTCTGTACCTTCTTCCACGTNCCCTTCTACGTAACCTGCTTCTGGTTGGAAAAAAGAATTTAATAATCCCATTGTTAGTAAACAAATAAATACCCAAGAAAAAAATAATATCCAAAAATACATCTGTTTAGACGTAGGTATTGGTTTTTTGTTATTTCTGATGTTTGACATATTTTAACCTTCAAATAATAAATAAATTATTTCAATGGACAAGTGCAGTCCACTGAGATGCTACTGCTTATTCCATAATTGCTCAGATGTAATATAACTTAGATGCTTTTCTATGATATCAATCTGATATGAGAATTTTGATATTCATTTGATTTATTTTTTTATTTGTTGATTCTAAACTTAATGACAATAAAACTGCAAGAATTTGAAATATAGAAAATACAATATTCCAAGTTAAACTAAATACCAGACGAGGGAATGGGGGGGCGAAGGCTAAGGTTGCAAAACAACCAACTAACTGAAGAGAGAGTGCNAGCGCATATGGCCTTAGGGATAGGTTTCTTTGTCTTAATTTTGAAACTANGGCAGTGGATGATAATAATAATGGCAAAGCAATAAGCAATGACATCCATTCTGTTGGTGGATTATCTCTCGCACCGACATATCCTCCTTTCACAACTATTCTACCAGGATCTAATTCTCTTGGATGAGGAAGTGCCCACGCTTCTAATCCATTTACTTGTCCCAGCATTGTCCACCAAAGTATCCACATTACTAAAGGTAATACAGCAGCAGCAATAAATGGTTTAGGATTTTTCAAGTTGTATTTCTCTAAAGTTATCCATTTCCATTGTGTTCGCATAAGTACATCAATTGAGGATATCAACAAAAGAGTGATTGATGCTGACCATGCCCCCCATGTCAGAACCAAAAATCCTCCCAATGCAATAATATCAAGTTCTTTTGGTAATTTTATATTCAATAGTTGACCGGAAAAAATATTTGTTCTATGTAAAAGCCCTNTTATTCCAACTAATAATATAATCAGTAAAGTTAGTAAATCAATATTTGATATTTCAAGCCAATTTACAAATAGAATCAATAGTAACCAAATTGAAATAAATATTCCTTGTTTATTGGATTCTTTCTTACTACTGAGATTATTGTAAATAGGACCAGTAAGTGATAAAATAAAAACACTAAATAAGATTCCAGTAGTATTTTCTGGCCATCCTAGTTGGACTAAATGTAAAACCCAATGTTCGCCTACGAGTCGTTCATGAACTCCAGTTATACCAAGAAATGAAATGAAACCTAATATAGAAAGTGCTAATTTTTCATTTTTATTCTGAAATTTATTATTTCTAAATCTTTGGTTCAAGACTATCCAAGTTAGTGGGATTAGAGTAAACCATAATCGAATACTGCCGAAGCTCAGGACTAAAGCGGCNGCTAACCACGGCCACCAATTTGGCATTGAGTTAATCCAGTTTCTAATTTTTTCTTCTTTATTAGAATTCTTCTGGTAATTATTTAGTGTCCACCATACTATCCATAATGATGAGAAAGCACCAATGAGACGAGGAAATACAGTTACATATCCAATAAAGGAATGACTCAAGATCATGATAGTTAAAACGGTAATAAAAATTGAAGTAACTCTGCGCTCTTCAATAGTTTTTGGAGATCCCATCCCAACCAAAAGAATTGCNGAAGCTGCAAGAAGACTCCAAGTACTGGCTGAAATTAACAAGTCGATGAATCTAGTAAACTCAGCATCTATTGGTATTTTTTCCCATTCAATAATATTAGGGCTTATATCTTTGGCTGCAGGCCTATCAATTGACTGGAGGAAGATTTGCCTTTCATAAGCCGCCTGCCAATTCCATTTCTCTAATTCATTTCTTTCTACTGCCGAAATATTAAGAATATCTAATGGTATTTGACCATGTAATTGGACAGGAAAAGGGAGATCTAAAACGGCTATTGATAAAGCTGGAATATCCCGTTGATGCCCCTCTGATTGTGAACCTGGTATAATATGAGGNCCCCAAACAAGTGCAGCAACTTCTCTAGTTACATCTTGTGATGAGCCATGAGTTCCTAGTTTTGTCATACCATGATCTGCAGTAACTATTATTGTCCAATTTTCAGGAACTTCTTCCAGTACTTCATCGATTAAACCATCTATNTGTGTAATCTTTTCTGCATATTTTTCTCCAGTTGTTCCCCATCTATGTCCTACTTTATCTGGTCCTGAAAAATGAGCACCTATTACATTATGAGAATTGTTTTCAAACCATCGAAAAAGAACTGCTGCAGTATCTTCATCTCCTTGATAATAGTCTGCATGACCGAGGAAAGTATCTATAAAATCCAAATTTTCCATATCCCCATACATATTACCATAGACGTAACTACCTACTAACCCAACATTATATGGTGAATTTGTGTTTGAGACTCCAATTTCTGAGGCTAAAGTCCAGGGATCATCTCCCCCGGGATGTTGTAGATTGAAATTTCGCAGCCCATCGCTTGGAGAATTAGGTACTCCGTTCATAATTTCAGAAACACAAGTTGCCGATAGAGTAAGTGGGCCCGTTCTCAGATTTAATGTTGCTCCAGTCTCTCTTCGCTCGTTTAAAAGGGGCATATTCACTTCATCAAGCATCCAATTTTCACCAACGCCATCTAGAATGATTAGGATAAATCCGTCACTCAGCGGGTCATGAATTTCTGGAGATTGAATAATTATGCCTTGCGGAGTTTCTGAGTCAAGTAAGACGTGTGGTGCAGTTACGAATAGAGGTATGATAAGCATTAGAGCTAGAAATACAAAAGGTCTTTTACGAATTAAACCAGCAACTTGGCTGGATTTTGTGTCACTCACAGATAATGCTGAATGACTTATAATTAAATAAGATTGGTGATTTTCAAATTTAGAAATGGANNATTATGGTTTAATCACCAATTACAGAATTATTTTCTTAATAGCTATGCCAATGATTCATTAGCNTGATTAATTATTATTGACGTCGACCATCCTTCTGTATGATCATAATGTGGGTTGAATCCAGTAGTCAAATTAGTGATATGATCGTCAAATTCTACACTTAATTTTGGATATTCAAGTTTAGTCTTCTGAATAACTGAATCTACTAATTTGTATAAATCATTCAAATTTTCGGCAACCAGTCTGTGACGTGCTATTTTCATATTGTACTAGTAATGGTCTACCTTTGAATAGTTTACTAAACTAAAACATAATCAATCTCAACACTAAATATTCTCTGGAGGATAAAATTCTGTAAGCATACCAACTGATTCAAATAAACTTGGACCATTGCCAAGATAATATACAGAGCCTAAACGTGACCGGGAATCTTCTGCGGTAGAATTTAAATTCTCTGCACAACTACTAGTACATCCGTCTGCAAATGCTACATAAACGCGACCATCTCTATCGATATGTAAATCGTTGAAATCTAGTAAATTTCTATTAGATCCTCCAATATCTCTGCAATCTCCACTATTCAAACAGATGCTACCAATCTGGACAGGATCGGGTGAAACTCTAAGAGTATGAAATATCGGATTTGGGTCTAAAGCATTTAAACTGAATGTAATATACAAATAATAACTAACGTTACTACTTGCGAAATGTGGATTTCCGTCCCATGTTTCTCCATCAATATTTGGTAANCCCAGTTCACTAGAGTTTTCACTACCAAGATATGTGATGGCTATTCTTCCAGGATCTCCAGCATCAATCTGAGGAAAGGTTGTTGAAATTACTTCTACTGGACTGATTCGAACACTTTCTTGACTCCATGACTCTCCAGAATCTGTACTATGTGACATNTAAACTCCAAAATCTGAACCTGACCAAATATGATATGCGTTAGAATTAGTATCAGTAGCAACTTCGGAATTTTTACGAGGATTTGGAGTTCCTACATCCTCGCCCATTTCACGAGTATCCCATGTTAAACCATTATCTTTTGAAAATATCACAGTAGGAGTTTCGACTCTAGGAGTAACATATACAGTACCATCAGGAGCAGTAGTTATTGCACCATGTAATCCTCCATTTGTTGTAGCTAGGCCATATATCTGACCACCTACCTCAAAAGTAGCACCTCCATCAAAACTAGTGTAACAAAAAATTCCCGCAAGTTTGTTATAGCAAAAATATACAGCTTCATCATATAATGGCGTTAATGTTCCAGGTATTCCATAGCCATCANTTGTCCANGGCCCAGTTGCNAGTTTNATATGATCATTTAATGGCAAAGGNCCGGAATCGTGTGGNTTACCTAACCATGATTCGCCATCATTATCNGACCATCCTATCCATGTCGATTCGAGACCCATCATATGGATATTGAAAACNCGGTCAGTAACNGGATCTACCCAACCATATGGATCACTGGTAAATGGGGCCTGTGTAAAATCTCGAGTATTTTCCCAAGAAAGTCCGTGATCACAAGACCTCATGGGCAACTCCATTGCAATAAAAAAGATACATCCACTTGAAGTAATACCAATACTAGGTTCTGGGCCATCTTCACCAACATTACTGAAAATGAAATCAAAAGGCATTTCAAGAATACTCTCATAGAGCGCAATGTCTACGGGCATACCCATGGAATCTGTAACAAATTCACCTTCTATTCTTGAGGGTTCATCGGAAAAAAAGGAATTATTAGAAGACTGAAGACATCCTGACAGAGGAAGGGATATCATCATTAACCCAATAATCGAAGCGACGTATTTCATATTCTCTCCGCACGACTAATAGGAGATTATACTATCCATCAAGGATTTAGAAATTTTTTAAATCAAGCTTACTCACTTTTGGTCATAAAAAAATCAGATTTGATTTGTTTCTCAAGCCTCATCCAAAGTTTATCGGTATCTGTCATCTTCTCACTCATTAATAACATGATAAAAGTTTAGATATAAAGGGTCGTTTAATTGATATTATACAAGTAAACTAGAATAAATATATATTTTTTTAAATTCTTTCCCATTCTAGTAATAGTTGACCGTTGGAATTTATTCTCAAAACAGGAGACCATAAAGAAGGATCAAATGATTTATATGCATCTTCGATATTACTTTCCATCTTTTCAATTAATACCCTGTCTAGTTTTATACTAAAATTAGATTTGTCAGAATAAAATAATGAATCGGAAATAATATTTTCTTCTATAACTTGCTTAGCTAATTTGATCGTATTGGAATCAGCAGGAACTGAAATAGTAGAATGTTTATCTGGTGGAGAAGTCTTAGTGGCATCATTATTAATTTTAGAAGGTAATCCCACTTTTGACATAATTGGTTGTTCGCCCTCTATAGTACTACCTATCCCTAAGCCTCCTCTGGAAGAATACAATACAGCTTGTCCAATTAGTGTTAATGCCGCTAAGAATAATGACAAAACTAAAATTAGTCCTTCAAATTCAACACCGAAAGATATTATTCCTGACGGTAGACCAATTAGTCCAAATATTCTCCTCCAACCTTGATCTCTCTTAAATCCTAAAATCATATGATGGGCAGATGTAAAAATTAATACTACTTCAAACAAATAATCCTGAGATATTGAATCTGAAAAGGGAATAATGAATGAAATTGTCAACAAGGAACCAATTAACCCTAAATTATATTGATAGTCAAAGATATAAGCATCTATTATTTCTTCTTTCATATCATTTTCTTTAAATTTAGTTTCTGGAAATGGATTATATTCAGCCCATGAACAATATATCATGTACAATCCATACGTAAGTGGCAACAGTGAAATATATCCGAAATCTACCCCATCCAATGCAAGTGTCAGAGTAAATGTTTGAAGTATAATAGAACAATGGAATAGCCAAGGTCGGTTATTTTTGAAAGTATCAAGAGTAATTAGCAAACTTGTCAAAAATGGTAGAAAATCACTGATACCATCGGGTACCAATAAAAAGCAATATGCCATTATTCTTGATGTTGGAGCTAAATATCGTAATTCGTCAAGAGAAAAGAACTCTTTGGCATTAATATACAACATTCCATTTTTTATCAATAAATACTGTATTAAACCAATAATACCTGCTACAAATGTTGCATATTCTAATGGGTAAATACTAGGTGAATCTATCAATTCTAACAGATTTAGGATTGCCCAATACGTCGCGATAGGCGTTACCCAAAACCAATGTAATAATCCATACTTCCACGATCCATAAGTGAGTAAAGATACAATAAATATTGGGGCCAATTTTTCATCGGGGAGTAAAAAGGAAAGCCCCAACAATGTAGCAATTAAAGGTCCAAAAAATTGCTCTGGACCATATCTTGATCCTTCTGGTCGTTGTTTTTCCTTAGAAATATTGAATAAAATCATCAGAGGTATTGATAACAATAGCAAAGAAACCCAACGAGGTGTATCAAAAATTAATAAATTCGAAAATTCGCCTAGATATGGTATACTTCCTAAAGAATACCAAAGTATTGAATTGTCAGAATAATTATTTCCAAATATAGTTGAATATATGATTGCAAAAAAGGGCGATAAAAGAAGAATTGGAGTGGAAACATGTTTAGTTGCCCTATAAATAGCTAGAGAAAAAATTGGTACAGCAAGCAATCCTCCAGAAATATCAGTTAATCCAATAAATAAAAGGGTGAGTAAAGTAAGTGTACCAAAATTTCTGGCACCTTGAGATAAATCATATATTCTTTTTAGTCTTAAATTAACGATCAATGGTGCAGATAATATCAATAAGTCATGCAATACTAAAGAGAGAATATTTGCATCTTCCAATAGCATAATGATTGAGGATATCGCAGCAATAGGGAGTAAATATGCAATCCCAAATAATCTTTCAAGAGGTGTGGACTTTCTCATTGCACCCGCTTCAACTGCGAGTAAAGTAGAAGATGAGGCCACGCCTATCAATACTAATAATATAATTCTATCAGAGTTATTTGTATTTTCTGAAATACTTTCTGCAATAAAAATAAATAATAATATTATTACAGAAGCAAATTCAGGTCTTAAAACTAAATTTTCAGAAGGTTTTCTATAGATATTGATGATTGACAATATGATTAATGCAATAACCAATGAAAAGGGTCTTATATTGTAAATTTCGAATTCAGGTATAGTTCTTAGTGAAACTATAATTATTGGCAGAAGTAGAAAAATTGCATAAGCATTTTTATCGATTAAAGATTGGAAATTTTTATCCCTTGATTTACTAAATTGATAAAATTGAATCATCGCGGAAATAAATATAAATAACAAAAATATTGTATTTGTAGGAGTTATAGGATTGAATGAAGCAACCAATATCACTATAGAAGGTACATAATTACTAAATCTTCCTCGGCTTTGTCCCCAAAAACCCATTGCGAGAATTATTGGAAAAAGAATGAACATGGAGCCAGTAGTTGCATCTAGTGAATAATTACCGATACTAAAAAAATTCATTTCATTTTCTGAACTAATTACAATTGTAATCCACCAAGCAAAAACTGTAGCAGCATAAGTTGATCTTACAACCCAATCTCTTGCTTGTTCTCTAGTTTCTAAATAGATAAAGGCAATTATTCCCACAAACCATCCAATTAATGCTGCCTCGGAAGATAGGAGGATTAGAGCCAATGGAAGTGCTATTGGCATCGCAGGAGTTCTCAGCATTGCCGTAGGTGCAAACCAACCAATCAATAATGACATCCATAACCAAAAAGTTAGACCAAATGGCTCGGAGCTTTCTATTAGCCCTGTAAAAACATATGGGGTTTCATTACCAGCAGCAATAATTTGTGCGAATAATATACCGACCACTACGACTCCCGAGCCTCTTTCTATCATTTGTTGGGATAAGCTTCTATCTGTAGCAGTAATTCCTATTATTATCACAAATGGTACCAATAAGCTCATGTGTCCAATATCATTAATTCCTAATAACAATGGTAAAATTACTGCTAGTCCGCATGATAATAGATACAACACTGAACGATTGAGGCGAAGAGATGCAATAATCGAGCTTGCCATTAACAAAATGAAAGAAAGGGTGAGGAAGATATCGAGATTATTGTTAGAATAATCCATCCAAATTGAAATTGCACTAAATGCTAGGCTTACTGGTGCTAATATAACTACAGTTCTTGGAAGCGTACCTAATGAGTGTCTAAGAATCATTGCTATGCTGAATTCCATAACTAAAATTAAAGAAACAGTCTGAAGTAGAGATAGCCAAACTGGCATCCATATTGGATCTTCTTGGACTGTAATCCACGTATTTTCCCGCCCCATATAAAAAACTAAAAATCTTGAAAGCCAAATTGCAGAAAGTGACCCCATTAAAATTGCTGTAGCAGAAGAATATTCCTCTATAGCATTTTCATCTCTCTCTTGACCCTTAGTTTTTCTGAACCATTCATGAAGAATGGCACATGATAAAGCTATCATTCCTGTAACAATTCCCAGAGTTAGGTATGCATAATCACTAGATACATTTACTACTGTCACATAATAAATAGCATATGCCAATAAAAAACCTCCAGCTGCCAAGGAAGCATAGAAACCATATAGTGAAGTATCCATTTCTGAATTCAAAATAGTTTTATCGGGATATTCTTGCATAAACTATCTTTTACTGGGTTTGTTTTAGACTTGTCTACGTATTTGTAAAATATTTTATTATTACAACAATTTATTAGATAGATGAAGTATTAAGGCGATATGAACTTCGATGACAGAGGTAAGGGGAATGAGGTAATTGAGGTTTGCTCTAATTGTTTTAGTCCTCGAATAGCGCCTTACATGGGTTATGAGACAGGTAAAAGATTCATTTGTCAAGACTGCGATAGCATCAGCATGGTGACAATAGAATTTGAAAATATAGAATCGTTAGTAAAATTTCTCAAGGAAAAGCGAAAAGAAGAGAACTAAGAATTTAAAGATTCATAATGAAATTCTCTTAATATATATCTTTCTAACTCCAACTTAAATTATCAGGTGAAAATGTACAGTCCCCAAAACAAGTATCAGTAATATCTTGATGTTGGAGGAAATTAAACGCCATATCTCTGGCAATTTTTAATCCACCGATGGCATTATGTGCCGGATGCGGTTCTTCTCCATATTCATTACCATCCGGTGCATGAACATATCCTCCATCAAAGAATACTCCTATGGAGCCTTGGTGGGTGTCATTAACTACATCAATTCCATATGGTAATATGGTTGAAGAATTCAAAATTGGCATATTGGCTGTTCTCATCATTCTAGATGATGAGATATTTGATATTTGTAAATCAGCAATGGAAAATAATGTCATTAATTCGTATGGATCAACTTGGTCTAGATACCCTTCTTCCCTGAGAGAGAGAAAGGTATCCGCTTCTACTGAGTCCCAAAGAGATTGCATTATAGATATTGCAACTGCCCTATCAAGTTGGCTTGCATATCCCCATTCACTCGCAAATATGAAATGGAAGCGATCATATTGAGTGCATCTTTCAATGATGTGTGAAAAGGAAGAACCCCCTGCCCATAAAACTCCGCGTTTAAGATCTGGAGAAAGCCCGATTATTGATGGCCCTCTAATAGCACCATTAGAGTAGCCAGTATATACCGGAGAAGAAACATCAACTAGAGAAGTACCATTGTGATATAATTCAGGTAAATCAGAGCAAACGCCCATAAAGGACTTAATCATAACTACTTGATTTATCATTGATTGTTCTAGTCTTTCTGCTTGATGTTGGAAATTTTCCATATTTAAAACCGCATATTCTATGCTTAAGGTATCATCACTTGCCCAACCATAGAAGCTAGTGCCTAGCATGGCTGCATTATTTTCATTAGCCCAGCCATATAATCCAGAAGTATCGCCTGTTCCTAAGAAGCCATGCCCCCATATTGTTAGATCAGCTGGTTTAGATATGGCAGTTTTTGGAATCAATAACCAAAATGGTATTTCTCTATTTTCAACAAAAACAGGAGTTCGATCTGTATCTGAGGTTCTTCTGATTAAAGTAGGAGGGTAAAACGATTCAGTGTATTGAGGTGCTGTAAAAGTCCCTGTAATCATCCAATGACTTCGATTTCCACTTTCATCCATGACTTCTTCGTTAGTCTCTACTGTACAATTTATTCCATTCTCACCTATTCTGTCTAAGGCATCATTTCTCATAGAAAGTAATGGGCCTAAGATTGATTCTGTAGATGCGGTATTGAAAACCCATGCAGTTTGTAAAGAATTGATTGATCTGTCAGTATTTTCTGTAATCCATGAAAATAATAAATTAAAATTGGATCTTCTTTCTTCGATATCAGGAGAATTAGTTATTACATTATCTCGTAAAGCCGCAAAACCGACAGGTGCATCGATTAGATTACCATCTGAATCTTGAAGATTACTAAATAGAACTACATAGGACGTATTATGATCTAGCGCTTCAATGGTCCTTAAATGGATAATAGTTGGTTCACTAATATCAGATCTGATATCTAATTCAGTCCAATGTGGAACTATTTCACCTGTGACTTGATTAATAATCATTGATGGGTGCCCTATTTCTAAGCTTTTTTCAATATTATACTGGCCTGCCATCTCAGATACATCAGGTTCTGAATCAAATGCAGTCATTATCTGAGTATTTGGGCTAGCTCCATCTAATTGATTTATTATTGGAATATTAATCTGACCGACAGTTCCTGATTTAGGAATTGTATTAGGAGAATATGAAATTCTTTTTCCTGTAACCGTAGAATCGTCTTCAACTAAAAATGCATCAGAAGGGAATGGTAGCATACAATGTATCGGATTAGTATTATCACAGCCATCTATATGAGGTATGGATAATAAATCAATAGAGTCGTCCTCTAAAAATTCACAACTATCAGGTTCGGAAGTTGTAGCATTAGGATCAAAATTAATCGCTGAAGCATCCATGCACCCTGTGACTATGATATCATTTTGGACATCATCAACATCATTTTCATCAGAATCATTTCCTAGACAACCTGCGGAAATCATCATCATGATTATTATTAAGATAGTGGAAATTTGATTTTTTTTATACTTCATTTACTTAACCTCAGTTAGTGTAGTATTCCACACCGACCCAATGCGGTAATCAATTGGTTATGAAAGTCTTCATAGAAACAAACAATAAATATGTAATATGAGAATATTAAAAAAATTACGTTGAAGGAATATTATTTAAATTTAGATGAATCAAATACATCTTCTTTGTTCAATCTTTTTGTTACTTCTGGTAAGGGATATTTTAATCCCGTTGCGGTGTTGAAAAGTACTGTTTTGTCATTTTTATCCACTAACCCTTTTTCAATAGCTATTTCATACGCAGCAAAGGTTGCAGCCCCTTCGGGAGAAAGGAGAAATCCGTCTTTTTGTCCTATGTCGTCACAAACTTTAGTGATGTGCTCATCTGTGACTGCAATTGCAAAACCGCCCGATTCTTTAATCGCATCTAGAATAAGAAAATCTCCTATTGCAGAGGAAACTCGAATTCCACTTGCTAATGTTTCAGCATTTTCCCAAAATTCTGCATGTCTCTTATCTTCATCCCATGCCTTTACAATTGGGGCACAACCTGTAGACTGGACTGCAACCATCCTTGGTAATTTACAATTTATCCATCCTAATTCAAGTAATTCATGAAAGGCTTTCCACATTCCAATTAAACCTGTTCCGCCCCCAGTGGGATAAAATATTACATCAGGCAAATTCCATCCTAATTGTTGAGCTAATTCAAGTCCCATGGTTTTTTTGCCTTCAATACGATATGGTTCTTTAAGCGTTGAAACAGCAAACCATCCTATCTCTTTTTTACCTTCATTAATTATTTTACCACAATCTCCTATTAATCCATTAACTAAAAACGTATCAGCACCTTGTGCTAAAGTCTCTGAAGTGTTGATTACAGGTGTATTATCAGGACATAAGACCGTGGATTTAAGGCCGGCTCTTGCAGCATATGCGGCTAAAGCCGAACCTGCATTCCCGTTAGTAGGTATAGCAAGATGTTTGAAGCCAAATTCTTTTGCCATTGAAACAGCCATAGCTAATCCTCTAGCCTTGAATGACCCTGTTGGTAGACGGGATTCATCTTTAACAACTACATTTCCATAGGGAACTTTCAGATGATCTAAACTACTTTTTAAGGTAATTAAAGGAGTTATGACCTCACCTAAGGAAATTTTATTTTCAGGATTAGAAACTGGTAATAATGGCGAATATTTCCAAAAACCTGGTTCAGAAGAAGTTTCTATATCTTCTCTATTAACTTCTTTTTTGATTTTCTCTAAGTCGTATTTAACCAACAAAGGTTTGCCGTTTGAAGATAAAGTATGTGGAATTCCCTTTTCAACTTTCTCTCCAGTAAAGGCGCATTCTAGATGAGTGACATAATTCATGATTTAGGTAGTATGTCTTCATTAATATTCTTTCTATGAACATATTTAATTCACAGATAGCATGACGAGGAAGCATGGAATTAGGCAAGTCATTGATGGCTATTGTCGTAATTCTATCTATTCTATCGGGATGTACAGCTCCTCCTGATAAAGTAGATCCTGCAGTCCTTGAAGCATTGGAAACTGGTGATTTTAGATATCTCGATCTTAGTGGCTTAAATTTAGCAAATACTAAT
The DNA here is from genome assembly GCA_002719615.1 of Methanobacteriota archaeon. GTDB lineage: Archaea > Thermoplasmatota > Poseidoniia > Poseidoniales > Thalassarchaeaceae > MGIIb-O3. The sequence goes on from PBHZ01000004.1 coordinate 29,075, forward strand.
TTTGATGGAACGAATTGGACTAATGCAAATGCATCAGGATCTGACTTATCAGGATCTGACTTCGGCATAGTTGATTTTACTTATGCTGACTTATCTGAGGCAAATATGAATGAAGGTTTTTTCTTGGGGGCAAACTTTTTTTCTGCAAATATAGCATTTTCAGAGATGAAGTATTCTAATTTCTTTTACAGTTCCTTAATATTTGCAAATTTATCACATACTATAGCCTTTGAATCTGATTTCGAATCTGCTAATCTAGAGAATGCAGATATGACGGAAAGTAATTTTAGAGATAGTGTATTCAAAAACAGTAACCTTCATTTAATTAAGGCATCAAATGCTGGTTTTAGAGGAGTTGTATTTGATGGGGCAAATATGACTTACGCAGATTTAAATTTTACAGATCTGACCGATGCTAGTCTGAAAGGTGTTGATTTACAATTTTCAGATTTAACGGGTGCAATAATAGATGGCACAGATTTTAGTGGAGCAGAATGGTATTACACGGTTTGTCCTGATGGAACAAATAGTGGAGAAACAAGAGATTGTTTCTAAAGATATTAACATTTAAATTCTTTTAAATTATTTAAAGAAATAATCTGTAAAGTTTCCTCATGAGTCGCCTCTAATACTACAGGACAAGCATTTCCTGTTTCGAATGCGTCTTGCCAAGTCTGAGCGCAAACGCACCAGCGGTCTCCGGCTTTTAGTCCTGGAAAATTAAATTGAGGAGCGGGTGTAATTAAGTCATTACCTCTTGAAAGAGCGAATTTTAGGAAATCGTCTGTAACGATGCAACAAACCGTATGTAACGATCTATCATTCCTATCAGTATTACAACATCCATCCCTAAACCATCCAGTCAAGGGATCCATAGAACACTGTAATAATTTACTTCCTAGAACATTAAATGAAGGTAACATAAAAAAAATGACAAAGTATTTGGTTCATTAATTATTGCTTTCAACCATTGGCCTACTAGATCCACATTCAGGACATAATTGTGTTGCTGATTCAGAATATTTATGGAAACAAGCAGGACAAATTGGAGAAAGGATAAATTTTTTATTTATATTTATCTCAATCTTTTCATTTTCAACACGTTCTAAATGAATCTTATCTTTTTCATTAACAGGAATCTCAAAGCGCCCAGGGCCTCCAACTTTTAGTAAAACATCAGGAGGGAGGGTTACAGTCCCAGTATCATCAATAATCAACTCCCTGCTCTCCGAAAGATCCGAAATATCTACATCGTTACCATGTTGAGCAATGAATCTTCCTTCTCTTAACTCCAGGGAACGATCGCAGAATGATGCTACTTCTCTATTGTGCGTAACCAATAAAAATGCTACATCGAAGTCCTTGTTGAGGTCTGAAAACAATTTTAAAACTTCTCTGCTAGTTATTGGATCTAGTGCGCCTGTTGGCTCATCGGCAAGTATCAACTTAGGATCTGTAATCAAAGCTCTTGCAATTGCAACCCTTTGTTGTTCACCTCCTGAAAGTTGCTCAGGTAATCCTCTAGACCGGTCGCCCACTCCTAGTCTATCCAATAATTTCTGTGCTTTTGCTCTGGCAACTCTAGGAGTTATTCCTTGATGTCTTAATGGTTGAGCAACGTTATCCAAAGCGTTCATGTGTGGTAACAAATTTGAATCTTGGAATATAAATGAAATAGTTTTTTGACGGAGTTCAACAAGTTCTTTACCTGTAAGTCTAGTCATTCTTTTACCTGCTAATGAAACATTGCCTGCAGAAGGTTTCATAAGTCCTCCAAGGGATTTCAATAAAGTTGATTTTCCAGAGCCAGAAGGACCTACAACTGCAACTGCCTCACCTTCAACTATGGCTACATTGATTCCCCTAAGTGCCACTACATTACCGTCTTCTGCCTTTGACTCATAAATGTGGAAAAGACCATTTGCCTCTAGAATAATATTATTTTTTATTTTCATATTTATTCCCCCTTGAGAACAATTGCCAAATCTGATTTTAACGCTTTTCGGGTTGTATATAATAATGCTAGAACTACTGCAAATAAAACAGAACTATTCACTAATACCAAGTCAAACCATGGCCATATCAATTCTCTATCTATGGGTGCTGATTCGCCTAAAAATATTTGAAATATAAAACCGAATATTCCAAAGAAACCATTGAAAGATTCAGCAATTGCCAAGCCTAGAATAACTCCTAACCCCATACTTACCAAGAGAATGGCCATAATTTCAAACAAAACTAGACGAATTATTTGATTAGGACTTGCCCCTATTGCCTGAAGTATAGCAAGTTCACGCTTTCTCTGAGTCAAAACTAATGATAAGAAAACAAAGGCTGATGCTATTGAAGCAAGTGAAGCTACAACGAATTGTAAACTTAACAATCCCGGTGTTCCAAAAATTAAACCTCCTTTTCTCTCATTATCCTCATGAACGGTTGGCCAATCTGTGGAGGATGAAACTCCAATAACGTTTGATACTTCAGTACTTAACTCACGTAATGCATCTGCACAAGATCTATCTTTTTGATTACATAGTTCAAAGAACCATTTGTTTGAAGTATAGGAATTTGCTGTCTGATTTCCTACCAATGCCTTGTAAGTTGATTCTCCTATTACGATAACTTGTGAAGATTGAGTTGGTTCTAGCCCGGGAATCCACCTGTGACTGCCCATGTATTGAATATTAGCATCTGTAACGGTTGTGGATATATTTAATCCATCTGGACCAAATGAGAAGTCATAATCTGTATATTCAATAGTAATAAAATTATCAATATCAGATGAAGAAAGTCCGAGTTGTCTTCGGGCGTCTGAGCCCGCCGTAAACCAATTATTCCTCCACAATGAAGAGGCGTCGCTTACATGGGTTGGGATTGTTTGAGTATCCCAAAGTAGAGTCTCTTCATGTTCATCGAAAACTATCCACGTCCTCAATCTTGAGTCTTCGCCCTTAGGACTGGTAAATATATCTCCAACCGAAGTCATTGAGTCTATATCCTTGATATTAGAATTGTCAACTCTTTCAATTGCTAGTCGAATTTCATTTCTTGCTTGTGTTTCACTCATTGGTGAACTAAATTGTACTTGGAGGTCTGCTCCATTCTCAGCCGAAGTTGTGCGTTCATCAACAAGAGTACCTGTATAACCTTGTACTGCGGCTAAAGTTACTATTGATAATGTGAGTAACATTATTACGGCTAGTCTATTGACTGACTCACTAGATCCAGATCCTTTGAGGCCTCGACGGATATCTGTCACCAAAGGAGACCATCCCAAAATTAGCGTGAAAATTCTCGGGCCGGCAGCTCCTAAGCGACCAAGTACAAGTGCTCCACCTATCCATAGCATAAAGGGACCAAATAATAATAATAAAGCATTAACAATGAAATTTGAAAAGATTCCTCTCGAGTCGAATGGACCCCATCCTCCATTACTTTGTATCCAACTTTCCAAGAAGGATAAGGCACCAATTACAAAGATTCCAATATGTAACCATAATCTAGATTTCTTCAATCTTGCTACCTTTCTAACGCCCTCGTCTATTTCAATACTTAAGAAATCTTTAACCCTAGTTCTTCCGAAAAGCAAAGTTAAACCAACATTAATTAGAATGACGAAAGAAGTAGAAGCGAACGATAATGTTGGATTTATCTCTGTTCCAGATGATCGGAATGACATAAAACCTACTGCATCCAGTACTAATGGAACGGATAACAATGCTAAGATGTAACCAGTAAACCAACCTATAAATCCTAAAACTGCAAGTTCCAATAAAATCATTCCTGTTAAATTACTTTCAGTACCTCCAATTACTCGCTGTATCGATACTTCTCTTTTTCTCTGTTCTAATGATAATACGAGTCCATAGATAAGAACGGAAAAAGATAAAATTATAATTGGTATCATTAGAATATAATCAAATACTTGAATAATACCTAAAAATATGTTTAGGAATACTATTGTCCCGGAAATTACATCATTATAACGTACTTTAATTGAAGAATCAGCATATTCTTTTTCTTCTACAGTTTCTTCTAAGTCATTGAGCCAAGAAGTGGCAGCTGATGTTGAAGAAGAAGGCAATAAATTTCTATCAACTGAAACACCTAGATATCCATGATCATTATCCATTAAGACTAATTTTTGGGAATCATCAAGTACTGAATCTGATACAATTACTGGATTGAATAATAATGTTGGATTTCCAAATTGTCCTTCTTGATATATGGCTGAAACTTTTAAATTATTAACAGTGATATTTTCTCTACAGAATTGAAAACCTGATTCAAAATTTATTTCAAGCTCGCCCAAACAACTTTCAGAAATATCCTCTAAACTTGACCCTCCAGCAGCATCGGTGACGAAGGTGAAAGTCAATGAATCAATAGTATCATTTATTGAAACTCCTGCTCTACTAGCAATTTGAGAAGGGAGAATTATACTTCTATTGTTTTCCGCATCAAGATGGTTAGAAGGCCAGGTCCCATAAAGAATATCTCTAGCATGTCGTTCTCCCAACTCTCCATCCCAAACACCATCACCATAGAATCTAATTGGCCTGTTGTCATTTATAGGAGGACCTTGTTCTGTTGCCTCTGGATAGGCCCAACTTACATTTTTCCAATCTCCGATAGAAGCTGTAACAGATTCAACTACTAGTGGTTGAGCTTTGAGATTACTATCATCAAAAATACTATTTGCCCGTATTCCTTGTCTTCCATAGACAATTCCACAATCAGATATTCCTTCAATTGCAATTAGTTCATCACACATTGATTCCCAAACTACAGAGTCATTGGTTCTGAAATCTCTTCCTGGATCTTCATCAAATGCTATCTGAGCATCAAAAACATCATTCTCCAAAGCTCCCTGAAGGAATGCAGTTGACAACCCTACAGAGTATGCTAACACTGTAGTAATTACTAATGATGCCAAAAAAACTCCAGCAAAAGCCGCTAATACTCTTTCACGACCTCTCCAAGAACTCTTAGATGCCATTATAATATTGTCAGGCAAGGAAATAATCCTACTAGTAATTGGTAGTGATTTTAAATAATCAAGAAAATTTATATTTCCTGAAATTTTATCTTCGGATTGATTTTCAAATTGAGATATAAGATTATTATCTCCTTGTTCTCCCTCTCTCATTGCGATTTTATCCATCAAATCACTACCATCAGAAGAATTCATTCTTCCTCACCCACATTATCTTCTCCCCATGCTGAACGAATATCAGACGCAGCCGTTACACCATCTTTTAGTAACAACATTCTATCTGCCTTTGATGCTAAAATAGGATCATGAGTTACCATCAATATTGATACATCATCTCTTGCCAACTCTTTGAATAAATCAATTATTTCTTCACCGCTCTTGACATCTAAATTACCAGTTGGTTCATCTGCTAACAACAAAGGTCGGTTACCTGCAATAGCTCGGGCTATGGCTACTCTTTGTTGTTGACCACCAGATAATTGGTCAGGGATAAAATCCATTCTGTCACCGAGATTAACTCTTATCAACGCCTCTCTCGCTCTCATGGAAGCCTCTGGAGAAGGAATGCCAGCTAATTCTAAAGAAAAAATTACATTATCAAGTGCAGATAATCTATCTACAAGATGGAAATCCTGAAATATCCATCCTACACCATTTCTGCGTACGTCAACAACTTTATTTGGTGGTTTCGTACCATATTCGAATTCTTTTAACGATATACTCCCTGAATCAGCATCCAGAATCCCTCCAATTATATTTAGAAGTGTGGATTTTCCGCAGCCAGAAGGCCCCATTAATGCTACTAATTCTCCAGAAGTAATCTCCAAATTTACACCTTTTAGAACTTCGAGCCTACTTCTTCCCGAACCAAAGCCTTTCTTGAGAGAAGTAACGCGAAGCATAGTTAAACCTCCGATAGTCTTTGTGTATTTATAGCAGTGAGTATTGTTGATAAAAGTGAATATTTCTTTATGAATAAAAGTAATAGATTACTTCTTAAATGAGTTAATTGCTTTATCATATGCCTTAGATAATTCTAAACCATGTTTCTTAGGACTTAATAAATCATTGACATGCTTAATTAATTTATCATCTGGTATTCTGTCCGCCTTTCCTGACCTAAGCCAATCCTCATGAATTTTGATAATCCTTGAGACCCATTGATCTATGTTTATAGAATCGACCAAGCAATTCTTAGGAATGATTTCGTTATGTGCAGGTAAATCTGCAGCTATAACTGGGCATCCAGCAGCCATCGCTTCAGCAGGAGGATATCCAAAACCTTCTGAAATACTTGGAAATAATAATGCCTCAGCATGCTGGAAAAAGGAAATAAGTTGTTTTTCTGATACTTTAATTTCACTACCTATGTTTACTAGATTAATATCTTCTCTTATATTTTTAGGAAGATGTAAGAAAACTTTCTGGATGAAGTCAAGTCTTTTTCGAGGTGCATTAGTTCCTACCGTAATGACTAAACATTTCGAATCGATATCAAAATCAGATATAATATCTCTTGAAACAGGATTTTTATAAGGATTCCAATAGTCAACATCTACATCATTTCTTACCAAAAAAGTCTTTTTTGAGGGGAACATTTTCTCGGCTTCTAATTTAGTTTCTTCGGAAATACAAATTAAGATATCAGCTCTGAGTAATCCGGATTTTAACTTTTTTAAATCTCTTTTTCGAATTAAATTTGGTTTATTTTCACCTACCGAGACATATACGTCCCCAGCTTCTATTGTTCTAGGTCTAATATGGAAAAAATCATGAATTGTTACTGCTACTGGAATTGATGAATTATATGGTACTAAATGTGCNTGTTCTTGATCNGTAATATGCAATAAATCAATNCCTTCTTTGGANGCTTCAAAAGTAACNNTTTTNGGATGNTTTATCCATCTATTNANTAACCTTAGAAAGATATTGGATGTAATTTCATGCTCTACTACTGATNCTTTAGTCCAATTNGGGACAAGNGCATTATTGAGTATNGATTCTATAGAATNGTGCGCCCTTCCNAGNCCNTTNTTTGTTGGNAAAGATGCTCCACGTGCNAACAGAACACGNCTTANCATGATATCCCGATAACATGTTGCCCTTAAATGAGAACGGGTTATGTGAGACCTGATGAACAGTTATTCGGAGTTGGGAGAAGAGGTTCGCCCAAGTTTGATAGTAGCGAAAGGTAGTTTTGCGCCCATGGGTGGTGCTGAAAGAGATTTATTACGAATTATTCCTTCATTGACGAAGTTTTTTTCTGTGAAGGTAGCAACTTTGCATAAAGTTCCTGAACTAGAAGATTTATGTCAGAAATTAAATATTAAATTATTTGCACCAAAATATAATTGGTCATTGCCAAGGAATATTTTTTCAACAATTCTTGATACAGGTATCGCATCTGCATCAAATGCATGGACAACTTGTGAAGGTTTGATTAAAGAGATAAGCGATATAGATTTTATGCATATTATCAGTGGAGATGGTAGTCTGGGACTTTTCAAACATATCCCTGAACATACTTTTTCTCATCTTCATCTCCTTGAACCACACAGAGGATTACATCAAGATGTTTTGCATCGAAATATTGATGGGTTTCCCAAAAGAAACCTTTGGCTAACAAAATTATTACTTTCAAGAGCTAGAAATAGAGATTTACAATTAATCAAAAAATTTTATCTTAGAGAGAATTCTGCAATAAGTAGTAACTCTAATTATTCATCCANTATGGCTAGAGATATATATGACATAAAAACGGGAGTATTGTGGCCTTGTGTTGATGCTTCAGAATTCCCTGAAGATGATACTAATGATGTAGAAAACCCATATACTGGCAACGATGAATATGTTGTAAATATAGGAAAGGCTAGTTGGGTTAAAGGAACATGGGAAACAATCAAAATGATTTCAGGGACAAATCTAGGGGTAGTACATGTTGGTGGAGGAGAACAAAAAGATTTGACAAGGCTAAAAGAATATGCAGATTATTTAGATGTTAATCTNTGGATTGCTCCAAGANTATCNTCTCCAAAACTGGTAAGTTTGATGCGTAACTCTAGAGCTATTGTTAGCATGGCATACGGAGAAGCATTTGGTTTAACTCCGATAGAAGCATTTGCAGTAGGCACTCCAGCAATTTTTGTAAATGAAGGAGGATTTAAAGATACAATACAAGATGGAGTTAGCGGTAAATTACTTGATAGGAATGATTTAACGGCATGGCATATAGCCCTACAAGAAGCCAGCAAACAAGAAAATAGAGAAAGCTGGACAAAAGAAGGAAGGAGAAGAATTGCTGAACTTGATTTATCTCCAGAGAGTCACGCGAGAAGAATCAAAGAGATATTAATCTAATTTTTGCTACCTGAAAAGTAATCTATTTTATACATAATAAATATTGAANAAATTCCTAAGATTAGCAATAGACCGGAAATTAATGGATCCATTGTAACTGTTTTATTTATTGGAAGCCAAAACGGCATTAAATCAAGAATTGATTCATTCCTAACAATTTTTCCACCTATTGAAGCGACTGTGATTGTCATAGTAAAAGCTAACATGGATGTAATAACTTGTAATAAATTGGTCTTTTTACTCTTCCATATTTCTGAGCCCATTCTGATTCGGCCGATTAAATATGAAGCCCAGAAACCAAATGCTAATCCACTGTATAGAAATTTATTGTAGAGTAATTCCGAGCCTGCTGGATTACCTGAAACCGAAAGTGTTCCTGTAAAAATTGCAAGTGGCATCATTGCTGAGCCCAATAATNCACCCATAAATCCTGCACGGTCCATGGTAATTAACATATTTTCAGATAGTTTCAATCTATCAATGGGAATGGGGAAGGCAAACTGGAGACATAATAGATTACAAATAACTGCTAAGGTTAAGCTTCCTATTGTTATTTCAACAATAGCAGTATGAAAGGTAGCCGCACTAACCATCAACAACACCACCATTTGGAGGGTTATCAGTGTCAATGACCCACGTATTTTCTATATTGTCCCACAACCAACCGGGGTGATCGGGGTGCTTTACAAATCTTTCATTGCCATCATTAATTTTAGAAAAATTAGATTTTTGTTGAGATATTTTAATATTCGGTTTGGAAAAATGTGATTGTAATGTTGTAATAAATCCTATTATTACAGTTGCATAGGCTAATGATTGTAATCTAGCCCCTAACAATGTGCCTTCAAAATCAACCATGGAAGTACCAACTGTTAGTAATGGTTGCTTTATTGAATAGTTGCCGTTAGATGTAATTACACTGTATTGAATCACATTATCGCCAAAAGTAGGAGGGATATCAACCGACCAAGTATCTTTTTCGATTAATGATACGTTTGCTATATTTTCAAACCATTCTCCTTCTAGTTTCCATTTAACTTGAATTGAATCAGTATTCTTTGTCATTATAATAATGTTTGCAGAATCACCTGGAGATCTGTATTCTGGCGCAATCCAAAATTCTGAAAACCCAGGAAGATTTTCAGGTGCATTTTGTACATCAATAATTAATGGATCTGATACTCCAGTATATGCTAAATTATTAGAATTAGAGATATGGCCATGATTCATTTGGGCATATAAATTGTAATTGCCTCCTTGATTTGGGGCAAATAGTATCCAAGTCAAAGTTACTGAATTACTTGAAGAGACAGTAGTTTCTACATAATTATTTATCCCTCCATTTGGATCTTGAATAATGCTCCATCCATGATCATTGGGATGATCGGAGTTGCCATTTAATGAGCCTAATAAGAAAATACCAACAATCCTATTATTGGATAGTGTCATATCACTAGCAGTTACATGTACCGCTACGGCATTACTTGCATATACATTTCTTTGAATTTCAATAGTCAATGTACCATCAGAATTTGCTGAAAGAGAAGGATCTCCATGACAAGAACCTCCGCACGTAAAATCACGATTATTGTCACCATTCCCTCCAGGATTGGCTACTGAGAAAGTAGTAGAAGAAAGTAATACAAAGATTATAGCTATAATTGATAGTTTATATTTCAATACTTGTCCCTCCTTAGAAATAAATTGAGAATGATACTTGATATTCCCATGATAATCAATATGAAAGAAGAAATTATTGATAAAAAGGAATTTTCTGAATTGTCATTGAGATTAATATCAACTGCTGAAGAAGCATCAACACTNACGGCATTATCGTCTGAAGAAACCCAAATTACCTCTTCTCCATCTAAATAGGTAGTTATTGCATAATAAACTTCTGCTCCTATTGGTACTTTTTCAGACCATGTTGTCTCATTTGTGATTCCTATCGGGATTAACCGTGAGGGGATTGGTTCTCCCCATTGAGGCTTTTTATCGAGTGATGTGAGTCCAATAACAGAATCAATGGGGCTAGTTGATCTGTAAATATTGAACGCTGTTGAAGGTCCATCCCATGTCCATTGGATATTGACATTCAATCCATCAATATCTGTAATTAAATTATTAACTGTGTTTATTGCATTAATATTTATATTAGTTTGAATATTAGAAGANTTTCCTAAATCATCGGTAACTTTGAGAATAATTTGATGATTTCCAGGCTCTAATACTAGATTGATAATTTGGCCCGATATTTCTTGGCCATTGATTGTCCATATCCAAGAGATAATGTTACCATCTATGTCTGTAGATAGTGAACCATCTAAATAACTAAGTGAGCCAGGTACAATTGAATTTGAAATATCATTCATCGATGCTACAGGAGGAATATTGGAAATAATTATTGATGCATAAGACTCACTAAATAAACCAAAAACATCAGTAGTTTTTACAATAACAGACCAAGTTTGTCCAGGACTTAACAGATTTGAAGATATATGTGTTTCATTATCTAATTCAGGTACATGAAATCCATTCCTTGACCACAATATCGAAATAGTAATTTGATCATTATCAATATCTCTATATCCAATTGCCAAGGTTAGGTTTTCATTAGAGAAAATATCGCTCTGGTTTTCAATAATATTTTCTTCTATTGACATAATAAATCCTTTATTTCCATTTTTCATAGAGATAGTAGATTCAAGAGGAGCGGCATTAACAATAGTAATCTCAGGACCAGTGAAAATCTCTCCAAAATCTTCCCCATCATTTGGAATTATTTGATATTGCCAGATTTGATCTCGTTCAGTTAGGAATGAAGGTATTGTCGATAAGTCATCATAATCTGATATTGAAATTCCATTAACAAACCATATTATTTTACTATTAGACTCAAAATCTCCATCTGCATCATATTGATTCCAAGATATGGAGATGTTATCTGCTGTTGTAAAATTTTCAGTAGAGGTTGTTGATGAGATTACCACAGGAGGCGTATTCTCGATGAGAATACTATCTGAATGAAACCATTCAGACCATGCTAAACCATCGTTGACTCTAGCAGAAAAATTCCAAATATCATTCTTTGCTGTAGAAATATTTGAAATTAAATTAAGATTATCTAGATTTGGCATGTAAAAAGTATTTCTATACCAATTAATCTCAGTATTTTGTATATCATCATCGTCAGCATCAAAATATATTATATTGAATTGGAGATTATCAGAGGTAGTGAAGTTAAAATCAAAAAATTCTATATCAATCTCAGGCGGAGTATTTGAACTGCCAATTTGTATTAAATCACTCCACACTGTTTCACCAAAATCTTCGCCATCATTTGGAGTAATGGATACTTGCCATGTATCTCCATATCTAATCATTAAATTAGAAATATTGACTAAATTATCAATTTCATTTTGTCTTACTCCATCAAGATACCAATTAATTNCTATATCTTGTTCTAAATCACCATCTAAATCAAAATATTCATAATTCAATAATAAATTATCGTCATCATTCGGATTTTCGGGAGTTATTTCTATGTCTAATATGGATGGAACAGAATTTTCTATCTCAATAGGACCTACTGAGACTTGATTTCCAAAATCTATGCCATCATTCGGAGTGACCAAAGCTTCCCAAGAGTCTCCTTTTACAATGAGATTATTTGGTATCGATGTTAAATTATCTACCGAAGAAGAGGATAAATTATTTAATTTCCATCTAATTTCTGTATCTTGTTCTAAATCTCCATCAGCATCAAAAAAAGTATAATTAATCGAGAGGCCGGTTGATTTTGTAGGATTTAATTCATTAAATGATAATGAGGATGCTTCAGGAGGAGTATTTTGACTGACACTTTCCACAGAAGTAAAAGGAGATATAGTTCCCCAAGAATCTCCAGAAGTACCTCCATTTCCATTGGCAGACAATACTGCTAATTCAAAAACCACATTTCCAGAACCCGATGAAGGAGATTCCCAATACAATCCCCAGGATCTATAATCAGATGTCGTATGAGTTGCCTGATTTCCTGCTGCATTTACTTGGACACTTCCTATACTGATTCCGGTAGAAAGGGTGCCTTGACTAACTTCAAGGGAAAATCCTCCTTTAGTACCTGAGACTCCGCCTGTAAGTCCAATTTGGATGGAGTAAGAAGTGGAAGGAGTGTATGATGAAGGAAAATTATGTGTAGGAGTGGTTGATGTAGATGAAGAAGAGTGACAACTACATCCATTAGATGAGTTAAATTTACCATCTTCGTTAGCAATAACAGGAGTTGAAATTGACAAAACTAAAAGAATTAATGTCACNACGCCCAACGCTTTACGGCGACCCATACCAATACCGGGGTGTAAAGTATGACATAATACATTGTAATTTTTGATTGTTTATCCGTTGAATATATGGGCGAGATTGTCTTGGACATAACATGCCTGCAATAGAGACAGTAGCGATAATTGGATCAGGGAACATGGGATCAGGTATAGCACAAAAATCTGCACAAGAAAAATTTAATGTTCAAATGGTAGATAGAGAAGAGAAATGGGTAAAAAGAGGTCAAGAAATAATCTCAGATATATTAGATCAAGCGTTGGAAAGAAGAATATTTTCCGATAAAGAAATTGATTCAATTAAATCGAGGATTGAGGGGGTTGTCGGGACTGAAAATATCGATCCCAAAACAGATTTAGTTATTGAGGCTGTTTTTGAGGATTTTGAAATAAAAAAAGAAGTNTTTGCAACACTGGATGGTGTATGTAATGAAAATACAATTCTTGCAAGTAATACCTCATCACTATCAGTTAATGATCTTGCAAAGGCTACAAATAGACCTGAACGTTTTGTTGGATTACACTTTTTTTATCATCCGGCAAAAAATAGACTAATAGAAATAATCCCAGCTGAAACTACCTCTGAAGAAACATTACTTGCTGTAGAAGCATATTGTAAGGCCATGGGCAAAGTAGTAATTGTATGTAAAGATAGGCCTGGTTTTGTAGTGAACAGATTTTTTGTTCCTTGGTTAAATGAAGCTTGCATATTATTAGAAGAAGGAGTGGCATCAACTGCACAAATAGATTCTATAGCATGTAACGCGTTTGATATAGGTATGGGGCCATTTGCATTGATGAATCTGACTGGGTCATCAATAGCACTTCATGCAACAGATTACCTNGCTCANCAATTNAACACTCCAAGATACAAAGGTGCATCCAATCTCAGAGAAATGGTAGCCAATAATAAAGAATGGGAAATTGATAATAATATAGAGTACAGTGAATCTGTAAGAAAAATAGTCGAAGAGAGACTACTGGGGCAGGTTTTTGCTGTAGCTTCGCAAATTGTAGATGAAGAGATTTGTTCTAAAGAAGATGTAGATAGAGGTGCCAAGGTTGGCCTTAGGTGGAATAAAGGACCATTTGAATTGGCCAATAAAATTGGAATCAATAAAGCATTCGAAATATCAAAAGAATACTGTGAATTAGCAAATTTAAAAATACCCAATTTCTTAAAAACGCAAAAAGAGAGTAGTGAACCATTTAATTTTTCATATGTTGATGTAATAATTTCTAAAGATGTAGCAACTGTTAGACTTAATCGTCCTGAAGCNATGAATGCCCTAAATGTCGACTTAGTTAAAGAATTAGGGCAAAAAATAGATGATTTGAATGATAGGGATGATATTAAAGCTATTATTTTAGAAGGTTCAGGTAAAGCATTTGTTGCTGGAGCCGATGTCAAGTTTTTTGTAGATAAAATTAAAGAAAATTCATTTCAAGAAATATATGATTTTACAGCTTATGGTCACGAAGTATTATCTAAAATAGAAAATAGTTCAAAGGTAACTATTGCCCTAACAACTGGTTTGACATTAGGAGGAGGATTAGAACTTGCACTTGCCTGTGATTATAGAATTGGTACGAATAAAACTCAAATGCGATTTCCAGAAACTAATATAGGAATTTATCCTGGCNTGGGTGGAACACAAAGAACAGTAAAGATTTGTGGAGTAGAGGCTGCAAGGTATGCAATTCTTGCTGGAAATTTCTTAAATGCAGAAACTGCAAATGCATTTGGTTTAATTACACATCTTGTCGATCAAAATTACGTAACAAAAACCATCAGTGAAATATTAATAGTTGGAAAGCCAAATAATAAATTCAAACATCAACCGATGGATTTTGAAAATAAAAATGTTATTTTTGCTAAGAAATTTTATTCTGATGATAATATTAAACAAATACTTGATGGAAATAAACCAAACAATATTCAAGGAATAGATGAAAACATGATGTTGAAACAGATGAAGTCAATTTCCTACACAGCACCCATCGCACTTGAAATTGCTGCAGATTTATTAGAAGTAGCTAACTCTGAAAATATATCATTAACAGATGGTTTATCTCAAGAATTATCAAATCTAGAAAGAATATTTTCAACAAAGGATGCTTTAGAAGGCCTTTCTTCTTTAATCGAAGGGAAGAGGCCTTCCTACACTAATTCTTGATTATCTTCTACGAGAATGTAGTGGCCAAGCCGGCGCTCTGTATTCTGCTATAGCAATAATAATCAATTCTTTTATTCTATTAAATATCAATTCTAAAACTCCTTTAATTCATCACTTTCAAATACTTCATCCATCCATTTTTTTAAAAATTTATCCACTTTTTTTCTCCTCCTTAATTCGGTGTTATTTCTACACTGAACTAGAGAGGTGATATATATTAACTGAGTAGTATATATGCACACATCGAGGTGTAATTTATACACTAGATAGTTTTGGAGTAACTTGATAATATGCCAAGAGACCCCATGAAAATCACAAATTCAGATTATGAAGTAATTGATGAAGCAATAAAAGAGGTCAAAAAAAGTGGTACAACAATAAGAAAAACCTTCGCTCCATATAATGAAAACGGCGAATATGATATNGAATGGGAAGTAGGTGCTGCAGTAGAGGCTTTTTCCAGTTTCAGCTCGCGTTGGAGCATAGAGATTTTAGCAGCACTCTACATTGCTGGAGATCGTAGATTTAATGAAATGAGGAATTTACTGAAGGGAATAAGTAGTAGAACACTGTCAGATAAATTGACTCATTGTGCTGATTTAGGTTTAGTAAATAGAATTGTGGATGAGGGCCCGCCGATACGAGTGAGATATCAATTAACAGAACACGGAAGAAATGCCGGAAGGTTACTGAGTCCGCTAGTTGCATATATGAAGATTCAACAAGGAAGAGTAATTATAGATAAATAAAATAGAGCATTGATGACTCAAGAGACCATGTATACTTAAAGGTCATAATGTAGGGATTTGTTTGTGGCTTTACTAGAACAGTTGCGTGCAACCTATCCCGTGACTACTGATATTTTTACCGCAATTATTGGTGGAACATTGGGAATTGGGGCAATAATTCCTTTTTTCGCACCACCTATGATGCAAGGGACTATAACGGCACCTAGAGAATCTTATGAGCATCCATTAAGAAGTAGAATTATTTCGACACTTGTTAAATCTCCTGGAATACATTTTAGAGAACTACAACGACAATTAAGTGCAGCAAATGGTACACTTAGACATCATTTGAGAGTTTTGAAAAATGAGAAATCAGTTACTGTGATGTCAGTTAATGGAAGAACATGTTACTATGCAGGAGCTCCTGCACAAGTAGAAATATTGGAAGGTACTGGTGTTACTGATCAATATAAAGCTGCATCTATGTTACCAGTGGGTCTGTCAGGAGTACAGAAAAGTATAGTAAAACAGTTGTCAAATTCTCCTGAGCCAGTTTCTCAAGCACAACTTGCTAGAGATTTAGGTCGTTCACGTGCGTCCGTTCACTCGGCTATTATNGTACTNAGAAATAGAGGAATTATCAATGAGAATGGTATATCACTTGCTCCACACATTAATGCATTACATCAATCTACTGTTGATTATCCGTGGTTAGGCATTCGTCAAGAATTAGTATAAATAATACTCAAAACGTAGCCAATGCTCTTGAGCCATGTAATATTCGAGTATACTGTGATTAGACTAGAGCTGGTAGAAAAGTCTATGCCAACAGGTAGTAAAAATTCAGATGTTCTACTTGGATGGATTTTAGATTCGTTGGGTTTGGTAAAGAGGAAAATTGAATCTTGGGGAGATGAGGAGGAGTTTGGAGCATTACATAGAATAATGTCTGAAGCATTATTATTAGAACCATTAAAAGGATGGGATATTAAAACTCTGGGAGATGTTTGTGGTTTATCTCAAACAGGTATGCATCATCAAATATTGAAATTGAAAGAGTCTGGGCTGATTTCTTCAGAAAATTATGGAAGATGGCACATTTATGTCTTGAGAGGTGGAACAATTACTTCTGCGGTAAATCTAATGGCAGTTCAAGCAAAAGAAATTATTGAATTAAGATTATTAGAATTAAGCAATNATATNAAACACTCCGAAAAAAGAATGGAAATCCCAAGCGCNTCAACAGATAAAAATTTTAAAATTAAGATATCTGAACCTTCTGCAATAAAAATTGAAGAAGATAGATTAGATGTTCTATTAGATGATTTGGGCCTAAACGGAGATAGGGCTAAAATTAAAGATGATTTATCTAAAAGAGTTTTCATGGAGTTAGCAGAAAGTAGTAATCCAATTACGATTCTTTCTCTTTCCGATAAATTTTCAGAATCACGATCAAGAATTAGAAGAATAATTGATAGATTTAGAAATTCAAATATTATTGAGAGAGTACCGATGTTAGATCGGATAGCTCAGGATGTTTATATTGGCATGACAAGACAATATGAAGCTAGAGGGGAAGAATGGCTCTTTACAAGGGGTGGTTTTGGAAGAATAAATGAAGAAATTGCCATAGAATTAGTTGATGGAATAAAAAATAAGAGTTTGGATAGCGATAAAGTTCAACAAATAATTTTACCATTATCCATTGAAAAACAGAAAATATTACTCAATACACTAGGAGGTAGGATGCCTTATGGCTATAGATTAAATGGTCGTGATGGAGAAGAAATGAAAGAGAATGTTATGAGGAGTGTAGAAAGAACTCTTCTTAGATTGAAAACAGTTGCAGAAAGACTTGANAAATCANTTATTAGAAATGGCTAAACTTCTAATTCTTCATGAATTAAGTTTTCTAAATAGTTAGCTACTTTGTTTCCTAATTCTTCCTGTGTTGTTACAGAGTGAAGTTTGACACGCATTGCTGAAGCTCCAGATAGCCCTTTAGTGAAAGAAATGGCATGTCTTTTGATATTTTTATTCATTTTTTCCCCATAAACTTCTTTACTAATTTCGAGATATCTATTCCAACACCATAATCTTGCTATTGCTGAATTATCCTCTTTCCAAGGAGGTGGTGTTNTTATCCAGCCTAAATCACGTTTTATTTCATAAAAAATATTTGGCATACCTATAGCTCCCCGACCAATCATCAAACCTGCTGATTTTGTAGAATCCATACATGACTTAGCAGAAGCAGAGTCTATTACATCACCATTCGCAATTACTGGGATTTCTACACCATCAACTATTTCTCTTATTTGTTCCCAATCTGCATATCCGGAATATCTTTGTTTAAGTGTTCTGCCATGAACACAAATTCGATATATTCCTTCTTTTTCTAGTCTTTGAGCGACTTCTAAAGCAGTATTTGGACCAGNTCCAGTGCCTAATCTTACTTTTACAGAGATAGGGACTTCAGCAACATCTAAACACGCTCTAACCATTTTTACAATTCTGTCTGGATCACGGAGCAATGCTGCACCCGCATCATTTCGGCATACTTTAGGTGCTGGACATCCAAAATTTATGTCAATTATATCAGCTTTATTTTGTAATAATTTGACAGTTTTAACCATTTCTTCAGTTACTCCTCCGAAAATCTGAGGTATAAACGGTTTCTCAAGAGGGTGACTTTCTACCTTTAGCCATGAATGTGAAGCATGTCTTGATAAGCCAGCCGCTGCAGTGAATTCGGTTACAGTAAAATCAGCCCCACATTCACGTGCAAGAATTCTGTATGCTAAATCAGAAACTCCTGCCATNGGTGCGAGAAAAAGTGGTACTGATGCACCTGACATTAATTGTCGGATTAATAACACCTCTATGAGGGCGTCGGGATACTTAGAAAGTAGATTCCCAATCTTCTACATCTTGAGACCTTTCCCAGTCAGCATCTGTAATAGTTCCCCTTATTTTTAGAGCTTCACGAGATAATAACCAAAATATTAGAGCTAAAGATCGACGTCCTTTGTTGTTTGCAGGAAGAGCAATGTCAACATTCCTCAATTTATTATTAGCATCGCATATTGCTACAACAGGTAGACCAGAATTTACCGCTTCATTAAGTGCTTGTGAGTCTGCTGCAGGATCAGTGACTATAATCAACTCAGGTTCTATGTATGTACGTAATCGTGAATTAGTAAGAGTACCNGGAATAAAACGTCCGACTATATGCTTTGAACCAATTGATTGAGCAAACATACGAGCAGGTCGTTGTCCATATTGACGAGCGCTGACTACAAGAATTCTATCTGCATCATAATTTGAAATAAATTTTGCAACGGTCCTAATTCTAGAGTCTGTTTGATTTAAGTCAATCAAATGTAAACCGGCTTCTTGCCTATCAGTATCAAGAAANCTTTTCATATCAGCGGATTTTTGATTTGTACCAATATGTACAGCATGTTGTTCATACGTTTCAAAAGGAACTAATGGAGCCATATCTTCAACCACGTTCAAACCTCAATAGCGCGGCCACCTGCCTTGTATTCATAAGCACTACGCATGAGATCGAGTAGTCTAACTCTTCAGATCTGAGACAAAGGTGCATTCTCCAACGTCATCTATTTCAGGAAATCGAATGCANGGNTTAGTAATTGTAGCATAGACTTCAAAATGATCATGGAAGGATAATTGGTCTATTGGAGCTGTTATTCCGTAACCTCTGGCCTCGACAACCAAATCCCATTCTCCTAAAATGAAATCACTCTTTCCAAAGGTGAATCTTTCTAATGGATAATCCTGTGTTGCTCTTGCTTCCCAGAATGGAGAGGAAATGTCTCTCGTTCCTGGTTGCCATAATTTAACATCAACATACCGTACTTCATTTGTTTCATTNCCTATTAAATCTTCTATGTATGTCGAATATGGGAATTGTGCACGAAATTCNATAACAAGCTTTGAAACTGTTTCATCGAATAGTATCGTAGTCTCGTTAGAGTACATGATTGTGTTAACGGCGGTTGATGAATCAAAAGTATAATCCCAACCAAATCTATCTTCCTTCTCGATNAACACAGGTTCTTCACGCATATCTTCTATCATTTCNCGTTGCATTGCTAAGCTAAGGCAACCACTGGTAGTGATACAAACAAGCATTATTGCAACTAGCGATTGAACTGAACTTGTTCGCCTCATAANTTAGCGGATACTGCCCTATAATTTCAAACCACGTATTATTGGTGCCTCTCGGTACTCATAGGGAACGTCAATACCATGAGGCTCAGTAAACCCTTTTGTCGTCATTGAGGCGCATTGAGCCAAAAAGACATAGAACATAAACCTAGTAACTGCTGAAGTTGACAATGAGATATCAATCATAGGAAGTGTAAATATTAAATTATTCTTCTTCTACAGTGCGTGGTTTGTGAACTTCACGAAAGATTACTACACCGACGCCTAGGCTTTCTCGTATTGTTTGAACTAAAGAAAATTTTGCATATGGCCAATTCTGATCATAAGAAATTTCCTCTGGCAAGGTCACTGTCAAGTCATCACCTTCAAATTCTACCTCAAAGTCTTCACGACCAGTATTCATTTTTAGTAATGTTTCGACTTGTTCATTACGATCCTCAACTACTTTTACTACTTTGTAATCATACCTTAGTTTAACTCCCGCTAATGGATGGTTATAGTCAATTCTTGCCCTTCCTGCACTAAGAAATTGGAGAGTCCCAGTTCTCCCCCCTATTTCCACAGGACCGCCTATATGCAAGGTATTTGGATCACGGACGCTCTTTAATAGCACGTTTTGTGAAATAGTTTCAATTAAACTCTGATCACGTTCACCATATGCATCTATTGCTTCGATATCAAAATTATAATCAGTTTCTGCTTCGGCATCTTCTAAATGAGTTTCAAAGCCTTTTATCAAACGTCCTGAACCAACAATAGTAATCATCGGCGTGTATGTACGATTTTCATCAAACACTTCATGTTCTTTCGCAACATCCTCTCTGGTAGTCTCGATTAGTTTCTCTGTATTAGCATTAAATAAGTCATAATCAATGTGAATAATTGAACCTTGTTCCATTCTATTGCCTCCCCGGACGACTTGGCGACTTGCTTGCCCTTTTTCATTCAAGCGGTTTGGAAAGTNTAAATAATTTTGATTAANTTTCCAATTTTTTCTTACCGATACTGTCTGAAGATAGTGAAAAAATGCTTCCAAGCATGATTATTGACCATCCCAGCCAAACCAAATGACTACCAGGGAGAGAATGAATTGTAACTCTAACTCTGTCAACTTCTTCTGATTGTCCAAATGTCATCCATTCAAGAAGTTCTTGAGATTGGTAGAAGTCTAATATTACTATTGTATCTCCATAAATTGTAGAAAATCTGTCTACTTCAGATCTTGGAGAAACATCATTACCGGTGATAAATCTCAACATTCCAGGAGATATTTCTGCTATTTTTTCTCCATCCTCGAAAACATCTATGACTATTCCAATATATCCATCCCCTATTGAATAGGGATATTGGCCTTCGTTNGCTGAAAATTTCTCTACATCGGTAAAAATAAATTCATATCCATTATGTTCTATTGGCTCATCTTTGACTAAAGTTACTAGGTGTGATGGATCTGTTCTGTCTATCATAGTTGTTGTAAAAACGTGTCCAATCAACAGTAATAATATTCCAAAGTGAGCTAAATGTGATCCCAATAGTCTTAGTCTTACATGGGAATTTTTGGAATAAGAATAAGAAAAAAGTTTGACTGATGTTGAATATAATTGTTTTATTGTTGGAGGAATTGCAAATACTAGCCATGTTAAAATAAAAAGACCTAAAGAACCTCTTGAAATTCCAGAAGTTACACTCAACTCTGGATCTCCTGGTAAGTATATCTGGTCGGAAATGTAAGCAAAAAAGATAGAAAGAAAGAGAGTAGAAGCAATTAGAATATTTCCATTACGAGAGTTAACAGAATTGCCCCAAGAATATAGAGTAAGTCCCAATGCAAGCAAGGCAATTAAAGGAGCTCCATAAAATTCATGTGCTAAAATATTACTTCCTTCTATTTCAACAGTCAGGAGCATCCAAGTTAATAATAGAAAAGTTGCTCCACCATACCAAGGAATAGTTCGGGCAATTCTTGTTCTTTCTGATGTTTTTTTGAAGGGCTTTAATAAAACTGAAAAATCCTCTTCATCTGATAAGAACCAGGGAATTAGGAATGGTATCATACCAAAAAATGCTTGATAAGTATTGGAAGACCATGACCAATTTGAATAAAGCATCAATATAATTCCAGCTATAATCCAATGGAAAGCGGGTTTCTTTGATGATGAATTGAGAGTTAAAAATAATAAAGAAGTTCCAACAACTAGAACAGAACTTGCGCCAATATTGATCGAAACCATGACAAAGGTAATCAAAAGAGACCAAGACAGAAGATTATTTTCTTGAAAGAATGAAGTATCATTCTCAGAGGACAGGATGTTTTTCTGTTCCCTGTAGAAGTGAAAAATAGTAAATATACCTAAAAATACTAAGGCAACGAGATAAGCAAAGATTTCCAGGCCAATGGGACTTAAATCTGAGATATTTAATATTCTGAGATATGGATCTTGAGGAAGTACTGNTNCTTCATTACCAACAAATGCATGNACAGANGACCANACTCCATTTGCCCGCGTAACTAAAGTTGCATGTAGAGTAAGCATCCCTGTAATTAACGCCAATGCAGGCAAAGAAGACATATTATCTGATGAATGTTTTTTTGCTCTTGCATGAATTATCAGTAGTAGAGTTAACCAAGGAAGTAAAGAACCTGTTTCTACTGGATCCCAAGCCCAATAACCACCCCAATCAAGAACTGTATAGGCCCATAAACCTCCTAGTCCTATACCAAGAGTACCGACAAAAAACCCAGCACGTGCCCATGGAATTAAATTTGAATGGATTATATCATTAGGTGTTTTCTGAATTATTCCAGATAGTGCAATACTTGCAACAGCGATACATAATGAGTAATATGCAAAAACTACTGGTGGATGAATTACCATTAAGTTAGTTTGTAGTAATGGATTTAACTCACCATCAATTCCCTGATATGAAGAAAATGGATTTAATAACCAAGAAATGAATAATAAGTATAAAATCCAAGAATGTAAAATGCGTAGTAGTAAATTATCATATTTATGAAATATTGATATCAACCATGTTACCATAGACATTAGAAATACCCAAAGCAATAGCGGGCCAGCACGCCCNCCCCATACTGCTGAAATTCTATAAAAAGTAGGTAGGTTTTCTCCGCCATATTCAGAAACAAGTCTCAAAGATTGTACATCAAATAAGAATGCATATACTAATAAAAAAAAAGGTAATATTTGAAATAAAAATATAATATTAGTTTTTTTTAATGTATTTTTCTTAGTATTGAATATACTATATGCAGATAGGGCAGCTGCTAAAAAAATAGAAATCTGGCCCAATAACGAAAAGATTGAATCACCAGCCGTAATACTTAGCACGGGAATAACCGAATGATAACATAGCAGGAATTATACGTTTCACATATAATTTTGGCCTACGAAGTAGTATTTTCAAACAGACCAATAATTTTCCATGTGGCCCCATATTACTCATCTCATCAGGAAAACACTGTGCCATGAGGGACATGTCATCTTCTGATAGATTAAAAAGGGCTGTTTTTCCACTTAATATCTTGTTGTATGGAGGAAATTCATTTTTCCATAAACTGGTATATTCGGCTAAGTAATCTGCAGTCAGGTTTCCAGATGTGATTGCTTTAACAGCTGTTTGTGCAGCAAATACTGCAGATTTTAATGCAAGATGAGAACCCCCTTCGAAAAGAGGTGAGGTGAATCCGGCTGCATCACCTATCAACATTAAACCATCAGCATGTGTGTTTTCATGTGGTCCAGAAATTGGAATTGTACCTCCAAAAGCAGGATTTCCTTTTGTTTTCCAAGAAGGAGACACCTGTTCTAAATTTTTGAAGTGAGTATCTTTAATAAAATCATCAAGTGATTTCTTTGTTTGAGATTTATTTTCTGTAACTAATCCCACATTGGCTCTTCCGTCACTTTTTGGAATCATCCAGACATATCCTTTTTCGACATATTTTGGCCAAATATAAAAATCAAGATAGTCGTCAGTAGGAACATCTAACATCTCATATTGCATACCTGCAATGACATTTGGTCGAGGATTTAACTTCAAAATTTTTGAAGACACTCCAGTTACCCCAGATGCATCAATAACTACTTTTGCTTCAATAGGGAAATTGTTGCCTTTTCCATTGCATCTCCATCCAATAAATTCTTTTCCATCATACAATTTTTCCATAGAAATTACTTTATGGCCAAGGCATAATTCTGCTCCTTGTGAAACTGCCTCCTCACATATCCAGCGCTCAAATAAATGCTTTTCTAGTACATATCCTTCCTCTGTTAATTTCTTTTCAGTNCCNTCTGGAAATATTACACGNATACCATNTACACGTTTACTTATGACATGNGGNGGGAGGTCTAGNTCTANATTAGCACAAGCAACATCAGATATNCATTCTCCACAATGAACAGGAGTACCTATNTCATCATGNTCTTCAATTAAGATTGTAGAAAGGCCAGCTCTTGCACTATGTAATGCAGCATTTCCTCCACCGGGCCCAGCACCAATCACCAAGACATCGTACATCGTACTGTCGTTCGCCATGGTTGTCGGAAAAGGTTAGTATCAAAGAATCTCTCGGTCAAAAGTGNATGGTAAAAAGCGAACCTTCATGATTATTGGAGTTCGTCGANGGCATATGAACTGGGGTAATTTGACTGAGTATGTCCGCGCATTAGAGGATAAAGGTGAACTTCTCAGAATAAGCCACCCAATTGATTTGAAGTTTGAAGCGGGATGTATTGCTGACTATTTAGTAAAAAAGGAAGGTCCTGCAGTGATATTTGACCAACCAAGACTTGCGGATGGAAATATTAGTAGATTTCCACTTGCAATGAATTTGTATGGCACTAGAGAAAGAACAAACATGGCACTAGGAGTTACAAAACCAAGAGAGATAGGAGATAGGATGGTAGCATTGATGAAACCAGATATCGGTGCAATACTCAGAGCACCATGGAAAGGAATAAATTTGGCCTTGGAAGGGATGTCTATGGCTCCCAAGAAAATAAAAAAGGGAAAATGTCAACAGGTAATAATAGAAAATCCAGATATGACAAAATTGCCGATACCGACAACATGGCCACAAGATGGAGGGCCATTTATTACATTACCATTAGTAGTTACTAAAGATCCAAATACAGGAACTCATAATATGGGAATGTATAGAAGTCAAGTTTTTGGACCAAAAGAAGTTGGATTACACTGGCAAGCACACAAACATGGAGCAGATCATGCTGAAGGATCTGGAGAAAAGATGCCGGTTGCAATTTGTTTAGGAGGGCCGCCTGAGGTAATGTTCAGTGCTATTTCACCATTACCTGATAATTTATCAGAATATGAATTCGCTGGATTANTAGGTAAAAAAAGATTGAAGATTGTTAAATGCAAGACTAATGATTTATGGGTTCCTGCAGAATGTGATTTTGTGATTGAGGGATACACTATTCCAGGAGAAACTAGACTTGAAGGGCCCTTTGGGGATCATTTTGGTCATTACTCATTATCCGATCAATATCCAGTAATGCACNTTACAAAAATCACACACAGAAAAGATCCCATTATTCCAATGACCATTGTTGGGGTTCCTCCGATGGAAGATGGTTATCTTGGAGAGGCAATAGGCGATGCTTTTAGACCAGTACTTCAATTTCAACATAGAGATGTNATTGATTTATTTTTACCACTAGAAACTGGCTTTCACAATCTTGCTATCGTTTCTTCTAAACAACGTTATCCTAGACAAGCAAGAAAAACTGCTCTAGGTTTATTAGGTGCAGGTCAAATGATGTTCCTAAAAGTAATAATTTGTGTCGATGAAGAACATCCTGTCAAAGATCTTGATTATTTACTTGATACTTTGGAAAATAATGTGGATATTCCGAATGATTTAGTATTTTTAGAAGGCATGGTAGCTGATGCATTAGAACATGCCTCACCGGAAGAAAATATACACACTAAATTAATAATTGATGCCACAAGCAGTGAAATAACAAAAAATAAAAATTCAAATAAAAATGGATCTAAGTCTATTGAAATATCTTCTTCCGCAGTTGAAGGAGTAACGGAATCAAGAATGATAAGATCTAATATGATGGTCGTAACAACCAACATAGAAGGTGGCCCGAAACCAGAAGAAAGTATGGAAGAAGAAAACGAAGAGTTGGCTTGGCAACAAAGAGAAAAAATTTCAAAAATTTGTAAAGATATTTGGAATTTAGAAGGGGCGAATAATCTAAAATGGCTATTCATTACTGATGATGATTTAGATCTAAAATCTGAAGATTGGAAAAGGAAACTATTATGGCANTTATTTTGTAGATTTGATGTATCGAGAGATGTACACTTCGATAGCGATANAAAACGCTTAGCNTGGGATGCTACTGCCCCNATACCTTCTAAAAAAGGAGAGATTCCNGTCAGAAGATGGCCAGCAGTAACACTTCATAATCCAGAAACAATTGAAAATGTTGATAGAATCATGAAGGAAATGGGATATTGATGGGATTTAAAGAGATACTTGAATTTATAAAAATTGAACATACTTTATTTTCNCTACCATTTGTTTTCATTGGTTACATCCTAGCCCACAATCAGTTTTGGACTGAGTTGNCATCAGATAAATTTGGAATCGACATTGTCTGGATTTTAATCGCAGCAGTTGGAGCGAGGGGGTTAGCAATGTCATTGAATAGAATAATTGACCGGGATATAGATGCCTCTAATCCCCGTACTGAAAGTCGTCATCTGGCTTCGGGGGTCATGACAATTAGGACTGCATGGATCCTTTCAGCAATCTTTCTTGGGATGCTTCTTTTCGGTGCTTGGCAGCTCAATGAAGTAGCCTTGAAAATGTCTTGGCTGCCAGTTCTTGTATTCCTGATATACCCATTTACCAAGCGTTACACGTGGTTCTGCCACTTCTGGCTGGGACTTTGCTTGGGACTTGCTCCAGCAGCTGCTTGGGTTGCTGTATCGGCTGACTTGCATGGTTGGGGGGCGATTACTGGAGGACAAGGCGTCTACAGCCAAGGACACAGGGAATTATTCTGGTATCCAGAAGTCTTCTTCATCTCATTGGGAGTGGCTTTATGGATAGCTGCCTTTGACATAAACTACGCTAGGATGGATATTGAAAGTGATATCAAAAATGGAATTCACTCATTTCCTTCTAGGTTTGGTGAGGAGGCGACTACCAGGACATCGATACAACTGACGCTTCTCTGGTTTGCATGTTTCGCTATCTCGAACCCGGCAGATGAGATTTGGTTTCTGATTGCAGCAGGGGTAATGTGTGTTCTGAATATTGTAGTTATCTTGTACAGGGATAGATTAGCTGACTTCCAAACGACTCTGTTCCGTATTTCGATGCTAACCGGGTGGGTTCTACTAACTGCNATAATGATTACTGATCCTTCGACTGTAGAAAAATGGACTAGTGATGTTTAATATGTTCATTCTTGATTCAGAATATAGCACGGCTGGAGACCAACAACAGGCTGTCGATATGTTAGTCGAACAAATAGATTCTGGAAAAGAAAGATGTATTTTAGTAGGGGTTACGGGTTCTGGTAAGACATTTGCGATGGCAAATATTATCAAAAGATTACAAATACCAACTCTTATATTGTCTCATAATAAAACATTAGCTAGACAATTATGGCAAGAAATGTCAGATTTATTTCCTCAAAATGCAGTTGAATATTTTGTAAGTTATTATGATTATTATCAACCTGAAGCATATATTCCGGGCAGAGATTTATTTATCGATAAGGAATTGCAGATGAATGAAAGAATTGAGCAAGAAAGATTTTCGACAGTAGCATCACTTGTCTCCAGACCAGACGTAATTACAGTCGGATCTGTATCGATAATTTATGGTTTAAACCCACCAGAAGTATTTGAGCAAAATCATCTAAGGGTACATGTTGGACAAATATGTACTCCTAGAGAAATAGTACATGAATTAGTTAACTTACAGTATCGGAGAGTAAAAGGCGAAATTACAAGGGGAGACATAAGGTTACGCGGTGAGGTATTAGATATTTGGATGCCTAGTAGAGATGACCCATTGCGTGTTAAATTTAATTGGGAAGGAATAGACAGTATACAAGTTTGTGAATCTGTATCATGGGAAAAATTAGATGAAATCGAAGAAGCGTGGATTCATCCAAGAGAATTCTACATGACGGATGAAGAAAAATTTGCAGAAGCATTAAAGGATATTGAAGAGGAAATGGAAAATAGGAAAAAATACTTCGATTCAAAAAATATGGAATTAGAGAGCCATCGTATTGAACAGCGTACATTGTTTGATTTAGAGATGTTAACAGAAATTGGTTCATGCAAGGGGGTTGAAAATTATTCACTCCATTTCGATGGCAGGAAGCCTGGACAAAGAGCATACTGTCTCTTGGATTTCTTTGCAAAAAATGCTGAAAAATTTCATGGAGGGGCAGAAAACTATCTAGTAATTATGGATGAATCGCATGTTACACTACCGCAGGTAGGAGGTATGTTTGGAGGTGATTTTTCAAGAAAGAAAAATCTTATTGATTACGGCTTTAGATTACCCTCAGCATTCGACAATAGGCCACTTAAAATTGATGAATTTCAAGAATTAATTCCAAAGATGCTCTATGTGAGTGCTACACCAGGAGAAAGAGAATTAAGGCATTTAGCAGAAGTAAATAAACAGACAGTACCAGATGGATTACTACATGTAAGAGGCAATGGAGGAGGAGGTAATGCAGATGTAAAAAAACCAAAGGTAAAACAGACAATGGAAGAACTACTAGAAGACGTTGATCAAATTGCAAAAATGGAAATAAGACCTACTGGATTATTAGATCCAAGAATAGAAGTTAGGCCTACAGAAGGACAAGTACAAGATTTATTAAGTTTAATTAATGATAGAATTAGTGTAAATGAGAGAGTTTTGGTTACAGTTTTAACAATAAAATTTGCGGAGGAAGTTTCAGAATACCTTCAAAAAATGGGTATAAAAGCACATTACCTACACAGTGAAATAGATACTTTAGAAAGAACAGAAATAATAAANGCATTAAGAATTGGTCATATTGATGTAATTGTAGGAATTAATTTACTAAGAGAAGGTTTAGATATACCAGAAGTATCATTAGTTGCAATTTTTGATGCAGATAAACAGGGCTTCTTGAGAAATGAAAGATCACTACTGCAAACAATTGGAAGAGCATCTAGAAATGAAAATGGGTTTGTAATTCTTTATGCAGATACTATTTCTCCATCGATGAAAGCGGCNATCAATCAAACTATTTCAAGAAGAANTCGACAAATAAAATATAATGAAGAAAATAATATTACTCCAAAAACAATTACAAAAAATATACCAACCATGGGAGTTGAAGTTGAAGATTTAGTTTCTGGATTAGCAGGAAAAGGCGAAAAGGGAGGTAAGCGATTGGTAAAAAAGACATCCAGAAAGAAAGGTGCAGACAGATTAACCAAAAAATTTAATCTTGGTGCAGGATTATGGAATTCATCGGATTCGGTTCTCAATAATATTTCACAACCAGATGATTTTATTCAAGAAAGTACTAAAATTGATGAAATAGGAATTGGACAAGACATTTTAATCACGAAATTAAGAAAGGAAATGCACCAAGCTGCAGAAAGGTTGGATTTTGAAAGAGCGGCCTCAATTAGAGATAGGATTTATCAAATTGAAAATGCGACGGATTGAAGTCGTGATGTCTAGTCGGTGCAATCGTGCCTAAATATAGTAAGGATGATTTTGATGTCCCTGTTAAAGATTATGACTTTACAAAAATTAATGATGTTTCTTCACTAATTGATCAAATGAAAGATGCTGGAGGATTTACAGCTAGCAAATTAGCAAAAGGAAGAGATATATTGAGGCACTCTATGTCAAAATCAAAGGATGAGGGCGTACTAAATTGGTTGTCTTTTCCGGCTTGTTTGTGTGCCACTGGAACAAGAGGTTTTTTTCTGGAAGCTATAAAAAATGAAAAGTTTAATGTNATAATTACAACCTGTGGAACTTTAGATCACGATATTGCAAGAACATATGAAAATTATTTTCATGGTGATTTTAATTTAGATGATGTTGCATTAGGAGATGAAGGGCTAAATAGATTAGGTAATGTGATTATTCCGAATGAATGTTATGGAGAAATCCTAGAGAATGTATTAATTCCATGGTTAGACGAAATAGAAGAGGAAAGAAAGAAAGATAGCCCAGATAATCCATGGTTAGGATTTGGATCTGTTGAGTTGTGTTGGGCAATAGGTAATAGAATAACAGATGAAAATTCATTATTATATTGGGCTGCAAAGAATAAGATTCCAATAGTTATTCCTGGATTATCTGATGGTGCTATTGGGGCACAATTATTTATGCACAGACAAAAGAAACCTGATTTTATTATTGATTTTTTAGCTGACGAACAGATTCTTTCCGATCTAACTTGGACAGCAAAGGAGAGTCATGCACTAATGGTTGGTGGAGGAATATCCAAGCATCACGTCATTTGGTGGAATCAATACAGAGGAGGTTTAGATTCTGCCGTAGGGATTACTACAGCACCGGAATATGATGGTTCTTTATCCGGAGCAAGATTAAGAGAAGCAATTTCTTGGGGTAAAATTAGAGCTGAAGCACCGCAAGTAGTTATTGAAGGAGATGCGAGTTTAATATTACCAATTTTAGGTTCTGATTTATTCAAATAATGCCTAAAATGAGATTACAACTCAACAGTAATGGCTAATAATGCCTCTATGGTGCGAAGGGTCATGTCCGTTAGCGATATGGTACAAGGAATGATTGATGAATTGACTGCAGTAATGACTGATGCTGGAAAGCACGATGGCGGAAACTCCGCTGCAGGAACACGTGTAAGAAAGGCTATGCAAGCTGTAAAAGGATCTGCACAAGCAGTACGCCTACAAGTACAAAACGACAAGAACTCTCGTTAATTATTTCTTAATTAAAAAATAGTTCAGAATGGATTCAAAGATTTTGTGCAAGCAACTCCATGAGTCCTGTACGCAAAGGCGTGGGGGGATGCCAGCCATCTCCCCCCGCCCTTAACAACATTTTATTCAAGAGATCTAAGTCTGGTCTTACTCTATTGTTTGTTCTGTTTTCCTTCACTGGATTAGGTATCTTTGATAATGATTCTACAGTATGAGAATAATTAATTGAATTGGTATACCTTGACCATAACATCTCTAATTCTTCAAAAACAGAATCATTGAACCATGCCCGTCGGCCACATAGGTGTAAATGACCATTTACATCTTTAAATATGTCAGATACTAGTAACATAACTATTGCTTCAACGGCATCTCTTATGTTGACCCAGTAATAAGCTTCTTCAGCATTAAAAGATGGTGGATTATCATGTTTAATATACTCTAAAAACTCATATATTATATTTGAACCCCATTTATTTTTACCACTCGGTATCAATAAATCATATATTGAAATTATAACTCTAGACCTATTATTGGTAGCTGATCCAGGAACTATCATAAGATCTGAATCATCATCGGTATCTATTCCAATTTTTATTGTTTTATGAGATGGAAAATCAACTATTGAAACTCCTGCTCTAATGAGCCTATCTTCCAATGCAAGATAAAAAAAATCCCTTTTTCCATTTATTGTAACTTCTATGGTCATTTTACCACTTAGGCTAATATTGGCTCAACAGTATCTAGTTTNGAAAAGTGAATTAAGGCATCTTTAAGAATTAAAATTATCAAATCTATTTCTTCTGAAGTTAATCCAAAATGAGGTGTAAAACGTATAGCATTATGGCCTCCATGTATAATTCCTAAACCATGACGTCTACACCATTCTTCAACTAAACCCGGACCAACAACTGTAAATCGTTCTGGATCTAGTTCAGCACTCAATAACAGGCCAGTACCTTGTATCTTAGTGATAAAACCTGGTAATTCTTCGGAAAGGAAATTTAGTTTTTCTAGGAATTCTAAACCTCTATCAACAATATTATTTCTTAATTGAGGAGTTATATTATCCAAAACTGCAACGGCAGTTTCCAGAGCCCTAGGATTAGTGG
Organism: Methanobacteriota archaeon; assembly: GCA_002719615.1. Classification (GTDB taxonomy): domain Archaea; phylum Thermoplasmatota; class Poseidoniia; order Poseidoniales; family Thalassarchaeaceae; genus MGIIb-O3. Next base: position 60,965 of record PBHZ01000004.1, read on the forward strand.
TCATAGTATTTCCATATATGCCCACGGAATACAGATTAGCAGCTCTTTCACNTAAACCAACGACAGATAACGGATATTGTCCCGCATTAAGAGCTTTAGACCATGTTTCCATATCAGGGGGTGCACAATCCTCAAATCCAACATAATCAACTATACTTAAACAACCTTGTCCCCTTAATCCGGCCTGTATCGAATCTACCAATAATAAAGTACCACTTTCATCACATAATCTACGTGCCTCGTCATAAAATTCCCTTGTAACACACAATCCAGGGTTTCCTTCTCCCATTACGGGTTCAATGGCCATTAATTCTATGAATTCACCATTTTTATAGGCTTCAGAGAAGGCTTCTTGAAGTCCTGTTATATCATTTGGATCAACAAGTATTAGATTATCTCTATCACGAAAGCTGGCAAGTTTGGAATCATATTTTGCCTTACATGAATCTGAGATTTGAGCCGGACGGTCGGTACGTCCGTGAAATCCTTGAGTCAATGCTANTAATTTTGTTTTTTTACCTTCATGACGTCCGCCCTGAGAAGTCATATTGTAAGAATTGACATCGGAAATCCTGAGAGAAATGGTTACAGATTCAGAACCGCTATTAAGACAAACAAATTTTTCAAAAGGACAAAAACCCCTTTTGTGACCAACTTCTTTCTTTAGACTGTCAGATAATCTTTTATGACTGAATGAAGGAGTCATGACATTGGCCATAACCCAATTTTCTTTCATGGCAGATATTACTGTCGCTGGCCCATGNCCCATTCCAAGCATACCATAACCTCCATTGTCATGTAAAACAGCACCATGGGACGTGATTATCCAAGGCCCTCGCGCCGAAATTGCAACATACGGATTAATAGTGTCTTTAGAATAGAAATTAACGTAATCATTCTGTAACAATGTGATTAAATTTACTTCATCCATGTTTAAAATATCCTCACCAAAATCATATACTAACCTATCTTGATTAGAAACGGCTTCTTCTACAGCCAGACAAAGTAAAGGATCTATATCGCTGAATTTTGAAATNAATGAATCACTTAAACCAACAGTTTGAGGNTTGCCTGATTTGTTTCTAATTTCCTGAAGTTGATCGAGAACCGCTGCCATTAACCCTTCGAGAGATGGTGATGTTCATCAATCTATTCTGAAAATAATTTCTTTTCAAAAATTTTTGAACATTGAAATAGTAAAAAATAACAAATTCTGATAATCACTCAAATAATTAAAGTCAAATTAATTTTTCAATTGCAAACTTGATTTTATAATTAATTATTATATTGAATTATCAATATGATTTATGGAATACATATAAGTGCCGTTCTTACCTTGGCTAGCCTGAGGAAGATGTCGCGGGGATGCACAAACACCTTTCAGAGGAAATAAAATGAATGAAGAATATAGAATACAAGAATTAATACAAAGAGAAGTATATGTTGGCGATAAACTAGTGGGGATTATCACTGGAGAAAGATTTCANCCAAGTGATGATTACGTGAAATCAATGAGATTGCAAGTTGTTGATAATATTGCAAATGAATATATGAGGAAACCAGCAGAATATGCGCCTCTATCAAAGGAATTGGTACATAGCATACGTTCCGATGGAGGAGTAAAATTATCAAAATCAATGAGAGAATTGCAACGTAGATGGAGAAATACAATAAGAATTGATGAAAAATTATATGCCCCAGACGAATTACGTGATAGAGCAGTATTAGATAATGATGGAGCAGATATTGGTAATGTTATTGGCTTAGTAAAACTAAAACGTACATACAAGGGATTAGTAGTTAAGCCTCATTTTAGAATGAAAACTAAATATGATCTACCAGAAACAATTATAGTACCAGTAGGACAATTGTCTAGAACAACTGCAAGATTAGATGAAATAATATTGAAATGTTCAGCTAAAAGATTAACAACATTGCCAAGTTATTTGAAATTAAATAGTGATGAAGTGTCTTTTGATAATGAGTAAGAAATTAGAGTAGTGTTCAAAAACAATACTCATCTCGCGGAACTACACAAGGACGTGTAGCTTAGTCTGGCTGGAGCACCCGGCTGATAACCGGGAGGTCGCAAGTTCAAATCTTGTCATGTCCACCAAAAATAAGTTTGTGTCAATCGGCATAATCATGAACAACTTACTCTTCGACATAAATAATATGCCAGTAGTTAGTGGCTCAAGCGGACAAAATATTGCTGACTCACTAGCAAGAATTTTACAAATGGAATATGTTAGATTAGAAGATAGAAAGTTTCCTGACGGCGAAGGTTATGTGAGAGTCCCTACTGAAGAAATAGACAAAGTTAGATCTGAACCTGTAATATTGGTCTCCAATACTTATCCTGATTCAAATATTCTAAAGACTATTTTATTNTTAAAAGCGATTGGAGACNTCAGAAAAGGAGATTTATCAAATATCAAAGGAGAAGAACCGCAAGAGTTGTCTGATGTTGGAAAAGGAATAATACTCGCAATACCTTATTACGGATATTCGAGACAAGATAAAAGGTTCTCGAAAGGTGAAGTGGTTTCTGCAAGAGTAATTGCTAATATTTTGACTAATTATTGTGATGGGATGGTAATATTGGATCTTCATGAAAAGAAAGTGATGGACGATTTGGAATTTCCAATTGTTTTTGTAAGTTCAATGGTAGAAATCGCTGAAAAATTAGAAAAAGAAGTTTTTCCTGATTTCATACTAAGTCCAGATAAAGGAGCAATAGATAGGGCATCAAAAGTTGCTAATTTGATAGGGTGTGAATTTTCATACTTAGAAAAGAAAAGGATAGATGCACATACCATCGAACATACACCAAAAAATTTGGATGTATCAGATAAAATTGTTGCAATTGTTGATGACATGATTAGCACTGGAGGGACTATATGCAGAGCAAGTGATGCTTTACGAAGGCAGGGCGCTTTAGAAGTGCATGCAGCATGCACACATGGATTGTTTACAGGAGGGGCTATTTCAAAACTAGCAAATCATGTAGATGGAGTTCATAGCACCAATTCTTTGTCAAATCCTAGAGGGGTGGTGTCCTGTGCTCCAGCACTTTCGAGAGGTGTAAAACAACTATTNGAGATAATTTAGATTATATTATTTAATGCGTTGCGTTTATATCGGCCATGTCGTGCGCCGACTTACCTACATGAGGAGATTATCTAATGAGTGTACACATATCTTTTGAAACCCCGCAAGACATACAAGAGTCCGTCTACGAAATGGTTAAGGCCATTGGTAAAAATGAACGAGGGCGCTTGAAGAAAGGCGCTAATGAAGTAACTAAAGCTGCAGAAAGAGGTACTGCTCTAATGATAGTAATGGCAGAAAATGTTAGTCCGGGTGAATTATTAGCACATATACCGATGATTTGTAAAGAAAAAGAAATACCATACATTTACGTTGCTGACCAAACATATCTTGCGGAAGCTGCTGGTATGAGTACTGGAACAAAAACTGCGGCAGTAGCAATAATGAGTATGGAAAAGGATGCAAAGGCCAAATTTGATGAAATCAAAATTCATTTTGAAACATTATCAAACTAAATTTTAACTTAGGAGGAGATATATTATGGCAAAAGAAGCATGGCCTGCAGAAGTTGTTGAAATTGTAGGAAGAACTGGTATGACTGGTGAAGCAACTCAAGTTAAAGTAAGAGTAAATGACTCAAATAATCCGAGAGATATTGGAAGAATAATCGCTAGAAATGTAGTTGGACCAATAAGAGTAGGGGATATATTAATGCTTAGAGATACTGGTAGGGAAGCTCGTCGATTAGGGACTAGGTAGGTGTTTTAATGCCAGAAAGAAGNATTTGTAGTTTTAGTCATGAGGAAATAGAACCCGGCACTGGAATGATGTTTGTCAGAAGAGACGGTACAGTGATGTGGTTTAAAGATAGTAAAGCAAGGAAAAATTCACTTAAACTAAAGCGTAATCCCAGAAGAATGAAATGGACACAACGCTATGAAAAAGGCGGAATAAAATAGAATCACTTTATTGAGCAGTAATTCTATATTGGACCCTTGCTCTATCATTTTCATCCTGCGTGATTATTCCTCCTTGATCTGGAGGTTGTGCTTCACCGCAATCAGTGTTATCAATTACAGTTACGTAAGTTCCAATATCTGTATTGACCTCAATTTCCACACTTGAAGTATCTGGATCACTGAGTGATACTATATAATTGAACGCTTCACATTCTTTGTATGATTCATAATTAGCTTCACTCATTGTATACAAATCAATATTAGGACCTTCTAATAGTTCTAAATTAATACGAATTGTTCTGACACTATCAATTGTCCAAGTTAATTTCATATGTTCATCTTCATCAATGAATATTGTATCATCAAAAAGCTCCCTTTCAGGGCTAATAGTATCTTCGACACTCGANAGGCATCCAGATGTCATCATTACAGTAGCAAGTAGAATAGCCATACTTCTCATGACATTACGAGATAGTAATGATAAATCAATAATTCGGCTCTATGAGCGTTAGAAGGTCGAGTTGTGCTTTGCGTTGAAATAGGGGAGGTTTGTCGGGCAGAATATGGAAAGCATGCAGACAACTTATATTATGATAAAACCTGATGGAGTTCAGAGAGGTTTGGTTGGAGAAATAATCACTCGTTTTGAGAGAAAGGGATTAAGGTTGGTGGGTTTGAGACAGCTNATTCCTTCTAATGAAATTGCAGAAGCCCATTATGCAGTACACAAAGANCGTCCATTCTATTCTGGATTAATTGACTTTATCACATCTGGTCCTGTTATTGCTATGGCATGGACAGGTGTTGAAGCAATTAAAGTAGCAAGGAATCTTATTGGCCCAACGAATGGAAGAGAAGCAGCACCAGGNACAATACGTGGTGATTTTGCTATGGACATTGGNCATAATATAATTCATGGTTCAGATGGTGAAGAAACCGCTAAATTTGAATTANATTTATGGTTTCCAGATGGTGTTGCAGAGTGGCAAAGAGACGCTGAGTCTCAAATATACGAATAAATCTTCCATGAGTGGGAATTATGGTGGTGATTGAGTGGAAAAGACTAGACAACCAATCATCGCAATATTGGGCCATGTTGACCATGGTAAAACTTCATTGTTGGATCATGTNAGATCATTGGGTAATGAATCAAGATCTTCGGTCATGGATAGAGAAGCAGGCGGAATAACGCAACACATAGGTGCTACTGAAGTTCCAGCAAAAATACTCAATGATTTATGTGGCTCATTACTAGGAGGAAAAACATTTGATTCTCCAGGATTGTTATTCATAGATACACCTGGACATCAATCATTCTCTACTTTACGTTCTCGAGGAGGGGCTTTAGCTGACATAGCGATACTAATAGTTGATATTTCAGAAGGCTGTAAACCACAAACAATAGAATCCTTGCGTATTCTAAAAGAATCCAAGACTCCTTTTGTATTAGCGGCAAATAAGGTTGACAGGATTCATGGCTGGAATACCGAAAGAAATAGAGCCATGGCATTTTCTATAAGAAATCAGACAAAAGAGGCCATAGGAATTTTTGATGAGAAATATTGGAAGTTAATAGGACAATTGGCAGAACACGGTTTTAACGCAGAAAGATATGATAGAATTAAAGATTTTACAAAAGAAATTGCTCTGGTGCCTATCTCAGCTAAAGAAGGAGAGGGAGTTCAAGATTTATTAGCTGTAGTAATAGGATTGGCAGAGCGTTATTTATCTGATAAATTGACAGATATTAAGGGATTAGGTGAAGGTACTGTCTTGGAAGTTAAAGAAGAAAGAGGTCTAGGGAAAACATTGGATGTTATTTTACATCGTGGATCAATAAAAAAAGGAGATGAAATAGTATTGGTTACAAACGATGGAGGAATATCAACACGAGTGAAAGGAATGTTCAGCCCTAGAGGGATGAGTGAGATGCGAGATGCTGGGAATAGATGGGACGATACAAATGTCGTTAATGCCGCATCGGGAGTAAAAATTAGTGCAGTCAACTTAGAAGGGATACTAGCAGGAACAACATTGAGGGTTGTTAGTAGTGAAGAGGAAAGAAAGGTTGCAATTGAAAATGCTAACAAAGAATCAGAATTATCTATTGAATTGAGCGATGATGGCGTCTGTATAAAATCTGATACAGTTGGGGGGTTAGAAGCTTTAGCAAAGGAATTGCAAAATATTGGAGTTCCTATCCGTACTGCAAGTATAGGAAAGGTTAGTAGAAAAGATGTTCGAAGTGTGGAAAATGCTCAAAATCCCTTACATAGAATAATAATGGCATTTAGTACAGATATTCTTATTGATGCACAGAATGAAATAGAAGAATCAGAAAAGAATATTAAATTTATCAATTCAGATATAATATACAGAATTTTAGAAGAATATGAAGAATGGGTAGATATTAGGAATAAAGAGATAGAAGAGGAAAGTAGGGAAGATGTAGTCTATCCTGGAAGAATAAGATTACTGCCTGATCATACATTTAGAGCCTCTAAACCGGCAGTTGTTGGAGTTAGAGTTCTTGGTGGAAAAATACACATAGGACAAAAATTATTGAAAGATGGTAAAAGGATTGGAAGAATAAAATCAATAAGATCCGGTCAAGAAAGTATGAAAGAGTCTGATCAAGGATCGGAAGTTGCAGTTTCAATAGAAGGCGTAACCATAGGAAGGCAAATAGAAGAAGGAGATGAATTATTAGTTGATGTGCCAGAATCTCATGCAAGAAAATTAACAAAAATGNATTTAACAGCAACTGAGAAAGAGATTTTAGATGAATTAATGATTATTCATCGTAAAGACAATCATTTTTGGGGAAGATGAAACATGATGAATCAGGAGTTCATAAACACCGAAGACTCAAGTAGTGAATAAAGTGGGGNTACAATATTGGTGATGTGGCAATGACTATGGGGAGTGGTACTAATCCTAAATCTAGAGAACTGATAAATACAGTTTCACAGATATCTAATTCGTTGATGAATGAAGTTTCTAAAGTTATTATCGGTAAACAAGAGAATTTACGTAGAATAGCCGTTGGTATCCTTTCAAATGGAAACATATTGATAGAAGATGTTCCCGGTACAGCAAAGACTTTGATGGCAAATACTTTTGCTACAGCTTTAGGGTGTAAATTCAAAAGAGTTCAATTTACTCCTGATTTATTACCTGCGGATATTATGGGAACTTACATGTATGACCAACAAGCTGGAGAATTTAAGCTAAGACCTGGTCCTCTTTTTACAAATATTCTTCTAGCTGATGAAATAAATCGTGCACCACCTAAAACACAAGCCGCACTCTTAGAGGCAATGGAAGAAAAACAAGTTACAATTGAAGGTATCACCCACAAATTACCTGCTCCTTTCGTCACTATGGCTACTCAAAACCCAATTGAGCAAGAGGGGACATATCCGTTGCCAGAGGCACAAATGGATCGTTTCCTGATGAAAATGAGTATGGGCTATCCTAATCGTCAAGAAGAAAAGGCAATACTACAGAGAAGAAAATTGCGTGGTAAAGATGACCATGAAACAGAAAAGATTACTTCGCCAAATAAAGTTGTAGCTATGCAAAAAGCACTAGAAACTGTGCATGTAGATCCTGCTATAATGTCGTATATTGTTGAATTAGTATGGAGAACTAGGGAAGATCACAGAATAATTACTGGAGCATCGCCTCGCGCTAGTCAATCCCTGTTCAAGACTTGTAGGGCCTCAGCAGCAATTGATGGACGAGATTATGTTATTCCAGATGATATAAAGAATATCGCACTTCAAGTTGTAAGNCATAGAATTGTACTTAAGCCTGAGTCGAAAATTAGAGGCGTTACTGGACAACACGTGATGAGAAAAATACTAGGTGAAGTAGTTGTGCCTGTAATACAGTGATTAGACAATACAATTAACCGACTCCTAGTAGGGTGGTTGTGCCTGTTATCATTTCTTGTGTGAATCATAAAGGTGGTTGTGCTAAGACAACAACTGCAGTTAATCTTGCTGTATCTTTAGCAAACGGAAGTAATAGTTTAGGGATAGAACCAAGAAAGGTCTTATTGATAGATTTGGACCCTAAGGGTAATGTAGTAACTACATTTGGTCTGAATAAAAAAAATATTCAACTAACTATGAATGAATTATTTGAGGGAGAGATAGATGGATTAGGCATAGAATTCACAGACTATCTAATTGGGCCTACGAAAATTACAAGAGCTATGAAAATTGCTTGGAAAAGTCACAATCCAGACAAAATTAGAGGACCCCCAAAAAATATTGAAGTAAATAATATGTGGATACTTCCTGCTGATTTAGATTTATCAGGTATAGAAATAGATTTGGCGACTAGGATAGGGAGAGAGAATAGATTAAAGATTGCAATAAATAAAATTAAAAATGATTTCGATCTAATTATAATTGATACTCCGGCCTCTCTTGGATTATTAACNATAAATGCATTATCAGCATCAGAATGGGTTTTAATTCCAATTCAAGCAGAGTTTTATGCATTAGAAGGTATGAGTCAATTAATGAATTCCATCAGAGACGTACAAAAAGCAGTCAATCCTAATCTCAAATTATTTGGAATTTTACTTACAATGGTTCAAACACGAAGTAAATTATGTGAAACTGTTGCCGAGCAGGCACGCAAGCATTTTGGAGACAGGGTGTTCAAAACACAAATTCAGCGTTCAATATCTATAGCAGAGTCTCCACTTGAAGGAGCTCCGATTGTTATAACTCAAAAACCAATCAATTCTAATCAAGGTAGTAAGTCATATTGGTCATTAGCTAAAGAAGTAGATGATAGAATCAAGAAGATAATTGGTAGTTAATCTTCTGAAGAATGAGTTTCTAACATACTCTGACGCGTATCTATTAGTATAGATTCTAATTTAACTTTAATTTCAGATTCTAATGATTTGATTAATTCATTTATTTCTTTTTCAGATATTTTACTGCGTTTTGATAATTGTTCTTCTAATTTGGCCATTAATTCTAGTTCTCTTTCTTTAACGAATAATGATACTCTTTGTTCCATCTCTACTTCTTTTTCCAATGCTAACTCTTGTTTGCGTAAGGCTAAAGCGATGTTCATAGTTTCTCTCTCGGAACGAAATCTACGATCTAATTCAGCTAGAGCTGCCCGTTCTGATTCCTCTTCTAATTCTTTTATTCTGATATCAACATCTGAAATCATTTCTTTTTCTAGTGATTTTTGTTCATTATTAATTTGTTTTTCTAATTCTGATTCTCGTGCTCGACGTACTTTGGAAAGTTCCTCTCTCATCTGAATTTCTTTATCTAATCTATATGATTCCACCATTCTATGTACCTGAGATTCCATAGACTCTCTTAGATCCATTTCAACACGTCTTTCCATACGTTCGATATTTTGAGTTGCTTCNAGTTCTAATCTTTCGCCCAAGAATGCCTTTCTTCTTGCAAATTCTACTTCCATTTCTTCCTTCAGCCTAGTTCTCAGTTTAGACGAGTGTGCCTCAATTCTTCTATCCCTCTCAAGATCTAATTGTTCTCTTAATCTATTTTCTTCTCTTCTTAAGCGATGTAACATTTCTTCTCGAAGTAATCGTTCTTCCCTCTCCAAAGCCTCAGATTCTAATCTTTCTAGCTCATCTTCTAATTCAGCTCTTAAATCTGTTTCAATTTGCTGTATCTGATCTTCAAAAAATATTTCATTGGCCTTTCGCATTGCTCCGTGCATACCAGATAGTCTTTCTGACATCTCTGAAATTCGCATTCTTCTTTCTCTTCTTATTCCAGATCTTAGTCTAGATTCTTCATCTAATCTATCTCTAGTTCTAGCAAGTGATTCTTTAGATGAAGATGAGGAGAGGGTATGTTGTGCTCTTAGTGCTGCGAGTTCATCTAAAGCCTCTTTATCGACTTTTTTTGATGGCTTGCTCTCACTCACGAATATCCATCCCCGCATCTACGAAACTTTTGTAATATTTGAGTACGCAGGATGAAATAGACTCAATAATGGTGTTTTTCCTACATTATATCGTTTTAGAAATTTTAGAAAGTCACATTGAATGAAGTTTCACATGCTGGACAATCTAGTTCTCTTGTACCAGGTCTTGGCCTGATTCTGAGTTGTCTTTCACAACTAGGACATTCTATTTCTACCTTGATTATTTTCTGAGTTAACATAAAACTGGAAGAACAGGCGCTACATGTCATATTAACTGGCCTTTCGGCAGTTCCTGCAACTAAAACAGTATTACAACTTGGACAGGGTATTGATTCGGAAATTAAGGAGTCCGTTGTGGGCTGATGTGTTATCCTACAAACAGCTGAACAGATTTCACAAGTAACTTCACCAAGTCCTTGGGGAAGCATATGATTACAATTAGGACATTCAGCTAGAGGGGGCGCATGTTTTGACTCTACATAAGAAATATCAGACATCACGAGGCCTCGGATAGGTTATTGCTAGAAGGGGGTTCGCTAAAAAAACTTTGAAACAAAATAGTGAATGATTCGAGAATATCATTTTTCAAGTCTTTGAATAAAGAAATTAGGGTTGATAATCTCGAAATGCCATCTCCTGAAATCCACATTCCATTTAAAATAACTAAAAATACACTTGCCTCATGTAGGGCTATCCCTGCGGCTAAATTTATTTGATAACCCAATAAAACTGTTGAGACTAAAAGCGCTGTTATGAAAACAGAAATTGTGATATTTAGTAAAACTATTTTTTTAGTTGTTTTTGCTAAATCAATTAATTTAATTATTGAATAAGGATTTTTACCAGGAATAAGAACATCGGCTGCATCTAAATTTACCTGTTCACCACTACCTATGGCGATTCCTAGATTTGCTACGGCTAATGCACCTGCATCATTAAAGCCGTCACCAGCCATTAATGTACTATTTTTACGAATTTTCTCCGAAACCAAGGTTGCTTTTCCTTCAGGATCTATGCCTCCTCTGCATATCTCCGGATTCAATCCTAATTTTTGTGCAAAAGATTCGACACTTTTTTGCTCGTCGCCACTTAATATTTCTATCTCAATATCGCGCTCTTGCAAATCTCGTATTAAATCTTTAACTCCTTCTCTTGCATGATCATGAGAAAAGGAAAATGCAGCAACTGCTTTTTTTTCTACTGCCAAAATACTTATCCCATAACCTTTTTCTCTCATCTTATCAACTTTATTTTTAATTGATTTAGGTATCTCAATACCAGAATCTACTAACCAGTCTAATCTCCCTATTATCACNGATCTAGAATCACTTTTTCCCATTATTCCTGCCATACCATCCTTTATGTCTGATACTTCTGATGCAATTAAATTTCTATCCTTGAGTTCCTTTAAGATACTAATAGCATACGGATGATTAGATTTATTTTCTAATCCAGATGCTAAACTTATTGCCTCTTCATCATTAAAACTTCTAATTGTATATATCTCTTTCAAAGTAGACTCTCCTGTAGTTAGTGTTCCAGTTTTATCAAACAATACAAGGTCTATTTCAGCAGCAATCTCCAATACATCTCCTCCTCTGGCAACTAATCCTGATTTAGATGCTACAGAAAGTGCTGTAGCATGTGGAACTGGTGATGCAAGCAATAATGAGCAAGGGCAAGAAACAACCCATAGTATCAAGGTATTAAATAAATTACCAGTAACCACTCCTATGACTGGTGCAATTATTAAAACAAAAGGAACCCATATAGAAGTAAATTTCTCAATTACTGTATGTCTTTTAGTAGGCATATCTCGATACTTCCTTACTAGTTCCATTAATTCTGAAAGTCTAGTTTCATTTCCTACAGATTGGCATTTCACAAGAATAGGGCCACGTTTTAAGACCAATCCTGCTTCAACGAAATCACCTTTTTTAACGGCTACAGGTATCGGTTCTCCTGTGAGAGGTGTTTTGTCAATTTCTCCATTTCCTTCTATAATTGTTCCNTCAATAGGTATTATTTCACCAGATCTAATTTCTACATTATCTCCAACATTTACTGCTTCGATGGGCATTAAACCATTACCATGCCCTTGGTTTACAGATAATGAAATATTATTTGGAATATTCATCATTTTAAACTTGGATTGAGGAGTATTGGTATTAATTCTAGCATACTTCGGTATTCTATCAAAACCCCCTTGCATTGACTCTCTAGCTCGTATTAAAGCTCTATTTTCAAGATGTGCCGATAACCCAACCAATCCGGAAACCATCAGGGCTTCAGGATATTCTCCTAAGAAGAATGCACCGATTACAGCAAGGGATGTTAATACTTGAAAACCGAGGATTCTGTTTTGAATACTTGCAATTGCCTCTTGAAACATATAATAAGATGAAAAAGAAATTCCGATAAGTGAGATCATAACTATGATTAAATTTGGTACTGCAGGTATTTTATTCAGTAATACAATTAACAGAAGAAATGGTATAGTCAAAATTGCACCAATTAATTGAAGATGTTCTTTGTTCAAGTAAGAATTACTATTCTTAANCAAAAAATAATTCTTACCGAAGAAGATACTTAATTTCTTCTTCCTATTCAAGATAATTGTTGTATCTAAGGTTTCTAGGAGTTGTAGTTCTAGCCTATCAGATTTGACTCTGACTGAAAGTATACCAATTATATTAGAGATAGAAGAAATTAACTTATTTCTACTTAATCCTGTCCTAGATTCTATATCTGAAACCTTTTGACCTGATACAGAAAACCAATCAACATCTGCAGAGTGCCCTAATTTATCCAGAAGAGAAGAGACTTTGGAAGTTTTACCTCTGGCTACATCAAGGGATATATTGACTCGTCCTTCAGTTGCTGAAACACTACAATCTTCGATACCTGATAATCTTCGAATTGCTTTAGATGCTTTCATAGCGCAATCTGGGCAATCCATCCCACGAATATTCCAATCAAACTCATAGACGCCATCTAATGCCAACAATGAAGAATCTTCTAAATCAATAGCGGTTGGAATTCTTTCTTTATTTGAATTTGTATTTTTTTTAATCTTAGAAAGTTTATCTAGGATATCATCTCTAATATTGAATTTCGGTTTTTTTGAAGAATCTAGAAATTCTATAGATGGATATTCATCATCATCTAAAATTAAAAAATCCTCGCCCTCCTTCTCCATAGTTACGGGAAAAGCATGATGTCTTTGAAGGTGATGAATAGAAGATTTTTAGCGGTGGTATCTTGATAGATTACTTCTTCGGAGTGTTATGGAAGAATTCCCCAGAGATAGAAATTGGGAAATGGTAGTTTTCGATATAGATGGTACACTAATGGATTTTGAGGGTTTTGACCCTAAAATGATTCCNTTAATACGTAGATTAGAAGAGTTGGGAATGTTAGTTTCCTTGGCATCAGGTAGAACCTTACCTAATATTACTCCAATAATGCAATCTCTGGCTTTATCTGGATTTATTGTGGCTGAAAATGGAGGTATTGTATGGGACAGTATGGAAGGACATGAAATTAAAGTTTTAGCAGATGGATCTAGAGCTAGAGACGCAGCAAAATGGCTTGCTACTAAAATCGAAGGATTCGATGAAAAAGGAATAGAATCTAATCGATGGAGAGAAACAGAATGGTGTCTGGGCCCTGATGAGAATTATGATGAAATGTGCAGATTATTAATTGGTAGTAAATGGTCTGACTTACTCGTAGTAAAAACTGGTTTTGCCATCCATATTATTTCTTCATCCATAGATAAATCTGTTGGATTAAGATTAGCCCTGGAACANCGAGGAATTAATCCTGAAAATGTAATTGCATGTGGCGATGGTCCAAACGATATACCTATGTTTGATACTGTAGGTTGGTCTGTTGCAATTGATAATAGATTTCAAGAAGTTGTTGATGCTGCAGATTATAATACAAAAAATAATGGTAAAAAAGGAACAATAGAGTTTATAGAAAAGTTAATTCAGATTTTAGAGTGATATGGTGCAGATGGCAGGATTTGAACCTGCGAAGCACTACGCAACGGATCTTGAGCCCGTCCCCTTTGACCACTCGGGTACATCTGCACTTTGTGGGGTGCAATACTACTTCTTGATATTCACGCATAAAGCGTAGAAATAGATGTATGAAGGGGATTGTTCATTTATCGCCTGTTGCCCACCTGTTACAGGTTACTCACGTGCTAGGCAGCGAAGACATTCCAAGATTGAGTAATTATGAACTAATGGAGATTGAAAAGGCAGTCTTTGAAATCTCCAGAAAACAAAAAATGCAAACAATTCCTGTTGATTTACCAAGAGAAAATTTTTGGTCTGCTGTTAGGCAATTACTATATCATTTAGACACAGAATGTGCAGAAACAATTCGAAAGGAAGGNGGTCAGACCACCAAGTCACAATTACAGTCTAGAAGATTAAATACTCTACGCACATGTATTAATGACACTACTAGGTTAAGATTGAATGCTTTTGCCCAACATGCAATATTATCTAATTTGATTAAAACTCAAAAAATATCTCTTGGTACCTCAGGTTCTCTGTATAAAATAGACTGGAAGAGGCATGATCCTGCAGAAAGAAAATTTTACAATGGAATGATTAAGTTTACTGAAAAATACAAAATGGACGTGCAATGGGATGGGTTATTACATGGGCCAGATAGTGTTATTGAAGGAGTAAGGGAATCAAATAATCACATTAATTTAAAAGAATTNAANGATAAAGAAGAAGTTGTGTATGCTGATGAAGAAATCCCAAATAAGAATTTAGAATTAAATAAAGAATGGGAAGAGCCTGAATACGACGATGAGGATAGGATTAGAGAAATTGAAAAGTTCCCTTANCAAATTAGTCATATACCGCCCAAGAATGTTGTATCAGAAATAAATAATCCAAGTGTACCCGAATTAAGAAGAATAAGAATAATTAAAGATTTGAATGATCCTATAATTTCTGAAGATGGAACTGAATTATTACTAAATGCGGGAGATATTGAGTCCTGCTCCACATTAATTGCAGATACNTTAATTGCAGCAGGGTTGGCAGAGCCAGCACCCGTGTAGAATTAAATTTTAAAGAGAAGGAGTGATTGATTATGAGTGAGATAACTGAAAAACAAATAAAAAAATATAGGGAAAATTTTGAGAAAGATAANATGGCAAAAATTGCACAAAATGCAGTAACAAATGTCCCTCTCCCAAAACTGACTTTGAATAGAGAAATAGTAAATGAATTAATTCCCACATTTAGTATAAAATTAGATGATTGGGCTGTAACAAATCAAAAAAGAAGTGGCAGATGTTGGCTTTTTGCCGCATTAAATCTNTTCAGAGTCGGTGCTATGAAAAAAATGAATCTAAAAGATTTCGAATTTAGTCAATCGTATATTCATTTTTGGGATAAATTTGAAAGATCAAATCACTTATTAGAAGCGATAATAACGACTTCTGATCGAGAAATAAGTGATCGTACCATTGATTTTCTTCTTGGTGACCCAATAGGAGATGGTGGGCAATGGAATATGGCAATGAATTTGATTCGTAAACATGGATTAGTTCCTAAATCTGCATATCCAGAATCAGATAGTAGTAGTTCTACAAGGTGGATGAACACAATCTTGAAAGATATTTTGAGAAGCTCGGCATGCGAGATTAGAAAGATTATTGATGAAGGAGGTAGTTNTGAAGATGCTCGAATGCATAAAGAAAAAAGAATAAGTGATATCTGGAAGATATTATGTATTCATTTAGGTACACCTCCGGAAAGTTTTGATTGGCAATGGAGAGATAAAGATGATAAATTTCATAGTAAGGGAAAAATTACACCTCAAGAATTTACTAAAGAATATGTTGACATTGACTGGGAAAATTACGTTTGTCTTGTTCATGACCCAAGAAATAAAACAATGCAAACCTATACTGTAGATTTCTTACAAAATGTTGCAGGAGGGCCACCAGTGATTTATCTTAATATTGATATTGAATCTATGAAAAATATTACCAAGAATATTCTAAATGATGGTATTCCAGTATGGATGGGATGTGATGTTGGCAAACAAATGGAAAGAGAGAGGGGTTTATGGGATGCAAATCTATTTGAATACGAAAATCTGTATGGAGTTAAGTTCGGAATGAATAAAGCAGATAGATTACGTNATAGTCAAACAATGATGACCCATGCAATGCTTTTTACTGGTGTAGATTTAGTTGATGATGTACCAAGAAGGTGGAGAGTGGAGAATTCGTGGGGCGCCGAGCAGAGCGGTAAGAAGGGATTCTACACTATGAATGATAGTTGGTTTGATGAGCATATGTTTGANATAGCGTCNCCAAAAAANTANTTAACAANTGAAATGTTAAAGGCTNTAGAAACNGATCCTNTAGTATTACCTGCTTGGGATCCNATGGGAAGTCTAGCAAAAGAANCTCTAACCTAGATTACGAAGAGAAAGTTCTATTGTAACACTATCTGGTATGGGTATTCTCAATACTTTCCTGAGAGATTTTTCGTCTTTTGAAGAGTTAGTAACCAATTCTAAGAGTCTCTTATGTACTCTCATTTCCCAGTGATCCCAAGTTTCTGCTCCCTCTCCATCTGGACTCTTACGGCAAGGAACTAAAAGTTTCTTTGTAGGTAAAGGTATTGGGCCCCTTAATTTTACGCCAGTTTCATCTGATATATGCTTAATTTGTTGACAAACAGTATCTACATCTGTATGGTTATCGCCAGTAAGTTTGATGGTAGTCACAACTGGCATGCTGTTCACTCCATATTAAGAATTACTTCTTCTCAATCTTCATACATACACCAGCAGCAACAGTTTTACCCATATCTCTGATAGCGAAACGCGCTAGTTCTGGGAAGTTTGACATTTCTTCGATTGCCATTGGTTTAGTAGGCATAAAACGAATCAATGCTGCATCTCCAGACTTCAGGAAAGCAGGATTTGCTTCTTTAGTTTTAGCATTCTCTAAGAGTTCTACGAAACGAACAGCTACTTGGGATGTATGTGCATGGAAAACTGGAGTGTATCCAGCACCTATTGCTTTAGGAATATCCATAATCTGTATTTGTCCTACAAATGTTTCATCGTGGCGAACAAAAACAGGAGCATTGTCTGCATATCCCGCTACATCTCCACGGCGAATATCAGTAGCGGCTAATCCTCTAACGTTGAATCCAACGTTGTCACCAGGCTCGGCTTTTTCATGGATTGTGTGATGCATCTCAATACTCTTTACTTCAGCAGATTTTTGACTTGGATTGAAAACAACTGTCTTTCCAGAGTTCAGAACACCGGTTTCTACTTTTCCAACTGGAACTGTGCCTATTCCACTAATCTTGTAGACATCTTGGATAGGTAATCTTAGAGGCCTATCAGTTGGCTTTGGAGGCATTTTTATTGCATCGATAGCTTCGAATAATGTTGGTCCATTGTACCAAGGCATGTTCGAACTCTTATTGAAGATATTTTCACCATGGAATGAAGATCCGGCAATCATTGG
>PBHZ01000005.1 GCA_002719615.1 Methanobacteriota archaeon
AAATTTAACCTAGCCGCTGCATTCAGTCATACTCACAAAGATGTTGCAAGACCCTCAGAAGGAGGTGTGCCATTCCATCATGTTTCTTCTAGATTGAATACTAATTTAGAAAAAGCCAGACATCCTGAAACATTACCTGAAAAATATGGAGGAACAAAATTCAAGAATACATTTCAATTATCTGGATGGATTGAGATAAGAGATATACACTTGAAATTAAGAGCTGCAGCAAAGAAATACTGGGAAAATACTGGCAGAGGAAAAGATTTCTTCTTTTAGATAATCCATTTAATATCTAGCAATGGTCATATAATTACCTATTATCGGACGTTTATGACAGTTGTCATTCTAGTAGCCGGACGAGGCACTAGATTTAGAGACCAAAAACCTAAATGCTTAGTGGACATAAATGGAATTAGTCTTTTAGAATGGACTATATCATTAATTAGAGAAATAAATAATGATATTCCAATAAAGTTAGTTACAGGTCACAAATCAGAATTGATAAGGGAACACATGCGTAATTTGAATTATTATAATCTTGAAATAATTCATAATATAAACTATGAGAATGATCAAAATATATTATCTGCACATACAGGGATGAAAGATGCCGAGACAGATGTACTGATTTTAGAAGGAGATTGTATATTTAATAAAGCATCTATGAAAAAATTAGTGGGTTCTGTTGGCGAGAATAAGAATATAATTTTTACCAAGGGTAAAGCCGACTTAAAAAAGAAAAATGCTATAATAAAGTCAGATTTGAATGGAAAATTTGAGAAATATTTGATTGGAGATAAAAATATTGAAAGTAATAAATATTGGACCAATATGGCAGGTTCGGTACTATTTAGTAAAGATGATATTAATAGGATTTTGAACTGGTTATATGAATACAAAATAGATCCAAAGGTCACATATTATTTCCAACCTTTAATTGAAGATAAGAAAGTATTCGATGTCACTGTAGAAGAAATGAAAGAAGATGCAAATTTCTTATCTTTTAATACTCAAGTAGAATATATAGATGCTATGAAAAAATTAGGGATTGAGACTACAATAAGGCTCATAGAAGTAAAAAATTTGAGACATGTGGAAGGATATAGTGCAAAAAGAGTTGAATGGTTGAAAGATAAAATAGTAAAGGAGGGGATATGGAATAAACCAATATGCATAGACCACGAATTCGGAATTGTTATGGATGGACAACATCGAATGGAAGTCGCTAAAGAACTGAAAATAGATAGAGTCCCAGCATTACTTTTCAAACATGATGAGGTTGACTTCTGGTCATTACGCGATAACCATGTGGTCAATTTAGAAAGTATAATAGATAAATCACTATCAGGCGATATATATCCTTACAAGACTGTCAAATATGCATTCCCGATGGAAATACCTAAATGTTCAATAAATCTAGAGGAGTTATAGATGGGAAAAATAAATATTAGGGCTATAACGGCTTTTTTGGATGGTCAAGATGAAGATGCTATGGCTAGTTTCGTGAACGGGATAAAGGAGCTAGAAAATAATAGAAAAATAAGAACTAAACGTCTTGCAATTGATATAAAGGATTTTTCCGAGAATAATTTAAGGAATGTTTCTGAAAGAGTTAGTGATTTAGGTTATTGGGGATTTTCAGTATCTTTTAATGATCCAAACGATTCAGAACAGATTAACAATGCAAAGCAGATCTTACATTATACTAAGAATGGATTTGTTAATTTTAAGATAACAAAAAAAGGAAGGCAATTGGATTCTAATCTAATTCTACCTTCAACTAATTTAATAATAGATAATTCTAAATTAGACAACGGGTTTAATAATTTTCGACTAGGTTTTTCTTTTGGACTGGAAAAGGAGACTCCCTTCTTCCCGTATTCTGCATTTGAAAATAATAAGGGATTTGCAGTAGGATTAGAATATATAGAAAAAATGCTAGAAATAATAAATAATAACAATAGAGAATCACTAAACACTATTCGAAATATTTTGATAGAAAAATTAGGAGAGCAATTCTCTGATATTGCTAAAAAATGTAAAAAAATTGAAGAAGAAATAGATCTTAAATTTCTTGGTATTGATTTATCAATAGCACCATACCCCTACCCGCTTGAAGATCAAAGCGTTATAGATTTACTAGAGGCATTAGGAAATATAGGACGATCAAGGGGAGATACAGAATTCCATGCAGGAATGAATGGAACTATATTCCTCCATACATACATAACTTCGATAATTAAAGAAATTGCGGCAAAATGTGACTTTCCAGTCACTGGATTTAATGGCGTAATGTATTCGGTATTGGAAGATTCAAAATTAAGTAAGAGATATGCAAACGGTGAAATTAGAGTAAGTGATTTATTATTGACTTCGACCACATGTGGGTGTGGAATTGATATGATTCCCATAACAGGATGGGGCATACATAAATCGGTTTCGAGTCTATTTTTCGATATCTATGCACTAAGTAATTCTTTGGATAAACCATTGGCACTTAGAATATTACCAATTCCTAACTCAAGGCCGGGAGATTTGACTGAGTTTAGGCATTTATTTTTTGCAAATACTCGTCTATCTGAAGATAGATCAGGAATTAGTATAAATGAATTGCCGGCACAAAAAGATGATCCGATAATAAATATGTAGGAGGTCTTTTATGTCCTTTGAAGATGTAATAGAAGATATTTTCAGTCAACGAGCAAAGAAAATTTCAGGATATGATCCTTGGCGATACGGAGAAATATTGGCAAAGAAGACTGATGAGATAGAATTTAATTGGTTGATTGATAATTTAGAAATANATCAAAATACNACAGTTATTGATGTTGGTTGTGGTTCTGGNAGGCATGTTATTTATATGGCAAATCTTACTGACGTCAAAGAAATAATAGGATGTGATTTTATTGAAAAATATATTAATTTCTTGAATGATACNATAGAATCTCAGAAATTACCAAATGCCAAAGGAATCGTTGGTAAAGCTACAAACTTTGCTAAAAAAATAAATTTAGAGGAGGTTGATATAGTTACAGCAATAGGAGTGATTCAATACTTGACATCAGAAAAGGAGTTTGGAGAATTTGTAAATAATTGTTCAAAGATAATAAAAAAGGGAGGTTCATTAGTATTGAAACATCCACTATCTACCAGTGAGTCTTATGTATTGGATTATGAAAGAATAGAAATGGAAACAAGATATGTGGCTAAATATTACAATCTATCAGATATTATGGATTTTCTTAGAGATGATTTTGAATTGATTAGTATTGAACGTACTTTTACGAGGAAAAATTTAGGTAAAGATTTAGAAAATGTAGAAAGAGATTCAAGGGCAAGACAAATGTGGATACATTTAATCAAGAAATAATAAAGATTATTGTCAAAATTGATTGGAAAAGGTCTTAAGAAGCCTTTGCTTAGATTATAACATGTGGAAGGAATATACAGTTGAAGCCGCCTCCAATAGGAAAGATTTGATTAGAATAGTTAGAAAGATGATGTCTAAAGGCTGGCAACCTGTCGGTGGAGTGGCAGTAGACATTCATGGAGAAGATGACAGAGTTCTACAAGCGATGGTTAGAAATCAAGAAAATTAATAATTTTCATTGATTTGTAAGTCAATATCCTGCCATATCATATCAAATTGTATCATTTCATCTATTGAAAGGAGAGATTTTCCTAGAGTAGCTATAGAGAAGTGATCCCTGGAAATAGATAATTCTTCCGATATTAAATCAACAACATGTTTATTCAAAACAAGACTAACATTATAACTAGATTTAATCAATGGAAAGGAAGATGATGTATCTATAGACTTTCCTAGTAAGGGATTATTAGAAATAAATGAATTACCATCTGATAGAATGTCTAAACAAATATTGAAACAACCACAAACAATTGATTCAGGAATTGTTCGCGGGAAACAATCTCTGCCAGATGTAACTAAATGTATTCTACTCCTATTGAATAATTTTGAAAGTTCTTCTTTTGATATTCGGCCATATATCTCTACATCAAAATTTTTCCATCTTTTTTCTAATTTTTCTTTCTCATCTGAACCAACAAAGACCACTCGTAAGTTTTTATTTTTAGACAGTAATTGATCAACAATATTGTATGATAAGTCAAAATTTTTCGTTTTCTGGATTGTAGAACCTGTAAAAATAATATCTATGTCTCTTTTTATATTAAGTTCATAGTAAAAAAGTGGTGAAGCAGCCTTCTTGAAAGGCAGTAATGTTGAATTCGGATATATAATTTTTAGATCTTGTAAATTTGATAATTCATCAAATAGAACTATAGAATATTTCCCTACAGATTCTTTAGATTTAATTTTTTTAATTATTGGAATGACTGCTTTCAAATAATTGGCAAAATCCCTATTGAACTTCTTAATGTCCAGGGTTTTTGAATTTTGATTATAAAGTTCGGGCGGGTTCAAACGGGAAAAATATGATTGATTGGTAATATTATCATAAAATTTAGAAAAATCATTAAAATCGAATAATTTTCCAGAACTTAAATTAGAAATTATTTTTTCTATTTTATCTTCATAATTTGGGAAGAATAAGGAAGTTGCAGGATAAAAGACAGAGGTTTTAGGAGCATAAGAGTCTATCACATTATTGTGCAGATGAGGATAATTACCGCGAAGTATCAAGACTTCTACATTTGATATTTCAGGAAATTTATCTACGGAGCTTACGCTCCAAAAAGTAAATTTATCCTTATATTTTAATTTCACATCTCTAGAGATAACATCCCAATTTCTAACTTCGTCTTTATTGTGACCTATTATTACATGGATATCATCAATTTCTAGATATTTGGATAATGATTCTGTAAGCATATAAAAAATATCATTTTTTAATTTATCCAGAAAATCATCATCTGAAGAGTCTGGTACTTCTGAAAAATATGAGTCTTTAGAGAAAGAAATTGGGTTTTTCTTAATTGCCCTCGCATCAGATTCCCAAATAGCGGGTAGTTTGTGGAATAATACAATTGAACGCCGCCCCATTAATTAATCGACGGATGTTCTTAATATATGATTATCACGCAGAAGGCCATGGCAGATGCATCCGACAGTTTATCTGCTTTGTTCAAAGGTAAAAAGTACACAAAAATAGAAAATAGAATAAAACAAAATGGTGGAATAAAAAATTTAATTGGAGAGCGAGAAACTTTAGAAATTTATATTAAAACACTATTTATATTAGAAAAACCAAGGAAAATTGAATTTTTAGTAAAGGAGATATTAGATTCTGGAAATAATTATGATTTAATAATGAATATAATTAAAATGATGATAAAATCTGGAAATACCAATGGCCTGAAAAGGGTAGGAAAAAAAATAATTGATGAAAATGATTTAACACTTGAAATGAATTTAGAAATTATTGAAGCGAGAATTGGAAGAAGATATAGGCCTGAAAATGATAATTTTGATTTGATGGCAGATTTCTTGAAAGGCCTATTGAACAATAAAAATATAATCTCTATCTCTAATTTTAAAGATTGGGAAGAAAGAATAATTACCAGGTTTAACAAAATGTATAGAGAAGGCTCTCATGAAGATTTAGTTACTTTATTGCAAAATGTAGTGGTAAATGATTATAATTTTATGATTTATAGATTTTTGATATTATCTAAAATTAAGTTAAATAGAGATGAGGCGAAAGTATTGTGTATCAATACAATAAATATCTTAAAAATATCTAAAAACATAGAAATTGTTCTTGATTATTTCTATACTTTAGGGGAATTTGAAGAAATAATAAATATAATCGAGAGTGGTAATTACAATAAATTTTCATTTAGAAGCAAGATAATATATTCTAGAGCGATGAACAAAATTGGTCAAAGTGATACATCGCTAAAAATAAAAAGTGAAGCAATTGCAGATTTATGGATAAAGCTAGAAGAAAATGATATTGATATCGAAGTATTGATTGAGTCCATTGGTGAGATAAACGTCTCTGGAGATAGTGAAACTGCAGAAAATATGCTTTATGTTACTTTAAATGATAATAAAATGGTTTCTGAACTTGATTCGAAACAACTGGGGAAAAAAATTGGAAATATATTCAAAGAAATAATTGATAATAAAAAGAAAAATAGCTTAAGGCAATCTCTAGATTATGCCAAAGTATTGATACAAGATTCCGAGAATCAAGCAGCCTTGGAAGTCATTCTTCCTTATATTAATCATGGGATTAGAACCTCAGGAGAATTATTTGAAACATACATAATATTACTCAGTAGGCTATCTGAATATGATAAACTAAATCAATTCCTCCTTAAAGAATCAAATAATTTTCCATTGACAACTATAGAAAGAATTGTAGAAACTTTGGAAAATGAAGGGCTTTTCGAACAGCATTTCAGATTGATTGAATCAGTCCCAATAAATATTTTAAATTCGAAAAAGATAATTAGATCTTTCTTTAAAGTAAGAGAGCAAAGACTCCAAAGATATGATCTAAAAGAATTGATACAGAAGATCTGTAAAATAAAAAATCCTAATCCAGATATTATTATTTATCTTTCAGAGCAAATTACTGTATTCATAAAGACACCACATGATTATTTACCTCTTTTTGATTCTATCCGCATCCCCGACTTAAAGAGAATTATATGTAGATTTAAAATTATTAATAAATCAGATATTCTAATAGATATCAAAAATGACTTGTCAAGTATTGAAAAAATTATCAACTCAAAAAAATATAATTACAAAGATTTATCTGAAGTTATGGATTTACTCCTTACCTATTTATTGAGGCAGGAGGAGTACGATAGGATAGAAAGAGTCTCGGAAATCTATGAAAGTATGGAAAAATTGAACAAAAATCAGGTTACAATAAAAATAAGATCCTTAACTGCTCAAGGAAAAACTGAACTAGTCAGAAAGTACATAGAAGAATATTCAGAAAAGTTCAGTGATATTGAAAGATGGCGTATGTTTATTCAAATAGGAGATTTAGAAGAAGTAAAATTAGAATCTGCAGAAGTAATGTTGGATAACAGAAATAATAAACAATATTACAATATTAACTTCAGTCTAGGAAATTTCAATTCATATTTAGAATCTGTTGAAGATAAGATTAAATCTGGACTATTTGATCTTCGAGAATTAACACGATATTTCTATGCTTTATGTAAAATAGGTGAAGAAGAAAAATGTCAAAAAGAATATCATATTTTGAGAAGAAGATATGCTTGGGATGCAAAAAAAAGAGCAATAATGGCCATAGTTGGATATGATTTTAGTTTTACCGAAGATTACATTAACGAGTTAGATTTATGTTATGAAATGAATAAAAATGATAAAAGCATACCTATTATGGTTATCCGAGCATTCATCAATCTCGAAAGAATAGATATTGCATATAGATATTATCATATGTACATTTCAACATGCCAGCAAAGTAATGAATTCTTACAGATAGGAAAGAAACTTGGTGAAATGATACAAAGTTTTGATATTGATCCTAGAGATTTATTGGTAAATGATTTTCAGAATAATCCCATCTACACCGATGTAGAAGTAATCAAAAGTATTTTACAACTTATTCCGGAAAAGAAGATTAAGAAAATAAACACAAAAAATATGAATATAGGAATACAAAGCCATACTTTGGACATAGGAGGTGCTGAAAGGCAGGTAAGTTATGTTCTAAATTTCCTCTCAGATGGTAAAATAAGGAATCAGAATTTTAGCCTAATCACTAATTCTGTACCAGTAGATGTAAATAATAGTAATACCTATTATAAGAATCTAAATATGGAGAGTTTTAGAATATACGAATACAACAAACCATTGAAGAAATCCGTGATTTCAATTGATGATGAAATTTCTGTGAAATTGTCTTTCCTAAGTAAATTAAAAAGTCAAAGAATAAGAAAGATGATTGAAATATATTCAGAAAATAACTTTGATATTGTCCATACTTGGCAAGATTGGTGTAATATCTATGGAGGATTCGCTGCCATTATATCTGGTACAAAAAAGATAATTATGTCTGCTAGAACTTTATCTCCTCCCAAAAAAAGCATACTACAAAGTAGGTCTGGAAGATCGTACAAAGAATGCTATTTAGCTATTCTAAATAGAAAAAACGTTATTCTTACTCATAACTCTAAATTTGGACTAAAAGATTATAGTAAATGGTTAGAAATCTCAAATAATGATAAACGTTTCAAGGTAATGTATAATGGACTGGGAGGAGATTTTGTTAATTACAAAAAAACTAATTCAAAATTGAGAAAAGAGTTAGGAATAAAGCAGAATGATATTGTAATAGGTACAGTAGGTAGAATGACTACAGATAAGAGACCTTGGATGTTTCTTAAAATTGTAGAGTCTTTAATTAGAAGTGATGAGGAAGAGTATATTTCTGAAGAATTAAAGAAATGGTATCTAAATAAAGAAAAAAATATAGAAATGTGGAATGATAAAGAAAATAGAATCTCATTTGGAGAAGATTTAGATAAAGCACAAATAAAATTCATTATGGTAGGGGATGGCCCTCAATTTGAGCGAGTCTCTAGAATTGTTAAAGAGAACAAAAAATTAACTGATAAGATTATTCTCGTAGGACATACTTCTGATGTGAGAAAATATTTAGAAATAATGGATTGTTTTGTTCTAACATCTAAAGTTGAAGGTTTGCCCAATGTAATTATTGAGGCTCAATACTCTGGGATTCCTGTAATAAGTACTGATGCAGGAGGGGCAAGGGAATGTATTATAGAAAATACAACTGGACTTATTTGTGACATAGGTAATGAATACCAAATTCCAAAAATGGTATTAAATACGATTAAAGACCATGAAATGATTAATAACTCCAGAAAGGAAGGTCCAAGATTTATCTTGAAAAAGTTTGGTGAAAAAAATTGGGCGAAAAATATCAATAAATTATATTCTGAGGTACTAAAATGAAAACAAGGAGAGTTTTATTAGTTGCGGATATTGAAGGATGGGCATATGATATCATCGCGAAATCAATACAAACTAAATTCAGAAAGTATGAAGCAGACATTGTCTACTTCAAGGACTTAATTAGAGGAACAAAGAAAGTCGATGCAAGTAAATATGATGTAATCTTTGGATTTTTCTGGTATGACATGTTTATGAGAGGGAAATTTATTGATAATTTAGATATGGCAAAGGTTTGTGTAGACATACAATCTCATAACTCTTGGCTTAAAAGAAATATCGATTTGGATATGGTAGAAAAAATATTAACACAATTTGCAGCCACTGGATATTCTTCAAAGAAACTAATGAGAAAATTTCCTAATTTAAATGATAAATTCTATACTCCTTCTGGATATGACCCAAGAAAGTTTTTCCCTACTCCATTACCAACTTATGAAGGTAAACTAAAGGTATGTTGGGCAGGAGATCCAGAAAATGCTCACCATGGAGATGTTAAAGGGTATTATAGATTCATAAAACCAGCCATAGATGGATTAGATAATGTGGAGTTGATAA
This sequence comes from Methanobacteriota archaeon, assembly GCA_002719615.1. Lineage (GTDB taxonomy): Archaea > Thermoplasmatota > Poseidoniia > Poseidoniales > Thalassarchaeaceae > MGIIb-O3. The sequence continues at coordinate 9,509 of PBHZ01000005.1, forward strand.
CCGCATCAAAGAAAAATCCAATACCTCATGATAGGATGAGAGAGTTTTATTCAAGAGGTCATGTTTATCTGAATTTTTCATCAAGTGAAGGAACTCCTATGCCCGTATTAGAGTCGATGGCATGTGGTAGATCCATCATTACAACAAATGTTGGTATTTCTGAGGAAGTAGTCAATAGTTCTAACGGATGGATAGTTTCGAGAACCTTAGATGACTTAGTATCTGTAATCAATGAGTGTCACAAAAATATAGAAAATTTACAGGAAATGGGTACAAATGCATTTAATTCTGTTTCAGAAAGAGTAGGAGATTGGAGCGCAATGTATTATGAAAAGTTATTTGACTGTGTTTATGACAAAAATATAATTATGTAATATTGAACATTTCAAAATGTGTTTAATTAGAAAAGAGTAAAGAACAGTATTATATTCCTAGGGTCATGAGGATTTTGCTAACAGGCGGTTCAGGATTCATAGGAAGCCATTTAGCAGAAAGATTATTGAAAGATAATCATGAAGTTGTAAGCATAGATAATTTATCCACTGGATCTTTAGAAAATAATCATAAATTAGTAAAAAACGATTTATTTCATCACCATACTTCAGAACTTTTATCTGAAGAAGGAATAGAATTATTAAAAAAAGAGATACTGGAATGTGATGTAATTTATCATCTTGCAGCTGCAGTAGGAGTTTTTAATGTAGTTAATCATCCTGCCAAAACAATAAAAGAAAATATTGAAATTACAGAAATAATATTAGATTTTGCTAAGGATAAAAATAAAAAAATTGTACTTTTCTCAACATCTGAAGTTTATGGAAAATCAACAAAATTACCATTCAATGAAGATGATGACATTATACTCGGTCCGAGTAAATACTCTAGGTGGAGTTATGCAGCATCCAAACTTATTGATGAATTCTTGGGCTTTTCTTATTATAGGCAATATAATCTGCCAGTAGTTATCGTAAGACTATTCAATACAGTTGGACCAAGGCAAGTGGGCCATTATGGAATGGTGATTCCTAGATTTGTAAAACAAGCATTAAATGATGAAGAAATAACAATTTATGGTACAGGAAAACAAAGCAGATGTTTCTGCAATGTAAAAGATACAATAGAGGCATTGGTTGCTTTAATCCATAATGATGATTGTTTTGGTCAGATATTCAATGTTGGCTCAAGTAATGAAATTACAATCGAAGGTTTGGCAGAGAAGATTATTGAATTAACCGGTAGTAATTCCAATATCACATATATTCCTTATGAAGAGGCTTATTCAGAGGGATTTGAAGATATGATGAGAAGAGTACCAGATTGTAGTAAAATAGAAGAATATATTGGATGGAAGCCTAAAATTAATTTAGATGAAACAATTGAGCAAGTAATTGAATACATGCAAATTTAATAAAATTATTTTGGATAACCCATTATTAATTTTGCAATTTCTCCGTGTATTAATCCATCATTAGTAATAATTTCTTTTGGAGAAATATCGTAAATGATAGAACAAATCCAAGAGATAATAATAATATCAGTATGTTCTAATTTTTTAACTAATTCCATATATCTGCCAAGAATATTGCGAGGATCTGATTCTAATATATCAATACTTGATATTTTTCTATCATTTTTTTCCAAAATACCCTTTAATTTATATTTTTCATAATCTAGATGGGCATAAAAAAAATCTTTATCCAATCCTCCCTCGCCTTCTTTTTTTTCTAATGTAAGGCATAATATAGAGTTAGTAAAATTCATATTTTGATAATAAGAATCATTAGAATTATCTCCTTTTAATAATTCATCTTTTATTTGCAATAAGTTCTCTTTATTATCCATATCATCTGCATTGGATTTTATTTTTTGAATTAATTTTTCCTTTTCAATATCCGAGGATATAGACAAAAAGGGAATAATATATTCTTTTTTAAGAACCTCCTTAGAATCTAGTTCGTATGATTTAATTATTTTTTTGTCTAAGCTTTGCCAAAGTTCATTGAGATCATGTTTATCTATCACAGATTTCAATACGCCGCTAATTGGATCGAATATTTCTGAAAGAGAATTTTCTGGAAATAACAATTCTATTAAATGATATTTTTGTGATTTTAAAATATATTTCAACACATCTGAAAGATAATCATTATCATGAATACTTAGAAGATTATTTATTTCTGAAAATGTATCATCATCATCATTGCTAAAATATATCAAATGACGAAGATATAATCTCATGAAGGAGGTGTCAGTAAGAGATTTTTTAGAAAATATCTTCAATATTATGGAATATTTTTTTGTATTCTCCAAGTAAAAGTTTGCCATTAGTAATTGCTCTAGTATAACAGCATCAGAGTTATTTTCCAGATTAATCGATTCGCATAATTGAATTACTTCAGAATGACGTTTTAAATTATTATATGATCTTAATGCTAATTTAAACTCTTTTTCAGACCAGTGTTTTGAATTATTTAAACCGCCTATTGAATTTATCAATTCCTCATATTTATTTTGCTGATACATTTGTGCTAAAGAATAATTTTTAGATTTTGAAGAGATATCGTAATTCATTTTTATTGATGTAGAAAACGCTGGTTCATAGTTGGGATTAATAGAGAATATAATCTCTAAAAAATTCAAAGCTTCTTTTTCATTACCCTCTTCAAAATATATCTTCGAAAGATTATTTAATGCTTCTAGATTTTTTGAGTCATATTGAATTATTCTTTCCCATGACTTTTTTTCAATATTTCTTGGATTTTTAAGTTTTTTATTCGATCTGGCATTAAACAAAAGCGCAGTAATATTTGTCTTGTCTTGTTGAAGAATTTGCTCTGATAACGATAAACAAGAAATATAGTCCTTCTTTCTATAGGAAAATCTCATATTTGTAATTTTATGCTCTAACTCAGAAGGAAATCTTTGGGAATAATCCAGAAGTGCTTTTTCAATTAATTCATCTCTATTAATCTTCATTGATGACCTCAATGCAAAGGTACATTTGTGTTTTATAATTGAGTCATCTAAATCTGATTCATCAATTTGGCATAGTTTCAAACAACCTTCATAATCTTTAATCATATATTTTGACCGAATCCAGTGCTTTATTCTTGAATCATTTGGTCGGAGAGGATATTCTTGAAAATAATTATCTAACTCAACCCATGATTTAGATTTTATTAGATTATTGAGTTCAAAATCCGCTACCTGATTAAATACGGAATTATCGGCCACGAATAAGCCAAAAAGTCTTCCTTCAAAACATCCATGTTTAATAACATCCTTTTGAAGGCAATAAATTAATTTATGAACCAAAGTCAATACGATTGAATATGGGCATTGAACGAGATAACATGATTACGATAGTAGGACTTGGATATGTGGGTTTACCTACTGCTTTAGCATTTCATGAAGCAGGATATAGAGTAGGAGGTATTGATATATCAGAAAAGGTTATTGAAGGAATAAAAAATGGTAAAAGTCCGTTAATTGATGTTAGTACCGAAATAGAAATACCGACCAATGATGATAGATGGTATGTCACAACAAATTATGAAGATATAATACCTAAATCAGATGTTATTTTGATAACAGTCCCTACTCCTGTAGATGATGAGAAAAAACCAGACTTAACTTACGTAAAATTAGCATCTAGATCTGTAATCAGTAATTTACCAAAAGGGCAAAGGAAAATAGTAGTTTTGGAGAGTACTGTTTATCCAGGAGTTACACGTGAAGTATTAGGAGGAATTTGTCAGGAATTAGGAATGGAGCAAGGAAATGACATTATTTTAGCCTATTGCCCAGAAAGAGTTGACCCAGGACAAACCGACAGAGGAGTTAGTGATGTAGCCCAAATCATAGGTTGCGATGACGAAAAGATAGGAAAAGAAATAACGGAAATGTTTGGCACCATTACATTAGAAAGTGCTACTTATGTTGGTAAATTAGAAGTTGCCGAAGCATCTAAAATGGTAGAAAATTTACAAAGAGATATAGATATTGCACTTGCTAATGAGTTAGCGATAATTCTTCCAAAGTTAGGAATAGATGTAGAACAGGTTTTGGCAGCGGCTTCTACGAAATGGAATTTTCATAGGCATACTCCAGGAATCGGCGTTGGAGGCCATTGCATTCCTGTTGATCCTTACTATTACATCTCGTTAGCTGAAAGAGTTGGAAAGCCATCACTTCTTTCATTAGGTGCAAGAAAAATGAATGAATCAATGCCTTATCACGTGTCTGAAGAAGTTATTAGTTTACTTAAAGAAAAATATCCTACCAAAGAAGATAAATGGAAAGTCTTGGTTTTAGGATATTCCTACAAACCGGAGTTAGGAGATACAAGAGAAACTCCCGTTGAGGATTTAACTAAATCATTATCCGATGAAGGAGTAGAGGTTTTAGTTTGGGACCCATTGGTTGATAATAGTGAAATGCCAACATGGATTGTTCCCGTTGACGACCCTTACAACTGCGGAGATATTGATGGGATAATATTAGCAACTGCTCACAAGAGTGTATTAAGCCTGGACTGGGAAAGAATGAAAAAAGATAATAGAAATGATTTATTATATGACGGCAGAAGAGTCTTGTCTGGAGAAAAAATGATTGCAATGGGGTGGCAATACTCTGGAGTAGGAGTACCATAACTTGATTGTGATTTCTAGATATAATAAATAATAAAAGTGATTTGATGGCATGGAAAGAGGAATTTCAAATAAAATCCAGAAATATTGAAACTCCTCTCCCAAAGAATGTAAAAGAATCAAGGAAAAAATCTGAAGAGTCTTTTAATTTGGAACGTAAGGAGTTAAAAAGGCCAAATAAAAATGAAATTATAGATTTAATAAATAATGGTGAAGTTGAAATTGCGAAGAGAAATGTAATTATTTGGCTAAATGATAATTCTGATGATATAGAAATAATCGAAATGATGATTCTCATTGAAAGGGAAAGAGAAGATGAGTTGGAGGTTTCTTATTGGTCTGATATTCTGCAAAAGATGGATGCAACTAATAAAGTTGTTAAGATAACTAAAGAATATTTTGAACGTAAGTTTAAGATCTTATCTAAGTTAAGTGAAAAAGAATGGGAAAATTGTATAGAAATATGCAATGAGATTCTAGTAATTGACAAAAATAATAAATTTGCTTTAATTTCTCTTGCTAGATCATACAGAGGTTTAGAAGACTATGAAATGTCAGTAAGATATTGGAATAGAATCATAAAATTAGGTAAATTGTATGATGAAGAAGTACTAGAATGTTGTAATTCTTTTTATAATAACAAGAAATATAAGGATGTAATAAGAATAATTAGTTTTAGAAACAGTATTGAATATTCTAAAGAAATACTTGAAATATATGTAAGATCGTTATTCAATCTCAAGAGTTATGAAGATTGTATCGAATATTGTGAAAAATTATTAATATTCGAGTCAAGAAATTTAATTGCATTGAGATTAATGTCCAAAAGTATGATAATTTTAGGAAAAATTATAGAAGCTAAGGAATTACTAAGAAAAAGACTAGATATAGAAGGAGAAAATGTAGAAATATATGAAAATTTAATTGAGATAAATCTGAGAATGGATCAGCGAAATGAAGTTGAAGGAATCTGGAAAGACATAAAAAATGGTATTGACAAAGAAATTCAGAAATTTCTAATTGCTGTAGAGATTTCTATGAAATTTAATTGGATGAAAAGATATAGAAAATTAGTAGAAAATAAACAATTGAAAATTGATGGAAAAAATTTCAATATTGATTTGGCAAGGATAACATTGGATAATGGAAATATATTCGAATCATATAAATATTTAAAATTATCAGATAAGGATGAAATCTATGAAAATATATTAAATGAGATTAAAAATATTTTACACATAACTAATACTAGTATTGATGAAATAGAGAATGAGGATTCTGAAATGAAATGGATTTCTACTCTTGTCGTGAGAGAATTATCAAGAAAGAGAAATATATCTGAAATTAGAAATAATGTTCCAAAGTTTAGTATTATAACTTCTACTTTAAATCGAGGAGGGGCTGAAAGACAAGTGGCGTTAACAATGAAAGGAATGTACGAGAGAGGTTTTAATTGTTATTTGGCTGTAGATAGAACAGCGGATGATAAAATAACATATCTGAAGGACCTGCATTCGATTAAGAAACAAATAGAAATACTTTCAGATATTGACACTGAAGATAAGAATATTTTAGGATACGATCTCATAGAAGAGAATATTGAATTATTAAATTTATTAAATTCAACAACGAAAAATAAAATAAAAAGGTTAGTAAGTTATTTCATAAGAAATAAACCTGATGTAATTCATGCATGGCAGGATGAAACCATACTTACTGCCTTCGTAGCTTGTTGTTTAACTGATAGGCCTCGGTTAATTGGATCAGCAAGATCATTGAGACCAGATGAAAAATCAGAATTACACATCAGGAAAAGACCATATCTGAGAGAATGTATGAAAATGATTGTAGGAAAAGAATGGTTTACTTTTACAATTAACAGTAAAGCAGGAAGAAAAAGTTATGCAGAGTGGTTACAAATTGATGAAGACAATATCAAGATAATACACAATGGCACTGACTTTGAGAGTATGGAGAGAGGCATAAATATAGGCCTCATAAAAAATGAAATTGTCGGATTGGGAATTTGCGAAGATAATATCATCGTTGGAGGAGTATTTAGATTAGAATCGGGCAAAAGGCCTAAATTATGGATAGATATTTTACATAAATTGATCCTGAAGGATGATAGAATAAGAGGAATATTAGTTGGTGGAGGAAAAATGGAAAATTCTGTTAGGAAGTGGATTAAAGAAATTAAAATGGAAAATAAAATAAAAGTTGTAGGCGAAAAATCAGATGTTGCAGGCTGGTTGACTCAAATGGATATTTTTCTACTTACCTCGGCATCGGAAGGTCTACCAAATGCTGTAATAGAGGCGCAAGGATTTGGAGTACCAGTAGTTTCTACAGATGTAGGAGGAGTATCAGAAATAGTGATGCAAGGAGTCACTGGGGAATTATTTAATGATGAAGATACAGAAAGTGTTGTAGATATTATATTGAGTTTAGTTGAGAATAATAAACATAAAGACATGCAAATACCATCTAAAGAAAATATTAGAAGGAAATTTTCATTGAAAAGAATGATAGATGATACAGAAAATATGTATAATGAAGTTTTTTCTGCAATCAATTGAAGTGTCTAATGTAAGTGGTAGTTATTGGTGAAGTAGTACATGGGAAGAGTATTGGTTACCGGCGGAGCAGGGTTTATAGGTTCTCATATCTGTGATAAACTAATCGAAATTGGCCATAAAGTGGTATGCTATGATAACTTGATGACTGGCTATAAAGAAAATATAGAACACTTAGAAGGTAATATTAATTTTTCATTCATTGAAGGAGATATAAGAGATGAAGAAGATCTAAAAAGAGCCATGAAAGGATGTACACACGTTAGTCACCAAGCAGCATTGGGGTCCGTGCCAAGGTCAATAAAAAATCCAATTTTGACAAATCAAATTAATATTCAAGGAAGTTTGAATGTATTATTTGCAGCTAAAGAACACTCAATAAAAAGAGTGGTATTCGCATCGAGCTCTTCTGTTTATGGAGATAATGAAGATATGCCAAAGAATGAAGAGAGAACTGGTAGTGTATTATCTCCTTATGCTGTGACAAAATTAGCCATTGAAGAATATGCAAGAGTTTTTTCCCATGTTTATGATATGGAAACAATAGGTTTGCGTTACTTTAATGTGTTTGGCCCTAGACAATCTCCTGAAGGTGCTTATGCTGCAGTAATTCCTGTTTTTATTGACAGTATAATGGATAATATTTCACCAACCATAAATGGAGATGGTGAACAAACAAGAGATTTTTCATACATCGATAATGTAGTAGATGCAAATATCCTTTCTTTATTTGAAGAATCAGAAAAATCATATGGAGAAGTCTATAATGTAGCCTGTGGGGAAACTATTTCTATAAATATGCTATTCAAAATGATACGAGAGACAATTTCCAGAAGTACAGGAAGTAAATTAGAGATTGAGGCAATACATGGCCCAAATAGGGCAGGAGATATCAGAGATTCTTTGGCAAATTTATCCAAAATTAAGAAGGATTTAGGATATATTCCAAAAGTTTTTGCAAAAGAGGGTATGATAAAAACATGTGAATGGCATATTTCTAATCGGGGTTGATATCACGAAAGTTTCTATTAATGAGGATAAAGGATATATTTCCTTCATACTAGAAACAGATGAAGACGATATAAGCCATCTTAGTTCATCAAAAATCTCATTAGTAAAAAATAAATCCAGAATAAAGTTGGGAGATGTCAAATTAAATGAAATACATCCGGATCTAATTGGATTGGCGACAATATTGATGTGCCATCAATTTATCGGAAAGAGATTAGTACTTCCAGTTGAAGTAAGTCCTAAATTTCTAGAAGGAGCGAATAGTGTTTTATCAAAATATAAAATAACCTCTAAATCAAATGATAATATATCTGCCAATAAACCACCTGTTCGATCTAGGCCCGGTTTGGCATACAGTGGTGGTGCTGATTCTTGTGCTGCTTTGGCAGTAATGCCTGGAAATACAGTTCCAATTTTTATGCAAAGGCCAATGTCTAAAGATTCTATTTATGATTCGGAAGCACCACTAAAAAGCTGTGAAGAATTAAAAGAAGTCGGATATGATGTTCAAGTTATAGAATGTGACTTGGAATATCTTAGAAAACCAGTTGGTTTTCCGAGTGATTTAGCAAACGCTGTCCCTGCAGTGTTACTATCTCAGAGCCTAGGTCTTGATTCAATTGCATTTGGGACAGTATTGGAATCCGCATATGGTATTGGTCATGAAAAATACATAGATTATGGAAATGGCTCTCATTGGAGATTTTATGGTAAATTATTTTCTTCGGCCGGTATCGATTTGTGCCTTCCTGTTGCAGGAGTAAGCGAAGTCGGTACATCAATAATTGGCAATCTTTCTCCATTTGGAGAATTTTCACAATCATGTATAAGAGGAAAGTGGAATAAACCATGCCTGAAGTGTTGGAAATGTTTTAGAAAGGAATTATTAGCTATTTCATTAGATTCGGATAAGAAAGTAAATCTGAAAAAAATAATGGAAAATTCAGAAGTTCAAATTAGATTGTCAGCATATCCAATAAGTCACGAAAATGTAATTATTTATTCTATCCAAAATATCGATATTAATAATTTCCCAGTTCTGAAAATATTAAGAAATAGAATTGATATGAGTACCAAATTAGATTTTTTGAGAAGATGGTATTCACCTTCATTAACTTTTATACCCGAGAAATGGAGAACAAATATCAGAAATAAAATTCTTAAATATTTGGAATTAATGAGCAAAGAAGATGAGGATGTAGTACTCAATTGGAATATGTATCCTTTTTTAGAATTAGAATCGACCAAAAAATCGCACGGTAAATTAACATCTTTTTGGCAAGACCTGTGAATCTAATTTATTTGCTCAAGAATCCAATCTGCAACCTGTTCTGAACCATTGGTTCTATGTAGTATAGAGAAATTTGCTTTCATCATATCTCTCACTTCTGGTTCAGAGATTCTTTCTATTGCAATTTGAATCTTATTCTCAGTTCTATTTTTCAATACAACCATACACCCTGCCTCCTCTGCTACCACAGCTCTTGCTAACTGATCATCTCTACCAGTCTTCATATTTGGATAACATATTGTTGGTAAACTTGCCTCTATCGCCTCATGAAATGAGTTATAACCTCCTGCTAGGATAGCAAAATCAAAATCCGAGAAATATCTAGAATTAGGATAGTCCCTTAATATACGTACCCTCTTATATTCTGAAGAGAGTCTTTCACCAAGCATTGATTCTCCAATTACAATATAAATTTCTGGATATTTCTCAATTGCTTTGATAGTCCATGAAAGTTCCGAGTCTATGTCATTAATATTTCCAGCACCCAATTGGATATAGCACAATGTAGAATCTAGAGGTATTCCTAGCCTTTTACGAAGATCCCCTTTTGGCGCCATTTTGTCTGATTCAGTTAGCATAATCGGATTACATTGAATCACTGCTGTTCCATGATCTAATTCAGAACCAAAATCAGTATCAACAGAATCTCCTGGCCTGACAATAGCATGGAAATGATTAATGCTATCTACTGGTATAGACTTTGAGTTTTCTTTTATCGCACCCCTTCTTAGCCATATCTTTAACATATCTGTTGGGCGTGATTTTATTGCATTCAACATACCTCTATATGGATATGAACCATCGAAAACAAAGGCCTTTGGACGATGAAGGGAAAAAATCATGTTGAGCATTTCTTCACAAAGGGAATTCCAAATGTTAGGTGGCATGTCATTGTAACGATAACGTCCAGAGATATGGTATGCAGGAAATCCTTCCTCTGCTAAAATATGTAAAGTAGGCATGGTTGTAAAAAAGATTATTTCAATATCTTTATCTTTTTCTCTAATTTTTTTAGCCAAAGAAAGTAGTCGTGTGAAGTGACCAAAACCTACTCCATTTGTTGGAAAGAAAACAATACAATTTCTATTAACTCCAAGATTACCAATGGGAAATTGACTGGGCATAGAATTATTTGTCTTCCCAGTTCTCTGATTTATTATTCCTAGAGCCAGTTTAGTAAAAGAGAATGGTAGAAAAATCAATTTTCTAGGGCTTCTCACAGATTCGGTAATATGACTCATTAGCCTAAAAGCACCGGATTGTTTTATTCTTGAGATTTCTCTTCTATATCTATCAACTTCTAGTAATTCATTAGTGAGCATATAATAAGACTGATCTGAATCTTTTCTTACTTCTATTTTTTTTGGTTTCCATGGCAAAAGCTCCGCTATTTCTTTTGGTATTTTGTGTATTGATCCGATATTTTGAATTGTTTCCACTCTTTCATTCTCGTTTAGTTTCTTTAATGATTTTAATATCTCGGACATCTGAGAATCAAAATTTTCTCCATCTCCAGAGGACATTACTGAATATGCTTCTTCAATAAAACCTGCCCTTATTTCTGCATTGAAGTGATTGATATTATGATCGCGTAAATACAATCCATATTTATCTGCAGTACGATATTTTTTTGCAGCGAGTTCGTATTTGGAAAGTCTTAAAGCACTTCTGGCAGATAAGTCCATGAAAGAAATATTATTTCTAAATAATTTACCATAAACTAAAGATCTTCTCAAAGAGGTTTGGAATTTTCCATCATTATACGATCTTCTTGTCTTACGGAGTAATTTGGAAAATAACCAAGATTTAACTCCCATGTCCTTCGGTTCATGAATATACTTTTCAACTCTTTTTATCAAAGACACCTAAAAGATAAGAAAACCTTTCATGTCATACCACTCTAATAAAATAGATGAGTACGAGTGGAACAAATAGTGATTGCATGAATATAGTATGGATCACAGGAAGAGATCTAAGATTGGATTTGGCTAGTACCACAGAAATAGGATTGATTAAGGGATTAATTAAAGAAAATATTTCAATAAATGTTTTTAGTACCACAATAAATATAGAAAATAATGATTTTGAACACAACAGATTCAGAAAAATAAGATTTAAAGGACTAGAAACAATTTCTGGAGGATTTTTTTTAGTAAAAGAATTAAGAAAAAAATCCAAAATTTTAAAATTAGCCGATTGTATAATAATAGATTGGTGTTACGTTCCTTCGACAATAAGTGAATTAAAGAAAATAAATAAACCTTGGTTCATTATAGATAGAGGTCCGCCAGTTTACAACTCATTTTTGACAAAAATTCAGAAAAGAATTTGGAAAAGAGCTTGGGCAATTGCATCAGATTACGCTACAGGAAGTTTTGTGGTTTCCGAAAAGCACAAAGAATTAGTAAATAGAATAGAGTCTGACATTCACCCTCATGTATTGAACGCTGGTACTGACTTAGATGATTTTGACCAAGATGAAAAAATTATTCAAAATTGTGTTCATATTGCATATTCTGGAAGAATTGATAAAAATAGAGGAATAGAATCAATAATTAAGCTCTCAAAAAATCTTGAAAGAGAAGATATATCGCATGAAATTAACATAATGGGAGAGGGAGATTATGTGGGTAGAGTAAAGAATTTCGCAGACAGTTCTAAGTCATTCATTTACCATGGGAAAATAACTAGGGATGCAGTGTATAAAATATTGAAAAAAACACATTTTGGGATAATGCCGATGCCAGATAAAACGGTTTGGAGGACCGCTAGTCCAATAAAATTAACAGAATATATGGCATCAGGATTGCTAATAATTGGTCAGGATCATCCCGGAAACAGGATCTCAGAAAATGAAGTTTGGTCATTTTTAGTCGAAGGCAGAGATTGGCCGGAAAAAACACCGTTGATAATAAATAATATATTAAAAAACGGAAATTTTATTGAATTATCAGAATTATCTCGAAAGGCTGCTAAGAATTATGACTGGCAAATTATAACACAAAAGATGATAAAATACATTGATAATCGAATAAAAAATGAATAGTTATTTTATCATAGCTTGTATTAAGTAGAATTTTTCACCATCATGGAATATTTGAGGATTAGCATGTGGCTTCCATCCTGATTCCATCTTTATACTAACCCAAGTAGACAATTTATTCGTAGCAGAAGCCAATACAGGAGAAGCACTTCTAACCAAAATATAACCTTCAGTTTTTTCTTCCACGCCGTTATCTCCTTCTGCCATAGATGACTCACTATGCGTTATTATTTTATCTTTGAGTATTATTAGGATTTTTTCCTAAAATCAGAGGACTTTTGCCGTAAATTAGTATTAGTTTCCCATATATTCAATTTTATTCCAAATAACAGTAACAATTGTGCTTCTATTAGTATTGAAATACCAAACAAGAAATTTCGGAAGAATGAAGACAAACACATGGTCATAAAAAATAAAAATGATAAGTTATAGATATTCATCGAAAATAAACCATAATCAAATACAGAAAATATTGTAGAACAAAACAGACATAAAATAGAAATTAAAAAAATCCAAGGCATCATAATATGAAAGAAAAAGGCATTAAAGTAAATTGATTTGATATTACTGGCAAAAATCATTTTCCTATGCATAAATAATGTCCTGATTAAACCTTGAGAGCGCCTCAATTGTCTTTTCCTCCTATCTTTTCTTTCTGGTGATGGCTCTAGAAATAATAATTCTTCATCCATTATTGATCTGAAACCATTACGTATAGAAATTAGTGATAATTGGGAATCATCAGAGTTAACATTAGGATTTATTTTTCCGCCTTGTAATGAACTCATACGAAAAGCACAAATTGAACCTTCAAAAATAGGAGTAGAAGATATTTTAGATTCACCCAATCTAATAATATTGAAATTCTTACGATAGTTATAATCTAAATCATCATATTCTGGAGAAAATTTACCACATACTGCACCAATACTTTCATCATTGAACCATCTAGTGATTTTTTGAAGAGAGTCTGGATAAAGTATTGCCTCAGCATCCATCATTACAAAAAAGTCGGTTTTAATTAAATCTAGTGCATGATTTATTGCGAAAGATTTTCCAGGCTTTTTTACGGAAATGATCTCATAAGTAATTGCTTTATCGACACTTTTCAGAAAATTATCGGCTATTTGAATTGTATTATCTATAGATTGGGAATCTAATATGAGTATAGAAATTTTTTCCAAGGGATAATCCATCTTCAACAGCTCATTAATTTTTTCTTTTATGACTATTTCTTCATTCTTCACTGGTAGTAAAATAGTTAATGCAGGATTGAAAACAATATTACTCGGAATAAAATCTTTATTATAGGCTATAAAACATCTAATAAAGTGTAAAAATGGTATTAAAAATCCAATAAATGCCAATATTATTCCAGAAAACCAAATCTCCTGAGTGTACATCATCAGTAGTTAGCATGATGTGTAAGGATATGGTCGGTTCGGCTGTAAGCGTATGAAGAAGGTCATTCATTTGGGACCAGGTGAAAGCCAAGGAGGTATTGCCACAGTGATGAATAATATGAAATCCAATACTCCAAATGGATATCATTCAGAAATAGTAAATACCCATTGTGATGGTTCAATAATTCAAAAAATAAATGTTTGGAATAATGCCCGTAAACTACTAAAAAGAAAAATAAGAAGAAAAGATATTGATATAGCTCATATCCATGCTACGCATTCAATAAGTTGGTGGAGAAAGGCCGATTTGAAAAGAATCTGTAAAAAGAAATCAATACCGGTAATAATACACATTCACTCAGGCCGATTCGAAGAATTTTGTTCTAGTTTTTTCGGTTTAACAGGTTATTTGGTAAAAAAGATATTATCGTCGGGTTGTAAAGTAGTAATTTTGGAAGAAAGATGGAGAGGCATATTGAGAAAATGGATTCCCGAAGATTCCATTGTAATTCCAAATCCATCATACAAGAAGATTTCAAGAGAGAATATAGTTAGAAAAAAATTACACATACTGATGTTATCCAGAAATAGTAGAGGGAAGGGGCATAAATTTGCAATAAATATATTGAGATCGCTAGAGTCTAAAGGAGTAGATGCTAAATTGATTATGACAGGAATTACACAAGAAGAAATAGATTCAAAGAATAGAAAGTCTGTAGAAGGAAAGGGCTGGGTTAGTGAAAAGGAAAAAAAAGAATTAATGTTGAAATCGGATTTTCTAATAATGCCCAGTCAATTTGAGGGTTCCTCAATGTCAGTAATAGAATCGATGACTAATTTCCTACCCTGCCTAGTTTCTCCTGCATCATCTCAAACTATAGGGATAGATGAGTTAGTTATTCCATTGGACAATGTCGAGGAATGGAGTGAGAAAATTATTTCTTTATCAAATCAGGATGAATATGACAGAGTAGTCAATTTAATCACCGTGCAATCGGAAAAATACTCAATTGAGAATAATATCAAAAATATTAACAGTTTATATGACGAAATTACAAGAGTTAAACTACAGTGACTGATTTGGCCAAATTACGTGGCCGATCAACATTTATTTCTCTATTAATTCCTGCGTTATATGCCAAAAGTTGTAATGGAATGATGTTTACAAATGGGGACAGCTCTGAATGAGTTTTCATTGTTTCAATAACTACATCTGCGAACTGTGTTATTGGACCATCATGATCAGTAATTAGAATAATTTTCGCACCTCTTGCTTTGCATTCTCTGATACTGGACTCCATGAGATTTAGTTTTGAATCTGATGGGGCTATTGCAATTACAGGTGTTCCTTCTTCTATTAGTGCTATAGGTCCGTGTTTTAATTCTCCACCAGGGTATGCCAAGCAGGGAATATATGATACTTCCATCATCTTTAAAGCACCTTCCTCTACTAATTTTGATGTTAAATGACCTCTTCCTATAAAAATTACATTATTGGAATGTTGTATCATTTTTGATGCTGCTTCTACTGAATCGCGACAAGTCATCAATTGAGATGCTAAAAGATTTGGTAACATCCTCAGAGATTGAACAATTTGCCTTCGCTTATAATGGGACATATCCGATATGGTTAATGCCAATAATAAACCATTGGCGAGCATATTTGTGAATACCTTTGTAGATGCAACTGCATATTCTGGACCTGCATAAAGATAAGCCCCGTTACCTGTAAATCTAGAGATAGTAGAGCCTATTACATTGCACATCGAGGAAACATGACTGCCATATTGTTTTGCCTGTAAAAGAGCATCGAGAGTGTCTTTGGTCTCTCCAGATTGAGTTATTCCTATTGTGAGAGTGTTTTTTGAACAAGATTCCAAAGCAGGAAATTCACTAGCCCTAAATGCTTCAACAGGAACGTTCGAGAATTTTCTAATATATTCAGTTATAATAAGTGAGGCATAGTAAGCAGTTCCACAAGAAACAAAGTTAATTTTATCTAGATTTTTCATTTCCTCAGGAGAAAGAGTGAACCCGCTCAACTTGGCCTTTGAACCATCTGCACTAATTCTTCCGCTCAAAACGTTAGATAAAGAAGTGGGTTGATCATGAATTTCCTTTAACATCATATGAGGGAAAATACCAGGATCCTGTTCATCGTAAACTCCATCTAAGACGTTAAATTCTGGTTTATTTAGTCCATCTAGTGATTCAATACCTTTTTTTGTCAATAGGAAATTATCTCCATCATTCATATAAGCTACTTCAGAACATGCGCCATAGAATGGTTGAACATCGGAAGATACCGAGATATTATTTACACCTCTACCTATTACCATCGGCGCACCATTTCTAGAAATCAAAATACCCTCCAAATCAGACATTATGGCTGCTATTGCCCAAGAACCTTCTAATTGTGAAATAACATTACAGAAGGCAAGTAAATGGTTTCTTGAACCTTGCTGGATTTTTAATTCGTGATCTAATAAATGAACTATTACTTCGGTGTCAGTTTCCGAGGAAATTTGATAACCTAAATCAGATACTTTTTCAGAGAGTTGTAGAGAATTCTCAATAATTCCATTGTGTACCACAGTTATATTTCCATCATTACTACTATGCGGGTGTGCATTGTAATCAGTAACTCCTCCATGAGTTGCCCATCTTGTATGTCCAATTGAAATGTGTGAACCATTAAATCTTCCATTAGCCTTTGAAACTAAATCTGAGACATAACCAACTGTCCTTTCTGTCTCTATAGGGCCTTTGTGTTGTGGAAAAATAGCAGCCAAACCTGCCGAGTCATAGCCCCTATATTCTAACTTTCTGAGACCTTCCAAAACTTGACCAGAGGCCTCATGACCAATGCAACCATATATGCCGCACATTATACAAAGCCCGCTAACAATGATATATTAATATGGTACCAAATTATCATAATACTCAATAGTTTAATCAAATAATACAGTAAAATCAATAGGAATTATCATGTTAGATAAGAAAAATGTTATTCATGAAAGCAATCTCCGAAGAGTTATGCCCTTAATGGATTTGATTTTCCCACAATTGGCAGATAATGATGTTGCAGTTCATATTCCATTTTGGCCTGATAAAGAATCTCCTTGGAGTATTTTGTCTTCCGAAGAAGAATATTCAATAATTAATCAAATGCAGAATATGAAAATAGACTTTGATAATAGTCTAGAAAGAAATAAAAATATTTCATTTGATACTAGTTATGGTCCGATATATATTCATCCTTCAGCAGAAATTGGAGAATATGTGAGAATCGAAGGACCATGTTTCATAGGTAAAAATGTTGAAATTAGACATTCGGCTTACCTAAGGAAAGGAAGTTGGATTTGTGATAATTCCATAGTTGGGCACTCCTCAGAAATAAAAAATTCAGTACTATTACCAGGTTCTAAGGCCCCTCACTTTAATTATGTAGGAGATTCAATATTAGGTTTTAATGTAAATATTGGGGCAGGCGTAAAATTATCTAATGTCAGGAATGATAGAAGAAATATTCTAGTATCTATCGACAATGGAAAAAGAATAGATACGGGACTCAGAAAATTTGGTGCTTTGATAGGAGATGGGTGCGAAATAGGATGTAATGTAGTTTCCAATCCGGGAACAATATTAGTACCCGGAACTATGATTAGTCCTAATGAAACTTTGAATGGTTGGATAAAAAATAATTAAGTTCTCAATATTCGCAGAAGAATTATAGTACCGTCTCTGAAAGATTTTAATTTGCTGGCTCCACCTTTTCTAGCAGACCAGTTAACGGGTATTTCTACATGATTTAATTTAGCTCTCCTAATTTTTCCCACTATTTCTGCTTCTAAGTCGAATCCGTTTGATCTTATTCCTAATTTTGCTATTGAATCTGATTTGAAGCCCCATAAACCAGTACATAAATCTGATAAATTTCTCCTATTTCTTACACTGGAAATCTTTGATAAAAAGCGATTTCCAAAATTATGCAGATGCCCCATTCCTTCTGGAATTCCTTTTCTAGACAAAAATCGAGAGCCGGAAACTACATCTGCCCCAGCATTTAACTCATCTATTATTTTTGAAGCATCTTCAAAGGAATATGAACCATCGGCATCCATGAACAAAACTAAATCTGTCATATTATTGTTCCAAACTTGTAATGCTTGTCTTATTGCAGCGCCTTTCCCATGTGTTTCGTTTTGATCTATAATCAAATCGGAGAAATTTTGTGCTATAATTTTTGATAAGTCACTTGTACGTCCATCTATTACAAAAATAAAAGAAATATTACTATTATCAATTAAAGTAGAAGTCTTGTAATTATCAAGTAAATATTGTAATCCCACTTCTTCATCCTTAACAGGAATGATGATGGTAACTGACTTCACATTCTATACGGAAGGTAGAGGGTTTTTCATTCTACTACATAGAAACTGGTATTTGCCGTTTGATTGAAGACCTATGGGCCTTGTTGGCAACATATGAGAGAAGTGGCCGATGCAGTTATCCTTGCTGGAGGCAGAGGAACTAGAATGCTACCTGGAAGCATGTATACTCCTAAGGAAATAATGCCACTTGTAGACACTCCAATAATAAATCATTTAATTTGGGAAGCCTGTAAAGCTGGCGTGAAAAGGATTCACATAGTAGTCTCACCGGAAAAAAAAGAAACTTTATCGAAAAAACTCACTCAAAGTATTGATTGGATAAGTGAAGTCAGACCTGATTTACCAAGAATATCATTAGAGCCTGTACCCGAAAATGTAGAGTTATACTTTCACGAACAGACTGTTCCAGGTGGAGTAGGGGACGCAATATCACTAGTTACTAATTCCATTATAGGTCCTTTTTTGGTATTATTGGGAGATAATCTACTAATAGAGAACCACATAGGGATTGATAAATCTGGTCCAAAATTTGCATCTAATAGTTGCAAGAAATTAGTAGAATATTTCCATAAGAATGGAATTCCTTGTACAGGAATCTTAGAAGTTCCAGATGAAGAAGTCGAAAAATATGGCATTGTAGAATTAGAGAATGGATTGATTAAAAGAATAATAGAAAAGCCAAAAATTATTGATGCTCCGAGTAATTTTATTCTTTGTGGGAGATATCTATTACCTGATAATACAGGAGAATTACTAAAATTGTATTCTAGTTCAGAATATGGAGAACTACAATCAATTGCATTATTTGAACACCTAATTAGAAATGAAGGATTTGGAGGAGTAGATATGAATGAATTCGAATTATATGACAGTGGAGATCCATTAAATTGGCTAAAATCACAAATAGATCATGCTTTACGCAGAGAAGATATAAATAAACACTTTAAAGATTGGATTAATCAAAGAATTTCTGATAAAAATACATGATTTTACTTTACAGAAATTATGTTTCCTGTCCATAAAAATATGAGTAATTCGTCAGAAAGTCCTTTACCAAATCCTACAATCATCCCTCCTGCAGCACCTATGTAATCTGAATTCCAGATTCCGTTTTCTTCTTTTAATATCCACATCAGACCTGTGCAGAAATCTCCATATAGATAACCATCTTGAAGAGATTCTGGCCCCCAATCCATCCAATAACCTCCTGTTATTGAACAATTACCATCTTGATGGCCATAGTAAGTTATTGGATAAGTTAAATTATCATCAATTGTATTTTCATCTGATTCACAGTCGGCATTTTTATCAAATTCCTGATAGGCCTCTTTTGTTGACCACCCCAAATTTCTAGTTTCATTTAAGGGAACTAAATTTACCTCTTCCCAACAATTTTGACCTACATCACCAATCCAAAGCATATTATCAAGACCAAGAGAGAATCTCCATGGATTTCTCAAACCATAGTGTAAAACATAAGGATCTTGATTAGTTTCGTCTAAAACTGGTTTTACTTCCCCATCAGTATAAGAAAATAAATTAATAGAGCCCAGAGAGTTGGTTTTATCTTGTCCGTGTCCATGTGGATCACTTCCACTACCTCCATCACCCAAACCTAGTAAATATTGATTATTACCTATGCTTAATAGTTGTCCTCCATTATGATTACGATATGGTTGATCGATAACTCTTAATGATGTGATTGTAGATTTGTCAATTAGTCCATTTTCTCCAACGTTCACAGATGCTATAATTAAATCAGACTTGTTATCTCCTTCGCAAGGACCCTTTTCAATGTATGATAACAATACTATTCCTGAATTAATGAAATCGTCATCAAAAGCAAATCCAAGAAGGCCTTGTTCCATATGACATCTTGATGTAATTGAGCTTAGATCTACAATTTCAGTCATTGATTCCCCATCCCATGATCTAATAAATCCACTCAAGTATATTATCCATAAGTCACCAGTCTCTGGATTGATCAGCGAATAATGTGGACTTTCTGAACCAGAAATATATACTTCACATTCAAGATTATATTCGACAAGTATACTACACTCTTGTTCTGTTGGAGATGGCCATTCAAAACCATCATCAGAACCTAAGCACCCTGTCAAACCTGATAACAAAAGTAAAACAGAAATAAGAGCGAATTTAGTCATTTAAAACACTTAAGTAAGATATGCTTGAATCCCGGGGACATTAGACACTGCTGCACCATAAGTGCCAAGATGGGTTGTAGAATTCGTTATTACCATTCCATCGGTATTTAGTAGATCACTGAGGATTTCTTTTCCTTCTGAATCATCATTCAAACTTACTAAAGCATTCTGAACTTTAACCACTGTTTCTTCATCCATTGTATCTGGATTATACAAAGCTGGATGGCTAGGGGCTTGTCCAAAGGGAGGAAGCATGACGTATTCATCAACTTCTAAGCACCAATCCTCTGCATCATCCCCTGTGCAATATGAATTGACAACTGAATCTTTGGCCAAAGTTACATCACCAGCACCCTCAGATAGGCATCTTAATGCTCCTTTGTATGATGAATAAGGAGTTCCTCCTTCTGGTATACTTGAATCTTCAGAGAAAAAGGTTGTCACAGTATCTCTCAAAGATTCAATTTCATTAGGATCACCAATAACTTCGGCATATCCATTAGCAATGAGATATCCCATGGGAATAAGCATACCAGCACTCTTCAACCATCCTGTGTGACAAGAGGTTTTACCTCTCATTAGTTCGAAGGGGTCTGTAGTATCATCATCATCCAAATATGCTAAAGCCATATCAGAATCTGCTCTAACCCACGCTGTAGCGTTGTAATAAATTCGTCCATCTGACTTTTGCTCAGCTGCAAGAACTTCAAGACCATAAATCTCCCATGCAAGCCATGCAGAGGCCCCGTCCATAAAAGCCAGATCTGCATTTCCTTTATCCACAGCCTCTATAGCAGCTACAGAATCGGTAACAGGATATATTTCAACCTCCATTCCAGTGAGAGTTTCCATCTTATCTGCCAAATGTTGTGGATTTTTATCCCATATTAAGTAAGTGTCTTGGACTTCAAATGCTATTACTAAGCAATTATCACTATCTTCGCACTTCTCGTAGTCTACATCAAAAGCAATATACAATAC
>PBHZ01000006.1 GCA_002719615.1 Methanobacteriota archaeon
TAATGAAAAAAGAGAGGGAACGTATTTGTGTGTTGTTTGCAAGGAAACCTTGTTTGAATCTAATACAAAGTTTGATTCAGGTTCTGGATGGCCAAGTTTTTTTGATGCAATAAAACATAAAATAAACAAAAAAAAAGATTTTTCACATGGAATGGTGAGAATCGAAATAACATGTGCTTTTTGCCACGCACACCTAGGTCATGTTTTCAATGATGGACCCGCACCATCTGGCCAGCGATATTGTGTAAATTCACTAAGTATGGAGTTTTTACCAAATGAATAAAGTATATGTTGATCAAAACTGTTCTATTTGTTCCTCCTATGGTGAGTGGATAAGTAAACAAAATAATCAACTAGTGATTGAAAGTCATGAAATGCTATCTAAACAAGAGTATGAATTAGATACCTTAGTTTTTAAGACATCTTCAAAAAATTATTATTATTCAGATGCCGTAATTATGTCAATCGCTTCATTAGGAAAATTTTATAAGCTTATTTATATTCTTAAAATATTTCCTAAAAAACTTCGAGATTATGTCTATAAAGTACTTTCTAAAAATAGGTATTTATTTAATTGAAATATATAAACAAACTTAAACAAAACAAACTGTTTCGAGCTTTTATCATTTTTTCAATTTTTCGTTTTTTCTATGGATTCTTTATACTTTTCACTTCCTATTTCATTACAACAAGTTTTGATGATGGCTTATTAATAACTGCTGGATTTTTATTAGTAAGTGTTTTTACTTCGAGAGTATTATTTAAGAAGTTTAAATTTAAATTTAATCTCTAAAATTACCAAAATTTAATGGAGTTTCTATATTTGAATCTTTAATCAGCGTAATTGCTTCTTGTAAATCATCTCTTTTTTTGCTTGTTACCCTTATAGTTTCATTTTGATAAGAACATTGAATTTTTTTATTACTTTTCTTTAATAATGTAATTATTTCTTTTGAAGTTGATTGGTCTATTCCTGATTTTAAATTATAGGTTCGTTTTACTTCAGATGGTAACGTTTCATCCTTTGCATCTCCTAAAAATTTTATAGAAACACTTCTTTTTACAAACTTTTCTTTTAATACCTGTTCAGCAGCAAGCATTCTATCTAAAGTGCTACTTTTTAATAAAATGGAATTTTCCATAAAACTTATCGATGTTTTCGTATCTCTAAAGTCGTATCTATTAGATATTTCCCTATGACACTGGTCAACAGCGTTAGTTACTTCTTGTTTGTTGAATTCTGAAGATATATCAAATGTTGCCATATTTGTACTATAACTATTTTAGAATTCTATTAGCTAAAATCATCCCTGCAAATGCTAATAATACAGATAGCACTAACGATAAAAGTATATAAATTAACGACTGTAAATTACTTTCATTTTGTAGATTTATTACATCATAAGAAAATTGAGAAAAAGTTGTAAATCCACCAAGAACTCCAGCAAGAAAAAAAATATTAAAATATTCACTTTTATCTTTTGCAATAATAATAAAGAAGCCAAATAAAAACGAACCTATTGTATTTACTAAAAGAGTACCAATGTGATTAAACGTGTATATTTGGGCTATTAAGTTAACTAAATATCTAAGAAGTGATCCAATTCCTCCTCCAAAAAAAACCAATAAACTATTAATTAACATTATTTTGCCTTATTGCTTCATACATTACAATGCTGACTGAGTTTGCTAGGTTTATGCTTCTAGAGTTAGATTGCATAGGAATTGTAAGTTGATCATACTTATTTCTAATGTCATCTGGTAGTCCAACTGATTCCGGACCAAATATTAGAAAATCATACATGTTCAAACTTGAATTCCAGTATGGCTCTGTTGCTTTTGAGGTAAGGCTACATAGCTTAGCCCCTTTATTCATATCAATAAATTCTTCCCATGTTTCATAGGTTTTAGCAGCTGCTAAGTCATGATAATCTAGACCCGCTCTTCTAATTTTATTTTCTTGCAAATTAAATCCAAATGGCTTTATAAAATTAACAGGAACACCAGAATTAGCTGAAAGCCTTATTATTGCTCCTACATTTCCTGCTATTTCCGGGCTGTAAACAACAATTTCCATTATCTAATTATATTGGTATTTAAGTTACTTGAGCTATGTAAAATATTTATGTGAGAGAAATTACAAAATTATTTATACCAAGTTTTAAGTCACTCAGATATGTTTTTAATGAGACAAATAAAACTTCTATTTCTAGAGAGAGATTTATTGATTTTTTAAAAACATTTGGCTTAATGCTACTGGTTATTAATTCTTTTTCCTTTTTAGATATTAATTATTCAGGAGGAGAGTACTTAATAATTAACAATTCATACATCTCATCTAATATCACAATTATTACATGGTTTACGGTTGGATTACCTATATTTATATTCTCTATGGGATTTACCAATTTGATTGCTTGGTATTCTAATGTTGGTAGAGACGGCAGCCAATGGAATTATTTAGTCGATAGAATAAATAGTTTATTAGGCCCGGTTTTAGTTTTAATTTTTTCTGTTTCTATAGTTCTTAATGTTTTACTAAGAACTAACTTAATACCAAATTATCTCACTACTACAGAAGATGGTGTAATTTCATTAGTTGAATTTACTTTATGGCCACTTTGGTTAGTTTCAATTTATATGGTTATGGTTATGTTCGCTCCGCTAACAATATACCTTCATAAAAAATATCCTTACTTAACCTTGTTGGTATTTGGGTTAGCTACTTTTTTTATTGATATCATTGAAGTACCAATCAATTATTCCTATATTCAGGTATTTAATTATCTTTTCTTTTGGTTGACCATACACCAGTTGGGCTATTTCTATGCAGATGGAAAAATACAGATTTTAAATAAAAGAATTTATTTTATGTTGGCTTTACTTTCTTATGGGTTTCTTTATTACCAAGTAATTTTTAACAATATTTTATTAAATTTTGCTAATTATAGATTAAATTCAATTGGTAATGAAGACCCACCATCAGCATATTATCTAGTTGTTTCTTTAGCCTTTATATTTTTCTTAATTTCACTTCAGACTTATATTGACAAATTATTAAACTACAGAAAAGTTTGGCTTATTTTCTCTCACGTTCATTCAAATATTTACACAATATACTTATGGCATCTTATTTCATTAATCGTTGTTCTCTTATTTAACTTAAACCCGCTGAATGTAATATTTATACATGTATTAGTTACGTTTGTGTTTGGCAATTATGAAAGATTTCAATTCAATCTTTCTCCAAATCTAGTCCAAAGAGTAAATCCTCTTCAACCATGGCCAACACCTATAAAAGCAAGATTTTCATTAAATAACTTTAGCCTTGCATGGGTTTCAACATTTTTAATTCTTTTGGGAATTATTCATCTGACCCTTGGTGGGATTGGTCAAGACGGCTTTTTTAATATTAGAGAATTTTATTTTTTAAGAAGTAATACGTTTGAAGGTATTGGAAGAATTTTAATTGGTGTTTTGTTGTTAAACACCACAGTGAGGGGATCAGAATACAAAAATAAATTATTATTATTGGCAGCATTTTTCATGACTATAGCCATGTTTACAAGACAATTAATTGATGAATCTATTACTAATTTTGAATATGTATTTACAATTTCTATAGTTATTTATTTTCTTTATTTACTCATACCAAAAAGTAACTATAAATTATCCTCTAAGGTCAAATAATTGTGAATTTACCTAAAGGAGAAACCAGACAAGAGCTCTTAAATAGGGCATTTCTGTATGTTTTATTTATAGCTATCTCTGTGCTGATTTTTTTAAGAGTTAAATCCTTACTATTCGATCTATTTGTAGCTATAGTTTTAGCCGCTTTAGCTGAGCCGGTTGTCTATAGGCTATCAAAAAAAGTTAATAGAAAAGCTTCTGCTTTTATAGCTGTATCAATGATTTTACTAGTGATCGGTGCTACTTTTTTTTCAATAATACCAATCATGGTTCAAGAAATTTATTTCCTTTCATCACAAATTCCTACTTACTTTGATAATTTTATAACTTACCTTAATGTTGAGGGATTTGCAGTTTCTAGTCAGTCATTAGATTTAGAATCACAATTTAATTCACTTATAAAAGATTACGGAAGCACAGTAGGTTCAAGTGTAGTTTTTGCTGGTCAAGGTTTATTGAGAACTCTTGGACACATTTTTATTATTTTCTTTTTTACGTATTATTTGATAAGTGAAGGTGATGGTTGGAGAGTAAAACTTAAAGAATCACTACCTGAAAACTTATCAAATTCTATTGACCAGGTTTGGACCATTGGGGTCTCAAAAGCTGGTGGATTTATTGTTGCAAAATTTATACTAGGAATATTAGCAAGCATAGTCTTGTCTCTCGCTTTTTTATTAATTGGACTACCTTCGCCAATAGCACTTGGTGTTTCTGCTGGAATTTTATCACAACTCATACCAGTTGTTGGGACCTTTTTAGGTGGATTAGTACCTTTTATTGCTTCTATTTCATTAGGTACTACTTCAATGATTGCAACTGTTGGCGTTTTATTAATCTATCAAGTTATTGAAAACTACTTTATAAGTCCTAGGGTAACTAAATCAACTATGGAAATACATCCAGCAGTTGCTGTATTTTCAACACTTTTTGGAGCGTATACTCTGGGTGGTGTTGGTGCTATATTAGCTCTTCCTGTTGCTGCAACAGTACAAGGTGTTCTTGGAATAATATTAAATAACAGAAAGAATTAAATTTATATGTTTAATTTACCTACTTCCGCAATAAAAGCTTTAGATAGTCTTCTTGAACATATTCAGGAAGAAACAGTTGAGCCTATTGAAGAGTCAATAAAGGGACTAAAGAAAAATTTTAAAGCTGGGAATTATCTTGCTATATCTACTCTTTTTATTCTCATTGGAGCTTCTATGGTTTCAAGTCAAGCATTTGAGGGTCAAT
Organism: Methanobacteriota archaeon; assembly: GCA_002719615.1. GTDB lineage: Archaea > Thermoplasmatota > Poseidoniia > Poseidoniales > Thalassarchaeaceae > MGIIb-O3. The sequence continues at coordinate 4,930 of PBHZ01000006.1, forward strand.
TTTTTATTCAAGCACTAATATATTTTTCCTTCGCNCTNTTNGCATTATTAAGTTTCGGNATAATTGTTTGGAGGATTTTGAAATGAGTTCTTTTTCAGAAAATTATNATAATTTAAAAAATGAANTAAATAAAGATCAATCNAAATTGATATCTCTTTTATTCTTTGGNATTATATTGGGAAGNGTTTANGAAAAGTTTTTAANGATAAAAAAGTCNATAANAAGAANATTTAAATGAGTAAAAATACACAAAANATAATAGTTATTATTGTTTCNTCNGCAATGGTTATNACNCTATTGNTACCTCTTTTATCAGCATTATAAATTGAGCTTAGATAATAAATTAGTAGTAGTAAAAACTTCTAAAAGTAAATACCTNGCTGTAATAGACGTAGAAAAAGAATTTATTACTAATGAAGGAAAATTTTCTTTTTCAGNTATTACAAACATTCCTTCTAAAGTTCAATCTTCAACTGGTGTTGAATTCAAAATTTATCACCCAACATATAAAGAATTTGTACTTTTGATGAAGAGGGGCCCACAAATAATTTATCCAAAAGATATTGGGCAAATTATTTTAGAAGCTGACATTCATAAATACAGTAATGTTCTAGAAATAGGAACTGGGTCTGGAGCGCTGACTTTATATTTACTGAACATAATAGGAACAGGAGGTTCGTTAATTTCATTAGATGTCAGTAAAAAAAACCAAAGAAGAGCAAAAAAAACTATAGACAGATATATGTCTACTAATGATTTTAAAAATAATTACAAACTTGACTTCATTACGTCTAGCTTGGTGGATTTTAACTATAAAGAATATGCTGAAGTAATTGATACAGTAGTTACAGATGTTCCTGAACCATGGGAATTTTTTGTAAATAACACTATTACTAAAGATTTGAAATGGGTGTCGTATCTTCCCTCCATAAGTCAAATAACTAAATTCAATGAAGTTTTAATAGATAATAAATTTGAAAATATTGAAGTTAAAGAAGTTATTCTNAGGGATTGGGTTGTTGATAAAAAAATAGTTAGGCCAAGTAATAAACTTGTGTCTCATACTGGATTTATAATTTCTGGACGTTATATAAAATATTAAGGTTCAATCATAATGCACTCACCAGGGCATTCTTCAGCTGACTCAACTACAGCTTCTTCTTGTCCTTTTGGTACATTTGCTAGTCCTTCTGCNCCGCCAACATTACCGTTTTCTTCAGAGAATATTTTGTCNCCTTCTTTTACATAAAACAGTCCATCGTCTAAACCGACAAAAACATCGGGAGCTATTTCTTCACAAAGGCCATCACCTGTGCATAAATCTTGATCAATCCAAACTTTCATAATGTATATATTACAATAATGTTGACTTAGTATTAATTTTAAAATAGAAAAATTTTTGATATCGGGTGTTTTGTTAAAAGAAAAAGGTGTAATTAACGTAATTTATGAAAAATGTAATAAAACGATCAATACAATTATTAAATCTAGTAAGCAATAATAAAACAATATCAACAAATGAAATCAAAGATAGTATCTCTGATTATAGGGATTTATCTGATCANGCATTTAGAAGATCTTTTGAAAGAGATAAGTCACTTTTGAGATCATTTGGTTATCTTCTTGAATATGAAAACGATAAATGGGGTTTTGATCAAGGATATTCACTGGGGGGTTCATATGTATTTAATAAAATCAAAAANGAAGCAATAATTGACATTGATGAATTTATTNCAAATTATTTAATTGTAAAAAAAAGTTTAAANTTAGAAATTGAGGAATTAGTTAATCCAGAAATATTATCAAAAATTCTCTTAGCTACAAACGACAAAAAAAGATTAGGATTCACATATTTATCTAAATATAGAAAAGTAAAACCTCAAGGTATTAGATTTCATGATGGATCATGGTATCTTGCAGCATTCGAAGGTCAGGTATTAAAAACTTTCAAAATTGAATATATAAGTGATTTAAAAGTTGGAAACAAGGATAATTTATTTAGCACTACAGAAGAACCATTTAATTTTTCTTGGGAAGATTCAAAATCNTTTTTAAATATTTTCATTTCTATACCAAAATCGTTATACATAGCTAACAAAAGTNTCTTTTCTCATAAATTAATAAAACAAGAAAAAAATGACGAAATTCATATTAGAACAAGTGATATTTATGGTTTAGTGAAATTCTTATTAATTTGTGATGGTTCTTTTGAACTTTTATTTATAGATAGACCTGAATTAATCAAAGAGATTNTAGATGAATAAAAAATTAAATATTAAATTTATTCAATCGTTCCTTAAAACCATAAAAAACAAACCCTTATGGCTTATTGATAAACTACTTTTAGAACTAGAAATTTCAGAAAAAGAATTATTTTATGTTTTAACAATTATATCTGATATTTATACAACTTCTGGAGAAACATTTATTGATTATGAAATTAATGAGGACAGAAAGGAAATTAAATTTAATTTGAGTGAAAATGTATCAGAATTTCTATCAATAAATGATGGAGAATTATTTAATATATATTTTCTTTTATCTACTGACGCAAACNTACTATCTCTACAAGAGGAAAATAAATCAATCAAAGAATTTTCTAATATATTAGCTAACTATTTTACTCTGGAAAGCACTGATTATGAAGAGCCTCTANGCTTAGCTTTTAATGATCAGCTAAATGTAATAGAGTACATTAAGTTGGGTTCAACTAATTCGATATATTATAAAATAAAACCAATTACTCTGAAATCAAATTCTGATGGAATAATTCTTGAAGCGTTNGATGTTGATGAAAACTTAATTAAGTCCTTCTTAGTTGNAAGAATTGTGAATATAACTGATGATTCTGAATATTTAGAGTCGTCAAAAATTAAAACAAATTCTATTAAAGTTGAATTTGATTTATTGGATGAAAATTTTCTAAACAAATTGGGTAGTAGAATATATAAATGCGTAGAAGGGAAACTGCATATGGAGTTTTATTCATATGAGAATGCTTTGGATTATGCCATAAAGAATTTACTATTTCTTCAAGTTGCTGCACCATCTGAACTTTTAAATGATATTAATATAAGAAAAAATAACCTCATGGAGATGTTGTGAGTCTAGTAGAATTTTTAATTATTCTTTTTATTGCTTTAGGTGTACTAGACAAGACAAAGGTACAAAAAATTTTAAAATATACATCTAGATTGAATAGTCAACAGGGAAGGGATGTAATAGGTGATAATTCAATAAATGAGAAATGGGTTTGGCTGGAAGAAGAATAATTATGAGTAAAAAGCCTTTTTTTGACCACTTTAAAGAACTGAATATTCGGATTTTTGCATCTCTGGCTATTGTGTTAGGTTTCGCAATTATTGTTTACGCAAACTATTCAACTATTTACAATTTTCTAGTACAACCACTATTAAACGCAGGGTATTCCAATGCCGACTTAGTTGCTTTTACAATATATGAAGGTTTTCAAGTCAAAATCTCTAATACCTTATTAGTTTCTTTAGTTCTATCATTGCCAGTNTTGATAGTTCTTATAGGTAATTTTATTAAACCTGCAATAAATAATTTAACAAATTTTGCTTATATAATTTATATATCTTCATTCCTATCTTTATTTTATTTTGGAGTATTTGCTGCATATCAAACATTNCCTATAGCTATTGATTTCCTTCTCTCGTTCAACGAATCTGACTTTATATTAAGAACACAAAATTATTTTCAAATTGTATTTCGCATAGCAATGTTGTTTGGTCTTTCCTTTCAAATACCTCTAGTTATATATTTTTTAATAAAAAAAGGGATTATAAGCNTATCTATATTTACAGAAAATAGAAAAGAATTATTTTTAGTAGTATTAATTTTTTCTGCTGTANTAACACCAACTGGAGATCCAATTACACTATTTGCATTTGCTATACCCGTTTATTTACTAATAGAATTTGTTTTATTTCTTAATAGAAATAAATAAAGAATGATTCACCTAGATAAATTTCAAATTGACTCGATAAATGATATAAAAGATCTAANTAATGTTCTTGTGGTAGCCCCAACCGGTTCTGGCAAGACTTTGATAGCAGAAAAATCAGTAGAGTATTACATACAAAATAACAAAAGAATAATTTACACAACTCCGATCAAAGCTTTATCGAATCAAAAATATAATGATTTTAAAAATCAAAATATTGACGTAGGTTTATTAACTGGTGATAGATCGATTAATCAAGATGCGAATCTAATAATTGCAACTACTGAAATTTTAAGGAATATGATATTTTCAAATGATTCTCGATTAAAAAATACAGGTTTAATAATTTTAGATGAGGTACATTATTTAGGCGATAAAGAAAGAGGGACTACCTGGGAGGAAGTATTCATCCATGCACCGATTAATATTAAATTTTTATGTCTTTCTGCAACAATAAAAAATAGAAATGAATTTCTTGAATGGATTGTTTCACTGAGAGGACCTACGTCATTAATTGTATCTGAAAATAGACCAGTCCCACTTGAAATATCATTAGTAGCAACAAATAAAGTAACAAAGCAATTCTCAATAATTAAATCAACTAAAAATAAAAAAAATAATCCAATTTTCAGATTTTCAAAACAATATAATAATTATTCGAACCCTCAAGGACATCAGATAATTAAATATTTAGATGATTCGAATTTACTACCTTCTATACTTTTCTATTTTTCAAGGGAAAAAGTNGAATCAAAAGCCAGACAATTAGCCAACTCCTCATCTGTTACACATTTTAAAGTTCAAATTAAGGAAAAATTTGACTCTGTTTTNAGTGATTTAGAAAATGAAGAGTANGCTCTTTTAAATTTAGATGAACATCTTTGGATGTGGTCCAGAGGCGTTGGTTTTCATCATGCTGGTTTAGCTCCAATTGTTAAAGAATTTGTTGAGTACCTATTTTTAAATAAATTTATAAGCTACTTATATGCNACAGAAACTTTAGCTTTGGGAATTAATATGCCTGCCAAATCCATTATCTTAGAACGGCTATACAAGTACGATGGAATTAAAACAAGATTAATTACACAATCGGAGTTTCTTCAACTTACTGGACGTGCCGGNAGGAGAGGAATTGATGAAAAGGGTTANGCATTTCTNTCNTTTGATAAAAATATNAATAATGATTGGTANACNAACCTTTTTTCACTTGAATCAAGTAACCTGAACTCTGCATACTCTGTTAATTATTTTTCAATAATTAATTTAGTTAAGAACCATAGTCTTGAAGATGCAATTAAATTATTAAATAAAAGTTTTTTTATATTTCAGAAAAAATACAAAACAGAATTACTTGAAAAAATGTTTTATGCAAAACACAATGTTCTTAAAGAACTTAATTTTCTTGATAANCACAAAGGNAGGGTGCTTGCAGAAACACAAAGAGACAATTTGATACCTGCTATATANTTGTATGAAAAAATTTCAAATAAAACTGATAATTTTTATCTCATGTTTGTAGCTTCAGGCATAACTAATGATGTGCGAAAATTATCATTTAATGATGCATATGAAAATGAATATTCGTCATTTGAGTCATCCTTAGAACTATTAAACAAATTAGAAAATATGAATAATTTAAAACATTATACAAATATAGATTTGCAGTGGTTTGATATTATAAATGAATATAAGAGAAGTCAAAATATTGAATATGTAGTAACAAAGTTTAATTTAAATATTGGTGATTTCATAAAAGTTGCAAAAGAAATATCTGAATTATCTAAAAAACTTTACACTCTATACGATGATGAAGAATTTTACAAGATTCATAAAATGTTTGATAATAAATTGATACAGAAAACAATGTCATGAAAACATATGTCGTGATACATAATAAAAATTCAAGAGGCAGAAATCTCAAGGAAGAATATATTAACAAGCTATTTGAATCAAATAATCTAAAATATATTTACGAAGCAACTAATTCTTTTGAGGAACTGGATCAAAAAATTAAGCTATATAACGATTCATCCAAATATCAATACTGCACTATCGGTGGAGATGGCTCATTAAACGCATTGGTTAATTCACTTATGATAAATAATATTTCAAACCCTGAAGTATCCGTGTTACCTGCAGGTAGTGGTTCAGATTTTATTAGAACTTTTGCTATTCCACAAAAAATTGAAGAAGCAATAAGTCATCTTTGTACTGAAAATTATTATGAAGTAGACGTAGGGTTAGTTAGAAATCACAATAATGAAAAATATTTTGTAAATGTATTAAACATTGGTTTTTTAGCAGACAGTGTAGAAACAAGTGAAAAGTTTCCTAACATTATCAGAAAATTTAGATATCCAATAAGTTTTTGGTTAAGAATTATCTTCGCATCAGCTTCTCAAACATACATNAGTACAGANAGGGGAGAGTTTAATGGTAGTGCATTTAATATATCTGTNTGCAATGCNCAGTATTTTGGAGGTGGTTGGAACATATCCCCAAAATCTAGTTTGCAAGACGGACTGTTTAATGNTCAAATATTTGCTGTTACAAAATTAAAAGCAATGAAAATATTTTTTTTGGCAAAAAGCGGTTTACACCTNAAAGAGGCAAGTGTTGTTGTTAAAAAAACAAGCAATATTAAGCTAATGACCGATCAAGCTATAGAAATTGATGGAGATTATTTTGGGGATGGTCCTGCTGAGATATTTATTAAAAAACGTGCCATACGTTTTAAAATTTAGTAATATTTAAAAAGCATAAGGGAGATTTATGGCTAAAAAAGAAACAGAAGAAATCGAAGAACCTACGCTTGAAGACCTCGAAGAAGACTCAGATGAAGTAGAAACTCCTGTTGAGGAAGAGGAAAAGGAAGAGGTAGAAACAGAATCTTTAGAAGCGCGCGTTGAAACAGAGAAAAAATCAGTAGACGATGGTGATGAAGCAGAAGGTTCATTNATGTCTGTNGATGCTGCAGAAAAAAGAAATGTTAAAAAATCTGACTTAAATTTAGACACTACAGCTGAGGATATTAAAGAAGATGAGTTTACTTGTTCTGTTTGTTTTATGATTTTAGGAAATACTCAATTAGCNAAACCAAGAGCAAAAGTTTGCTTAGATTGTGTATAAACACAATGATTTCAATAAAGAATTTTTATTGCAACCTGTAGTAAAAATAAACGAAGAACTTGAATCAGAATTTATCAAACAAATTTCATCTATAGATCATGACTTAATTGAATATTATAAAAAATTAGATTTTGAAAATCCTTCATTTTATCAGTTGAGTTGTGAAACATTACCTATTGGGTATGTTAAAACTTTCATACAAAATAAATATAGAATTTTAACTGAAATATTTATAGTNCAAAATTTTAGAGAATTAGGATTGGGAACATTTGTCTTAAATTCAATNCGTGAAGAAGTTAAGAAGGAAGACATGCCATTAAGAACAGTTACTTTACCAAGTGACAGGATAGCTAAAAATTTCTATGAAGCTAGTGGTATTACTGCTCGAGTACTTTTAATGGAGGAAAAACGTGATAAACCTCGCTTCAGATCTTGATGGAACAATATATAAAGGAAATAAGTTAATAGATGGAGTTGAAGAAACATATAGGTTACTAATTAAAAAAAATGTTAATGTTATTTTTACTACTAACAACAGCTCACAATCCCCGGATGTATTAAAACTTAAATTAGAGGACTTGTTGAATCAAAAAATAAATATTGAAAATATAATTACACCACTAAAACTTTTCAAATTTTATGTTGATCATTCAAAATANAAACTATATGTCTATGGGTCCAATAACTTAAAAGAATTTTTGAAAAATTCAAATTATAGTTTAACTTCTTTAGAAAAATCTAACGCTATATTAATTGGAAGAAAAGACGACATAAATATCGATGAAATAGAAAAAATTATTAATTATGTAAAAAAAGGTAAAACAATTTATTGTTTAAATAAAGATTTAACTTACCCAACGGAAAGTGAGGAATTACCTGGTAATGGGGCTGTTGTAAAGATTATTGAAGACAATATGAAAATTATTATTAANTCATTTGGTAAGCCTGATTTTTTTTATACACAATATTTTGTTGATTCTAAAATTAAAGTTGATTATGTGGTGGGAGACAGGGTAGATACTGATATAAACTTTGCTAAAAAAATTAACGCATACTCCATTTTAGTTACATCGGGTGTAAGCAATTTTCTCCCTGAAGATTCAGCTGATTTAAAATTGAACTCTTTTTCAGAAATTATCCCTTTTATAATTTAGAACTTTCAATAATGTGTATCCAATAATAAAACCACCAATATGTGCTTCCCACGAAATATTANTTGATGAAATAGCTATAAATATTTGAGATACAAACCAAAAAATCATAAAGTATTTAGCCTTAATCGTTGTTGGAAATAATATTCCAAATGGAACTAAAACCAATAACTTAGCATTTGGAAATAAGTAAACATATGCACCCATAAGTCCTGATACGATTCCAGAAGCTCCGACGACAGTTATTAAACTACCTTGATTTAAAACAATATGGAATGAGATACTTGCTATACCAGCGATTAATAGGAAAATTAAAAATTTTATCTTTCCTAGCTTGTCTTCTACATTATTTCCAAATATCCAAAAACTCCACAAATTTCCTAAGATGTGAATAAAATTTGCATGGAAAAAGTTTGAATAAAATAATCCCAAATAAACATTTTTAAAGGGAAATATAACATCATTGCTTATTACGTTACAGTTATTTTGGTAATACTGTTCTATAGATATAGGATATCCNGTTATAAATTCACAAGGNATTACTGCGTATTCATAAAAAAAATTGAATAATTCTATATCTGTCTTAGGTTGAATCAATACATAAGTTAAAACAACGGATATCATAAAAATTCTTGAAATGATGGGTGTATTTTTAGCTGGATTTATATCTGANATGGGTATCATTTNATGAACATTATAAGTACGGTGTAATATAAATATATGAAAAAGATAACAATAGTTTCNTCAAAGAAATATATCAGGTCTAGCCAGTTTAAGAGTCTTATTGACACTTTGGATGCAAAAAAAATTGTATATGAATATATTGATTTAGATAAAACTAAAGATGATTTTGAAATAAATTCAGATTCTATAATTCTTGGACTTGGAGGTGACGGAACAGCTTTGAGAGCAATGAAACTAGGTTGGATAAATAAAGTACCTGTTCTAAATATTGGGTCAGGAAGAGTTGGATACCTCGTCAATTCACTAGAAGAGATAGATCTCACATCACTCCTATCAAAAACCAATCAAAAGTATTTAAAATCNAGGACACCGATTATTCAAAATCAACAAACAAACTCCCCAGCTTTCAATGAGATAGTTATTATTAAAAATTCACCTACTAGATTGCTTGATTTAGAAATTCAAACTTATGAACAGAAAGTTAAATTAAGAGCAGATGGTATTATCATTTCAACATCTTTAGGGTCTACAGCATATAATTATTCAGCAGGTGGTCCAATTGTTCAAACAAGTATGGATACCCTCATAATTACTCCAATTTCTCCATTTACCAAATTTCCAAGATCTATAGTTTTAGACAAGGAAAGTTCTATAAAAATTAAAGTTTCTAAAAATCAAAACTACTCAATTCAATTTGATGGTATTGAAAGTATCTCTAGAATTTCTAACGAAGATGAATATTATGAATATTTATTATCAGAAGACAATTTAGACGTATTTTATGAAAAAGATATTCCAAAATTAGATTTATTTTTGAATCAAATACTTAGATAATTCTTTAATTTAAATATATNCCTGTTATTATTTTCACGTGACCAAATACATATTTGTCACCGGCGGTGTTGTCTCTGGTCTTGGCAAAGGGATTACTTCAGCATCCCTAGGAAACTTGCTCAAATCTAGAGGTCTTTCAGTTGTTAATCAAAAATTAGATCCATATATAAATGTAGACCCTGACACTATGAATCCATTTCAACANGGTGAAGTATTTGTTACTGAGGACGGCGCTACTACNGATCTTGATTTGGGTCATTACGAACGATTTACTGGAGTTAATTTAAGAAAAGATGCCAATGTTACAACTGGAAGTATATATAGAAAAGTCATAGANAGAGAAAGAAAAGGGGATTACCTAGGAGCAACNGTTCAGGTTATTCCACATATTACTGATGAAATTAAAAGAAGAATAAAAGGTATTTCAAATGACGTAGATGTACAAATTACTGAAATAGGTGGAACTGTTGGTGATATTGAAATTTTGCCTTTNCTTGAAGCNGCAAGACAAATTAGAAAAGAGTTTGGTCAAGAAAATGTAATGTTTGTACACGTTACCCTTGTACCATTTATTGGTCCAAGTACTGAATTAAAAAC
>PBHZ01000007.1 GCA_002719615.1 Methanobacteriota archaeon
TTGAGGGTCACCAGATAAATTATTTGACAGAGGAATGGGTACTTCAACCTCATTTAAAAATTCTATTATCGCGTCCATATCAGGATCAGTTTTCTTCGAGAAACCTAGTTCATCTACCTTGTTATTCAAATTTAAGTTCCCCACTGCCCTAACTACTGATGGTATGCTCGATGGATCTGGAGGAGGTCCGGGCAGAGAATTTTTTTCCTCATCATCTTCCATATATAGGCCTCCTAGGTATCCCAACATAAATGTCTCTTAAATTATTTTTTTGCCAAGTTCCTCAAAACGGTTTGTAAAATTCCTCCATTTCTGAAATAATCTGCTTCCACAGGAGTATCGAGTCGTACTTTGGCATCAAATTTGATAATATTACCATCCATTTTCTTGGCAGAAATTGTAATCCAAGACAGGGGCTTTAATTTAGAAGAAACTGGTATATCAAAAAATTCTGTACCATCAAGTCCTAATTTATTTGCATCTTCTCCTTCCTTGAATGTTAAAGGAAGGACTCCCATTCCGACTAAATTAGAACGATGAATTCTTTCAAATGAAGTTGCAATTACTACTTTGACGCCTAGTAACAAAGTTCCTTTTGCTGCCCAATCTCTACTACTTCCTGTACCATATTGAGAACCTGCTAAAACGATTAATGAGGTATTTGATTTTTGATACCTCTCACTAGCTTCGTATATTGGAATAATTTCATTTGAAGGGAAATGAGTAGTAACTCCACCTTCTGTCTCCGGGGCTAATTGATTCCTNATCCTAACATTGGCAAAAGTACCTCGCATCATTACCTCATGATTTCCACGTCTACTTCCAAATGAGTTGAAATCTCTTGGCTGAACTCCCTTTTCTGTCAAATATTTTCCTGCAGGCCCATCAGATGGAAATGCTCCAGCAGGACTAATGTGATCTGTAGTTATAGAATCTCCTAATTTTAATAGAACTCTTGCTTTTTCTATAGGNCTTATATCTTCAGGATTTGCCTTTATTCCATCGAAAAAAGTGGGTAAACGCACATATGTTGAAGATTTATCCCATTCGTATTGCGCTGATTTTTTACTTGGAATTGATTCCCATCTAGGTTCTTCCAATACATCATCATATCTTTCTTTGAACATTTCTGGAGTTATTACTTGAGAAATTACAGAATTAATTTCTTCATCAGATGGCCAAATATCCTCAAGCATTATTGGATTTCCTGACTCATAAAAACCCAATGGTTCAGATGCAAAATCGAAATTGAGTGTTCCTGCTAATGCATATGCAACCACTAAAGGAGGGCTGGCGAGATAGTTGGCTTTTACCTTTTGATGTATTCGTCCTTCAAAATTTCTGTTACCAGAAAGTACACTCCCTACAATCAGATTGGAGTCATCTATGGCAGATTCTATGTTGCTATCGAGTGGCCCAGAATTCCCTATGCATGTTGTACANCCATAGCCGACTACATTGAAGCCCAAGTAAGATAGGTCATCAGTCAGTCCGGCAGCATCAAAATATTCTGTTACAACTCTACTTCCAGGAGCTAGACTTGGCTTTACCCATGGTTTAATTTTGAGCCCGAGAGAACGGGCATTTCTTGCTAATAACCCAGCAGACATCATAACACTTGGATTACTTGTNTTTGTACAACTTGTTATTGCAGCAATTACTACATCTCCATGTTTTAGATTTTCTTGCGTACCTCTTATTTTGGATGAGTCTTTTAAATTATTATTTGATATCCCATGTCCGTTGTATCCTAGTGGAGCAATTAATGAGTCTCGGAAGTGCACTTTCATATCAGATAAATTAACTCGGTCTTGAGGCCTCTTTGGACCTGCCATTGCAGGATCTACTTCTGATAAGTCTAGTGAAATAGAAGATGTGAAATCAGGCTCTGTAGTTTGATCACTGAAGAATAATCCTTGATTTTGTAAATATCTCTTGACATTATCGACATTTTCAGGACTTCGTCCTGAGAGTATCATATAATCAAGAGTTTTGTCATCTACAGGGAAAAATCCACAAGTTGCTCCATATTCAGGTGCCATGTTAGCGATGGTAGCCCTATCTGGAAGATTGAGGTTAGATACACCTGGGCCGTAGAATTCAACAAATTTTCCTACACAATCNTGCTCACGGAGCATTTCCACAATCCTAAGAGTCATNTCGGTAGCAGTAACTCCTGGATTTAATTTACCTGTTAATCTGAAACCTACAACTTCTGGAAGAAGCATGTAAATTGGTTGTCCCAGCATTACCGCTTCCGCTTCAATTCCGCCAACTCCCCAACCTAATACTCCTAAACCATTAATCATTGTTGTNTGTGAATCAGTACCTACTANAGAATCAGGAAACCAAATATTATTTTCTTTTCTAGCAACTGAAGCAATCCATTCAAGATTTACTTGGTGAACGATTCCCCGCCCAGGAGGGACGGCTCTAAAGTTATCTAGTGAATTTTGTCCCCACTTAAGGAATTTATATCTCTCCATATTTCTTTGATATTCAATATCTAAATTACGTTCCTTGGCATCAGGGAAAAGTCCCGAGATATCAACTTGGACAGAATGGTCTATNACTAAATCTACTGGGACTTGTGGATTTACTTTTTCGGGATTTCCACCTAATTCAACCATCGCGTCCCTTAATGCTGCTATATCAACGACTGCTGGAACACCTGTAAAATCTTGAAGTAGTACTCTACTTGGACTAAATGGTATTTCTTCTGGAATCATTTCGGGAGACCAAGAGGCGATTCGAAGAACATCTTCTTCTTTAATTAAAAATCCATCACATTTCCTTAATGCAGATTCCAGAAGTATCCTTATTGTGAAGGGTAACTTTTCTAGATTACAATGTCCCAAATCTTGGAGTCTTTGTAAACTTACATAATTTGAGAATGTACCATCATTGGTTTCAAATTTTGATAAAGAATCAAACGGATTATTATCAATCATATGGCTCACATACAATGCGGACAAATAAAGTAATTTTAACCCTACTATCTACAATTACGACATTTATCAGTCTACAATGTATGCGTTCTTCAGTTGCACAGTGTTTACNGGGCTTTCACCAGAAGTTGGTAATTCGCTAATTGCAGTGACATGTTCACATCCACCAACTATCTCACCAAATACAGTATGTACTCCATTCAAATGTTCGGGTTCACTGTCTTCAGGAATTAAGAAGAATTGGCTTCCTCCAGTGTTTGGAGGCGTGGTTTTGGCCATTGAGATTGTACAACTCTCATGTAAAAGGCCAGGATTTTCTGATGAGGTTTCATCAGGAATTGTCCAAGAACTAGAATCGCAATCATCAGAGGAATTTCTTTCTTGACCATTGCAATAACCAAACCATTTACCGGCATATCCGCCTCTTCCTTCTAGATGATCAATATCCCCTCCTTGTATCATAAAATTATCGATTATTCTATGAAATTCGGTATTATCATATTTTCCTTCAGAAGTGAGTATCAAGAAATTTTCAACATGTATTGGTGCAAAATCTGGCCTAAGTTCTATCTCAACATCAACATCNANACGCGNATCNGTTGAATCTACATANGATATCTCTAAAATAACNGANCTNTTTAGTAAGNCGATNTCNGATGANTCNTCACCAGTCAATGCNTCCCATAATCCTANTCCATCAGGNTCTAATGCCTCGGTAACAATTTTGAAAGAAGTTAGGAAAACCATAGTTGCGACTACTATGGCTAAAATTCCTATGGGTGTTGGATTTCCTTCACTGAACATTTGAAATCCACTGTTAATGGAAATACCATTTTCATCCATCATAGATGCTAACTTGTTCATTCTCCGCCTGGTTTCTTTATCCTTTGGATTAAAATCTAATGCAGTTTTATAATTTTTATATGCTTTTTGCCATCTTCTTTTTTGGGCATTAATATCCATTTCGCCCCACAAAGTACCTGCATCAGCGGCATAACGAGATGTTTGGGATCTTTGAGTATCGTTTTTACATTCCAGCCAGGCATCTCTAAGGATATCTAAAGCCTTTTCTGGATCGCCATCTTCTATTAATGAGTTAGCTTCATCCCAAGCTTTTTGCAACGTCTCCGGTACTGGCATCGTACTGAGCGGACAACTAATCATTCAAAATGCCAACGGAAACAATAACTTAGAATAAATAGTAAAAAAGAACTCTCGATGGTAATGGCTAAAGCCTTAACTTCACCGCAATCATATTAGTGAGTAAGGCCTTACTCGAGTAGTAAAGTGGAGTCAGGAAAAAAGATGGATTCAAATGTTAATAATTTTGTAATCAATATTGCTACTGCCAATGGAACTGGTTCTCAATCATCTAATCTCGTTATACTTCATACTATGTTTGAAATGGGAATTCCAGTAAGTGGTAAGAATTTATTTCCAAGTAATATTTCAGGATTGCCGACATGGTTCATAATACGAGCAAGTGAAGCCGGTTATCAAGCACCGGGAGATAAAACCGATATCCAGATTGTAATGAATAAAGATACATGGGAGAAGGACATAACGAATCTTGAATCGGGAACAATAATAATTTTCAATGAAGATGCAAAACTTCCCGTAGATAGGGATGATTGTTTTGCATTCGGGATGCCGATGACTAAAATGGCAAGAAAAATCAATCCAAAGATGGCGAAGTTAATGGCTAATATGTATTATGTTGGAGGTTTGGCGCATATACTGGGTATTGATTCTAATGACATCTTAAAGGCAGTTAAATCTCAATTTAAAGGTAAAGAGAAAGCAATTGAAATGAATATGCAAGCCATTAACGAAGGAATTGCATATGCATCAGAAAATTGGGATATAAAAAGTGATTTCAAAGCAGAATCTAGACCTAAGGACTCAGACACTTTTCTGATTGAAGGAAATGAAGCTACTGCCCTTGGAACTATATATGGGGGAATAAATATGCTTTCGTGGTATCCTATTACTCCTTCTTCGTCTGTTGCAGAAGGAATAATCAAATGGCTTCCTGAATTACGTACTGCAAAGGACGGAGGCACAACTTGTGCCGTAATTCAAGCAGAAGATGAATTAGCAGCAGCAGGCATGGTTTTGGGTGCCGGTTGGGCTGGTGGAAGAGGGATGACTTGTACTAGTGGACCAGGTATATCGTTGATGTCTGAATTTATCGGATTATCATATTTTGCTGAAGTCCCGGGAGTAATTTGGGATGTCAATAGAGTAGGGCCTTCCACAGGATTGCCTACAAGAACTCAACAAGGTGATTTATCTATGCTATATGAAGCAAGTCACGGCGACACACAGCACATTGTCCTGATACCTGGTAACGTGGACGAATGTTTTGAGTTCGGATGGAAGGCTTTTGACCTTGCTGAAAGATATCAAACCATGGTGTTTGGATTTAGCGATTTAGATTTGGGAATGAATAGATGGCCAACAAAAGGTTTCAAATATCCAGAATCTGAAATGGATAGAGGAAAATTGATACGTAATCAACAAGAATTGGATGCAGTACCCAATTATGGAAGATATCGTGATGTTGATGGAGATGGTATACCATATAGAACCTTACCTGGAAGCGGAATAGATCCTATTTTGTACAGAGGGACAGGGCATGACGAAGATGGGGTTTACTCTGAAGATCCAATTGTTTATCAGAAAACTATGAAGAGATTGAAGAAGAAAATAGATGGAGCTAGAGATAACCTTCCTTCACCAATACTTCGTGAAGAAGAGAATAAGGAATTAGGAATAATTTTTTATGGTTCGATGGAAAATTCAATTACTGAAATTGATGACATTTTAGAATCAAAAGGTTTTTCTGTAAGTACTTGCAGAATCAGAGCATTACCTTACCATTCTGAATTAGAATCCTTCATTTCCAGACATGATATTAGTGTAGTATTGGAAATGAATAGAGATGGGCAATTATATGGGATATTGAGAAAGGAACTACCCACACAATTACTTAAGAAACTGCACAGTGTAGCATATAGCGACGGCATGCCACCAAGAGCAAGACTTTATTCCGAGAAAATTATTAGTGTACTGGAGGAGTTAAAATAGCGATAGTTAAGTTAAATGTTATAGATCTTGAAAAATCAGAATACAAAGGTGGTAAATCTTCATTGTGTCCAGGTTGTGGACACGATCAGATATCCAACGTCATTATACAAGCTGCTTGGGAGAATGGGTTACCCCCTGAAGGTATTGCTAAAATGAGTGGAATAGGTTGTTCATCAAAAACTCCAGCTTATTTCTTGGGAAAAAGTCATGGATTTAACACAGTCCATGGAAGAATGCCATCTGTAACTACTGGAGCAAATATGGTGAATAAAGATTTAACATTCATTGCAGTTTCAGGCGATGGAGATACTGCAAGTATTGGAATGGGGCAATTCGTTCATGCAATCAGAAGAAATTTGAATATGGTCTACATAATTGAAAATAATGGAGTTTATGGCTTAACCAAAGGGCAATATAGTGCCACGGTCGAAAAAGGCTCCAAGAAAAAGAAAGGTGCCGTCAATACTCAAAACCCTATCGACTTATGTGCAATGGCATTAAATCTTGGATGTAGTTTTGTAGCTAGGTCATTTTCTGGTAGTAAAAAACAACTTACTGCACTCCTTCGTGCAGCAATTAGCCACAAGGGAATGGCAGTAATTGATGTTATTTCACCGTGTGTAACTTTTGCCAATAATGATGAATCTTATAGATCATATAATTATGTTAAAGAAAATGACGAAGTCTTACACATAGTAGATTACATATCTCATTATTCTCCGATTGAAGAAGTAGATATTCCTGAAGGACAATTCAAAGAAATAGAGCTTTTCGATGGATCGAAAATAATATTAGAGACAATTGGTTCTAATCATGATACAACCGATGTCGTGTCAGCTTTGACAGCGGTCCATGAAGCGGAAAGAAATGATAAGCATGTAACAGGGTTATTGTACTATAATGGGGAAATACCCACAACAACAGAAACTTTAGGATTAACTAACGCACCTTTATGTTCGCTTAATGAAGAAGAGGGTAGGCCTAGTGAAGAAAGTTTGATAGAAGTAAATCAAAGATTTAGAAGTTCATAACACAATTATGTAACTCGGATTTATTGATATATATCCTATCTTTCCGGATAGTGATAGTCCCTTAGTGTAGTGGTCCATCATGTGGGGTTCTGGATCCCACGACCCTGGTTCGAATCCGGGAGGGACTACCAATCTCCCGAAATCCTGATGAGAGATAATTTCTAATTACTATTTGTATTAAATCGACTGTTTTCACCAGCGCTCATTCCAAATCGATGCATCAATGAATAAATCATAAAATGAATCAATCGTGTATTCAATTGGTTTAGAATAACCTCCGCCCATAAAAATGACCGTTGGGATTCTGTAATCAAGCATCTTCTCAAAAACGTACTGATTTCTTAATTTCATCCCTTCTTTAGTAACATTGAGCTTTCCCAAATGGTCATGCTTGAGTCCGTCCACCCCTGCTTGGAAAAGTACAATTTCTGGCTCAAAGTCGAGACTCAATTTGACAGCCTCACGAACTTTTTCAAGATATAAATCATCACCTGATTCTGGCTCGATAGGAAAATCAAAATCACTCACAGCTTTGCGGAATGGAAAGTTCGTAGAGCAATGTACTGAAATAGTACGAGTGCGAATATCATTAGCTAGTATTGTTGCTGTTCCGTCGCCCTGGTGTACATCAAGATCTAGAATTACCACGCGTTTCAATCCTTCATTTTCAAGGGCGTACTTCGCACTGATGGCAAGATCGTTGAACACGCAATACCCTGAGCCAAAATCTCTGTGGGCGTGATGTGTCCCTCCTGCCATATTTCCTGTTATACCACCGTGCTTTATGGCATGAATTGTTGCTTTAACAGCTCCATCGGTCAAGCAAAGTGTCCGTTCTATCATCTTTGGAGTCCAAGGCATAAGGCCAATTCTTCTCATCTCTTTTTCATTTAACTTTCCTTTGAGGAATGCATCAACATAATTTTCATCATGGGCAAGAAGTAATGATTTTCTTGAGATCAGATCGGGTTTTTGAATTGACATTTTTTCAAATTCCTTTGATTGTTTCAGCATCTTCAGTACTTTTTGATAGCGATATTTTGGAAAGCGCGCTTCATCATGAATTCCATCTGTGTACAACGGATGATACCACAAATTGAATGAAGGTTTTTTTGAAGAATTTTCGAATTGAGCTGAATCCATACGCGAAACCTCGAACAAGTTATATTGTAGTTGAGAAACTAAATCTTTAATACGTGTTTGCTTGACTTATTGTAATATTATAATTGAATCGCTGATTGAAATTTCAAAAATTATAATTAAATAATTAGAATATACTTAATAGTCGATAAAATTAAGAGATTTGAATCAATTAAATTCCAGTAATCTTCCAGTGCTTCCTGGGAGTGCGACAGGAATGCCTCGTAATTGGCCCCCGATCTCACGTTTATGAACTATGTTTCCATCTATTATTGTATAAATTGGCCATCCCGTAAATTCCATACCTGCATAAGGCGTCCAACCTACCTTTGTCCATGTATCCGAATCTTGAATAATTCTATTATTTTCTAAATCTACAAGAGTTAAGTCACCATCAAAACCTTCAACAAGAGAACCTTTATTTTTGATTCGATAGACCTCTGCCGGGCCTTTACACATCCATTTTACAACATCTGAAACAGAACACTTTCCTTCCATCGCATGTGTAAGCATCAAAGGGAGTGAGGTTTCTACTCCTGGCATACCAGCAGGTGCACCTGGAAATCCTACAGATTTTGCCTCTAAAGTATGAGGTGCATGATCGGTCACGATACAGTCAATTGTTCCATCTTTGAGTCTTTGCCACAACTTATCCTTATCTTCTGTATATCGAATTGGAGGATTCATTAAAGCTCGAGTTCCAAGTTTTTCGACATCATTTTGATCAAAAGTTAGGTGTTGTGTACAAACTTCTGTTGTAATCAAATCTCCTTTATTGGATGCTAACCAATCTGCCTCTTGCCGGCTTGTTAAGTGGACAATATGCAATCTATGATCATAATCCTTCGCCAAAGCAGAAGCTCTTTTTGTTGCTATAAGGGCACATTCGGCATCCCTGCATTCGGCATGTGCGGCTATGTCTTTTCGGTGTTCGAATTTAGTTATTCTTGAGCGTAATCTTTCTTCATCTTCTGCATGAGTAGCAATAATACCTCGAGTATTTGCAAAAATATTTTCTAGGTGCTTTTGTTCATGAACTAGTAAATCTCCAGTACTACTTCCCATGAAAATTTTGATTCCACAAACTCCATCCATTCCTTCCACACTCTGTAAATCTGAAACATTACTATTAGTAGCGCCAATAAAAAAACCATGATGAGTAACAGATTTTTTGGCTGCTGCTGCAATCTTATCTGCAATTAATGAGCGATTAATGGCATTAGGTGAAGTATTAGGCATATCTAAAAATGAAGTTATACCACCTGCAGATGCGGCCCTACTACCGCTCTCCAAATCTTCTTTTTCTGTATTTCCTGGATCTCTAAAATGGACATGAGGATCAATAACCCCTGGTAACAAATACAAACCCGTGCCATCTATGACTTCTTCTCCAATTTCTGGTTGGAGTCCTCCAAAAGGCGCTATGGTTTTGATTAAACCATCACTAACACGAAGATCGCCTTCAACAATCCTATTAGGAAGAATCATTGTTGCATTTTGTACTAGTAATCTGCCGTTCATAGCATCTCCAATATTCTCGGAGCAACCGACATCAAATGATTGTTTACCATTGGCCAGTCAAATAATAGCCAAATGATGGTTAATCGCTGCCATGATTGTAATTATGTATCGTCATATTATTCAAGAGTTCTTAACATAACATTTTTTGATTTTTGATTTTTTCTTTTTGTACAAAAGCAGCACTAATGATTGAAATTAAATAAATAAATAAAGAAGGAGCAGGAAGAAATCCTTCACTTCCTGAATCTATTATTATTATGGCAGATTGATTAATAGATTCTTCAACCCATTGTGCTGAGTCAACCACCCTTTTTTGATATATTACCGACCAAAATCCGTCATTAGATAAGCTTAGATTATTAGCATCTATGATTATTTTTGAATGATTTGTAGCATTTACTCCAAAGTTTTCTGAATTCCATAATAAATCTCCATCATAGTTGTAGTAATTTATAGTAGCATTGGCAGTACTAGAATGACCAAGATTAGAGACCTCGATACTAATTTGATTATTTGTGATTTCTAGTTTTTCAAATACTAAGCGTGCTCGCCAATACCAAACATTCTGAATTAAGTACCTCATCACATCTAATTCTTCACTTAACCTATCAGAAAGAGATTCTACTGTTCCGAGCAAAAATTGTTCATCATCGGTTTCAAAAGTGAAGGTCGGATATCCCATTACTCCGTATCCATAATCTCTGCTAGTTCCGCAATTGGGATAGAGTCCTTGGTTTGCGTTACGAATAGGAATATCTGATATATTCCCATTTATCTCATCTCTTATATAATGAAATAATTCCCAATCGGATGGTTGTTCTGGCCACTTACCCCATGGATAGAGCATTATCCAAACTCCAGTATGCATGGTCACATACAAATCTGCATCTGGCACTTCTTCATTCATGTAAATAGAATTAGCAAGAGTTTCGGATTCACTGAATGCACTACTTCCTGGCTGTGTGGTTGGACAAGTATTCCAATAATGATCGTAATTCCTATTCAAATCGACCTGATTAACATTCCATCGAGTATCAAAGTCATTTCCATCGGCGTTAAGCATTATTAGAATATGCAATTCAACATTAGAAAGTACTTCGATGACTTCAGTATCTCCAGAAGACCATCCCTCAATATAGAATTGGGCAGTAAGAAAGGCAAGTTCAGTTCCGAGGTGTTCATTCCCGTGATGCCCTCCATCAATGTAAACAACATCTTTCTTTGTACCATCTTCTTTAGTTTCATTACTCCAGTCCGATATCTGTAACATCCATAATTCTCTGCCAAGTTCAGTTTGCCCTATAGATAATAAGACTACAATTTCAGGATAATCATCGGCCCATTCATTCAAATCAAGTGTAAGTGTGGCATAAGAATGATACCAATGTTCCTGTATTATGTCGGGTTGGCCGACCTGCGCAGAAACAATTGGCATGGCAGAAGTTATGAGTAAAGATGCTAAAATCATTGAGGCCATCAATCGACTCATGACCTGCTGTGGGGGTTACTGCCTAGAATCATTCGCATCTTTTGTTATACTTTACATATTTCATCAATAAATATATTTGATAAAATTATATAATTACAATTGAAGAAAATATTCATACTGAGTGATAAAGGATTTGAGAAACCCAGCTCAACATCAATAATATTAGAAACCATCCTAAGGCTAATTTTCCTATCCTAGAATGATTATTTATCGGCTTAAATGGATCTATTCCCGCTGCTAAGGCATCAGAAATTATGGCTAACTCTTCTTCAATTGTTTCAGGTGGTTTCAAAAAAATACCTCTCTTATATTAAAAACGATCGAGTCCGAGTACTCGACTTATGAATTGCGAAAAGGTGGATAGTTATTGAATGATTATTATGGTGAGTTTGAAATTGTGTATCGCTTCGAACGGACATGGGAGAGTTACCGGCGGGTTATCAAATCCCAAATATAAAAGTGAGTAAGCCATATTTATCTGCATCTGCAGTAGTAAGTAGGATAATTGACGGTGAAGACGAAATATTACTTGGTCACAGAGTATCTGAGATGCCTTCTTTTCCTGATTTTTGGACATTCCCAGGAGGAGGGATAAGTAAAGTAGATAAAAAGATAGGAGATGAATATCCCGATTTTTTATCAGAGATGGGAATAGATAGAATTGCAACAATAGCCCTATTAAGAGAATTGGTTGAAGAAATAGGATTAACTCCCAATAAGAATGGAAAAATGATATCTGTCAATGAAGAAATAAGAAGTTTGCTCTGTAGCGATAAAAATAATTGGTTGAAAATTGTCGTAAATGGAGATATAAATATTCAAGCTTTGGAAACTAAAGTTATTTCCGAAAGAGAAACGCCTCCTTTTGGGCCTATTAGATTTAAAAATAGATTCTTTCACGTAAGTTTATCAGAAAATAATGTAACCCCTACTTTTCCCCCTGGAAGATCGGAGTTTGATGAATTCAAATGGTGGAAACCGCAAGAACTACTAGATTCTTGGGCGAAAAATGAAGTTAGAATTCCTCCTCCAATTGTAACTTTATTGAAAGATTTGGTATCTGAAATAAGTAACACTGGTAATTTACATCTTGCTTGTGAATCACTGTCTCTAAAACGTCCTTCTGGATATCACAGAATCGAGTTTGCACCTCTAGTAGAATGTTTTCCAATTAAGACTCAAACATTACCTCCTGCAACTCACACTAATTGCTATATTTTGGGAGAAGAAGGAGGCGAACGGATAATCATCGATCCTGCTGCTAGAGGATTAGAATTGGAAGAATTACGAATAAAGATTACAGAGATAATGAATTCTGGATCAAATATTTTAGCAACGATATTTACCCATAAGCACCCAGATCATATTGGAGACATAAAAGAAATTATGAATATTTATGATGCTCCAATATGGGCAACAAAAGAAACTTTAGACCATCTCAACATTCAAGAAAATTGTAAAGTATTAACTGAAGGAGATGAATTCAAATTAAGAGGTTTAAGTGACATAAGTGTTTGGTCTGTTATTGAGACTCCAGGGCATTGTCCCGGGCATATTTGCATAAATGGAGAGTCTGGCATCATTAGTGGCGATAATTGTGTTGGTGTTGGAACTATTTTAGTATCATCTGATGAAGGAGATATGAGAGAATATATTGATGGGCTCGAAAGATTGGAAAAAATGAAACCTAAAATGCTATTTCCGGGGCATGGACCATTGATTGCAAATCCTGTGAAATTATTAAATAAATATATTGAGCATAGGAAAAATAGAATTGATAAAATTATACAGGCATTGAACGAAAATAAAACATATTTACGTGATATATCACAATTTGTTTACATGGATACTCCTGATGTGAATATGATATTAGCGTATGACCAAATATTATCTCATCTTAATTCATTAATCAGGGAAAACAAAATTGAAAAAGTTGAAGATCAATATTATCTAAAATAAACGAGTGAGATTCATGGAAGACGAATGGAGTATTGTTCCTGAATTGCCTGAATCCCTTTGCGAGGAATTTTACGTTGATGTTGGAAGAGGTGTAAAATTAAGGATTTTAAAATGGACTCCAATAAATTATTCCTCGGAAAATAAAAATCAGCTAATAATGATACCGGGATGGGGGTCTGTTTTCGAAGGATGGCGTCCATTATTATCTGAATGGGCCTCTAGAAGGCCGATAATTTATGTTGAGACGCGGGAAAAGAAAAGTGCGATAATACAGAAAAAAATTAATAAAAATGATTTTCGAATGAGTGAACATGCAAAAGATTTGATAGAGGTTATAAGATTTTTTGAACTAAAAATGAATGAAGTAGACTGGTTTGCTTCTTCACTTGGTGCAACAATCTTACTAGAAGGTTTTCAAAAAGAAACAATAGGAGGAAGATCTGCGATTCTCATAGGTCCAAATGTTAATTTTAAGCCACCTCTTTGGGCTAACTTATTCCTTAGGTTTCCTGTTCCTAAATTTATATATCCAGTATTGAATAAAATAGTCCTATTTGCTCTTGAAAAACGTTTAAAGGAGGAAGGTCAAAAAATAAGATACAGAAGGATGTTTAAAGCTCAAGATTTATTGAGAATGATGCTTTCTGCAAAATATAATATAGATTATGAAATGAATCTTGAATTTCCGGAAAATAATATTTCTTCTGCAATCTTGTCTGCAAAGTCAGATAAATTACATGCACTAGATGGAGTGATTGAAATTAGTAAAAAATTACCTAATTGTGAATTAATCAATATACCTAGTAATCAATATGCACATGAAGCAGGAGTGCTAAAAGAAATTGAAGAGTTTCATAATACCTTATCATAGTTGAATATAAGCGATTGGCTGATGAATGATGCCTTTACAGGATGGTTCGATAGGTATGCGTGACAAGTTATCATCCTTCGATGTGGCATGTATAGTATCTGAGCTTTCTAAAATGATAGGTGCGAGAATGAGAAAGGCATACCAGCCTCATTATGAACAGGTGGTTTTGAAACTAAATAGGAAGGGTTTGCCCTCTACTGATTTAGTAATAGTCAGAGGAAAGAGGTTGTATACTTCCTACCGTGATAGGCCAATGCCATCTAAGCCATCACAATTTGCTATGATAATTCGTAAATATCTCAGTAATGCTAGATTATTAGAAGTGAATCAATTTGGGTTTGATCGTATAATAGAGCTTGTATTTGAGAAAGGTTCAGGAAAAATAAAGATAATAATAGAATTATTTAGAGATGGTAACGTACTATTAGTTGATCACCAGGGGAAAATAATTCAGCCACTCACACATGCTAATTATTCTACCAGATCTTTGAAAAAGGGGCTTAATTATACTCCTCCTCCAGAAGCATTTAACCCTCGTGAAATGAAAAGAGATGACTTAGAAAAACTTTTGCGCGATAGTGAACATGACTTAATTAGGACTTTAGCAGTGCGTGCGAGTTTTGGATCTTTGTATGGTAGTATTGCTTGTGCGAATGCGAATTTAGATGAAAATATCATCTCTAATTCAATGACCAAGGAGCAAATAGATTTACTTGAAAAATCGATTAAAGGTATGATATATGAACTTGAGGGAAAAAATAGTGCTAATATATGGATGAAAGATGATGATTCTTTGAAAAAATGGATTGAAAGTACAGAAATTGAAGAGAAAGAAGATTTAATAACTCGAATAGAACAAATTGCACCCATTAATGTTCCATATCTAAATGCAGAATTATCTTCAAAATTAGAGACGCTTTCTTCAGGCTTTGATATTATATTTGGCATGTATGATGCCGCAGCATTTATTCGGAGAGAAGAGGAAAAATTAATTCAATCAGGGAATGATGAAGGAGAAAGAAGAGCTAAACTTGAAAGAAGATCAGAGCAACAAAAATCAGCAATTGATAAATTCTTACAAAGAGCAGCAATTAATCAAGAGATAGGTAAATCTATTCAAGAAAATTGGAGTCATGTGAATAGTATTTTAGGACAATTTAACAAAGCGATAGAAAATGAAAACTGGCAATCAATTGAGAAAAAGATAGAAGAAATTCCTTGGATAGGCAAAATTAACCCTTCAAAAAGAACCATCGTAGCCTATTTACCAGATGAGGAGGGAGAACCTGCTACTAGCGTTACTCTTGAGGTTGAAAAAAGTGTACATCAGAATGCTCAAAGGTATTTTGAAGATGCACGTATTCAAAAGAATAAAGCAAATGGTGCAAAAAAGGCTCTAGAAAATACAGAAATATCAAAATTAAGAGAAGAAAAAAAAGTGTTAAAAAACACTGCTGCAGGTAAATTAAAGATTGCAAAACGTAATAAAAAATTTTGGTTTGAAAAATATAGATGGGCAATATTGAGTAATGGTAGCTTGATTATTGGAGGAAAGGATGCAAAGGGGAATGATACCTTAGTAAAAAAGCATCTTAATTCTACTGATCTATATTTTCATGCAGATTTACATGGTGCACCATCGTGTTCCCTAAAATTAAATGAGGGTTTGAAAGTTGTGAAAGTAACCAATGAAAAATTACCTGAGGGGGTTGTATCGTTAAAAATAAATCAAGAATTAAACAAAGATATCCATGATGCTAGAGATTTTTCCGAAAAAATACACCAGGAAGCCGCACAAATAGCTGTTTGTTGGTCTAGGGCATGGGGGAGCGGTGGTTCTGCAGCAACTGCTTTTTATGCACGACCTAGTCAAGTTTCGAAAACAACTGAAAGTGGTGAGTCATTAGGAAGAGGGAGTTTCGTAGTCAGAGGAAAGAGGAATTGGCATAAAGATATTTCACTCAATATGGGCATTGGAATTGGACTAATAAATGGAATTCCCCTTCCAATACTTGGAACGCCTGAGACAATATCAAAAATATTCCCAAGGTGGGGTAAAATAATTCCCAGCAGAGAAAAAAAGGAGATTTTAGCTAATAAAATATCTAAGGCAACTGGACTTTCGCAGGATGATATTTTATCATGCCTACCTCCTGGGGGTTGTACCTTAGAAGATCATGGATTGATTATTAATAATTAAATTCTGGACATGTTATGGCATACATATTACTATCCACATAATGATCATATAACCATTCTCTGTCTATATTACATCCTTCTAGTCTCATACCCAAACGTTTCGCTACAGATATACTTGGAATGTTTTCGGTTGCTACTTCAAGTACAAAACGATGCATATTCAGGTCATTAAAGCAATGTTGTATCAATCTAGAACAACATTTTGTTATGAAACCATGGCCCATAAAGTTTTCAGAAATCCAATAACCAATCCCGCATGATCTATTATTATAATCAATCCAGTTTAGACTAATATTCCCTATTATTTTGTCATTTAATTTTATTGAGTAACTTATTCCTTGACCATTGAGATACTCTTCAATGGATGTAGAAATTTGTTTTTCAAGATCTTCAACGGAACGAATATCATCGAGCCATGGAAGCCATTTTCTTAAATAATTTCGATTGATATCAATCAATGAAAATAATTCATATTTATTTTCTATGTTAATTTGCAGTAATTCTAAACCTTCTTCAACCATGAGTAATTGATATGGTAATTCAAATTTAAATGGTTTTGCTATTTCTTCGTCTACTTTGTGCATGATTTAGCCATAATATTTACTATTTTAGAATTTTCTAATAAGAGGTAATACTTCAAATGGAGACGACACCGGAGATATATGAGTGGCAGCACAGAATCTAGAAATTGGACATATGGAGAATATTTACAATTATCAAAATTACTAGCCCTACAAGGGGAAGAAAGAGGAATTTCAAATGATGAGATGCATTTTATTGTAGTTCATCAAACATTTGAGTTGTGGTTTAAACAAATTATTAGAGAATTACGAGAGGTTCGAGGTATATTAAACCAAGAAAATGTACCAGAAAATGAAATACCCAAGGCAGTAGATCACCTCACCAGAATTACAGAAATATTCCGATTAATGGCTAATCAGTGGAGCGTTTTAGAAACCTTGACACCTCAAGGTTTCTTATCATTTAGAGATGGATTGGGGACCGCTTCTGGATTTGAATCATATCAAATGAGAGAATTTGAAATTCTACTTGGGTTAAAGAATGAAGATAGGCTTGGGGGAATGAATCCTCTTAAAGGATTTGAGAAGGTTGCTAAAGACAATCCAGAATCGGCTCAAATTTATCAACAATTGAAAATAGCAATGGAGCAAAAGTCAATATTCGAATCATTAATGGGTTGGATAGGAAGAACCCCGATAATGGGATCTAAATTTGGAACTAAAAAGGATCCGGACGAAGTGGCAAAATATGTTGAGGCCCATTTGGAAGCCCATAGGCGACATGGAGAAAATGTTTATGGAAATTCCATTTCCGAAACAAAAATCTCTGAAAGATTGAAGAGTGCTAATAATAATGCCAGAGAGTTTCTAATCCCAGAAGGAAAAATAAATCGTTCTAGAGTTGGGCTATTATTTATTGAATCATATCGTGAGTTACCTTTATTGACTTGGCCTAGAAGATTAATAGATGGATTTGTTGAATTAGAGGAGGCAATAGTCAAATGGAGACATTCACATGCCCGAATGGTAGAGAGAATAATGGGTAGAAGAGTGGGCACAGGAGGCACTAGTGGGGTTGATTATTTAGATGCAACAAGTCGGTATCGCATTTTCAAAGACTTATGGGGAGTTCGTACAATATTAATAAAGCCTCAAAATAGGCCTGCTCTCAAGGGCGCGGAATTCTATGGATATAATACAAAATAATAATATGAAAGAAAGAATAGATATCGTACAATTGAAGTCTAGGTCTCTTTTGGATGGTGTATGGAAGCGGTCAACATATGTGCATATGCAAGAACTCCAGTAGGTAAATTTAGAGGTTCTTTATCAAAATATAGCGCCACTGAATTAGGTGCAATGACCGTGAAAGAATTATTGAGAAGAGTTGATTTAAGTCCTGAGGATGGAGTGATTGATCAATTATATATGGGGCAAGTATTGCAAGCAGGAGCTGGTCAATCGCCTTCCAGACAGGTGGCTTTAGGCGCCGGAATGCCTTACCAAACTCCATCTACAACAATAAACAAAGTTTGTGGTTCAAGTTTGAAGGCAGTAATGATTGCGGCATCAGATATACGAGCTAAAGTTGCCAATTTGATTATTGCGGGCGGGATGGAATCTATGAGTAATGCGCCGTATTTCATAAAAAATCCTAGTAAAGATCAACAAATACAATTTTCAGATTTGGAATGGATATTAACCTATGATGGATTAAGAGATGCTTATTCAGGAGAAATGATGGGAGAAACAGGAGAGACTGTCGCTAAAGAATTCGATATATCTAGAGAACAATCTGATTCCTATGCAGTTAGATCACACAAACTTGCTAATGAAGGTTGGGAAAAAGACTGGATATCTGGAGAAACATTTGATGTAGACGAATTAGTAAAAGATGAAGGTATTCGCAGTGATACCGATTTGGAGAAAATGAAAAGATTGAGGACTATTTTTGATGATAATGGACAAGTAACTGCAGGAAATGCTAGTCAACTGTCAGATGGGGCTTCTGCAGTATTGATTGCATCAGATTATGCGGTTGAAAAATATAACTTACCAATACTTGCTAAAGTAATAGACTATTGTACTTCGGGATTAGAACCTAGCAGAGTAATGTCTGCTCCCATTACTGCGGTTGAAATCCTATTAGATAGAAATAAATTGACAATTGATGATATTGATTTTATTGAACACAATGAGGCTTTTGCATCTGCTTCTTGTTCTATTCAAAAGGCTTTGAAGATTCCTAATAACAAATTTAATCCACATGGCGGTGCAGTTGCTATTGGTCATCCGCTTGGAGCAACTGGAACAAGGTGTTTAATGACTTTAGTTAATGCATTAAATAGAACTACAGGAAAATTTGGAATAGTAACAATTTGTCTTGGTGGAGGAAATGCCGTGGCAATGTTAATAGAGGCAGAATAAGATAAAAAAAATAATATTTTTTGTGTACCCTTAGTCATAGTCCTTATTTGGGAGTTGTCGGTGGACACCTATATGGTTAAGCCAAAGAGTCCGCATACTCGCTTTGAAAAAGCAAGAATAATTGGTGCTAGAGCATTGCAAATTAGCATGGGAGCCCCGCTTTATGTTACAGAAGATGAGTTAAGAGACAATTTCAGTGATGAATTAGTACAACTTTATGGAGTGAACGATGCAAAAGAAAGAGTTGTTTTAGATCCGATGAAAATTGCGACTTTGGAATATGATCAAGAAAGGATACCAATAGATGTTGACCCTCACCTTGATGATTAGTAATTTAGGTGCCCATGTTGGGGTGAAGCCCATTGTTAAGAAGAATTTTAGTTGGAAGCAATTTGACGAAAGTTATTGTTATTACTACAATATTAGTTATAGCCCTCGGCGGTACAATAAGAATTTATGATGCAGGAGAGTCATGCCCTGACTGGCCTCTTTGTTTCGGGACATTTGGATTTAATATCTCAGAAGAAGAGCAAGAAAGATGGTGGGAAGAAAATCCTGATGAAATTGATTCTCGTGGCTCTGGCCATAGATATACTACTTTTCAAATTTTCACAGAATGGATTCACAGATTTTTAGCAGGTATGGTCTTAGCACCCTTGGTCTTCTTAAATTGGCTTATTTTAAGAAATGATGAAAGATATGGAAGAGATATGGCAACTGCTACAAAACTATCCATGATACTAATTTTATGGCAAGGTGCTGTTGGGATGTTAACAGTAAGAATGGATAATAAACATTGGAGCGTAATACTTCATCTAGGTTCTGCATTAGCATTTATGATGGTTTTGATATGGATTTGGGCAATTATTTCAAGAGAAAAGAAAACTGATTGGATTTCATTTGATCCTGAATTCTCTGAAAAATGGAAAAACAAACTATTTATTGTATCGGGACTTACATTATTTACTCTTTTTTCTGGGACCTTAGTTTCTACTTCTCCAGGAGCAAATTATGGTTGCGGAATAAATGGCTTTTATGACTCTTGGCCACTCTGTCAAGGCGAATTATTATCCAAAATAGCCGCAGATGAAATTGTTGCCAAGTCTCAAATGATTCATAGATGGTCAGTGGGACTAGTGGGGATAACATTAATTGTCATATATTTGAATATGCGAAATGAATTTAGCAAACAAAATAAAGGAGGTTCTTTGCTTATGAAATGGTTTTTGGCAGCAACGATTACTTATGTCATGAATATTTTATTAGGAGGTTTGTATGTATTATCATGGACAGTAGATGGATATCTAGAAATTCTTTCATTGATACACCTCTTGCTTGCATCTACTTCATTTATTTTATTAGCAACTACTTGTATAGGAATTTTGATGACATCAAAATACGGCATAAAAGACCAAGTAATACTTGAAGACTAAATAAAGATTGACATTGGGGATATGTGAGAAAGTCCATGGAGGTAGTAAAATCATATTTATCTTTGACTAAGCCCAAAGTAGTGATATTACTTCAAATTACTGCTCTCTGTTCAGTTCTCTGCCATGATTTAATTGGTCAATTTGAAATAAGTATGGAAACTGTGAAAACTATTTTCATTGTTTTTGTAGGTGGATATTTGACAGCAGGCGGTGCTAATGCGATTAACATGTGGTATGACAGAGATATTGATCCGATTATGACCAGGACCTCCAATAGACCTCTTTCTAATGGGAAGATGAAATCTTCTTCTGCATTATCATTTGGCATAATAATGGCAATTACTGGAACAGTATGGTTTTCCTTATTGGCAAATAACGTTGCAGCTTTTTGGGCTTTTTTTAGTGTATTATTTTATGTTTTTATATATACTATGTGGCTAAAAAGAAAAACACCACAGAATATAGTGATAGGAGGGATTGCCGGTTCAACCCCTCCAGTGATTGGTTGGGCTGCTGCTGAAGATGGTTTGTCAATACAAATTACGTCACTGGAATTATTTTTTGAGTCTATTTTTAATTTAGGGCCTCATAATTATCTGGGATTATATCCTTTAATGCCTTGGTTTATGTTCATTTTGATTTTCCTATGGACACCTCCTCATTTTTGGGCACTTGCACTATATCGTTCTGAAGAATATCAGAAGGTTGGAGTACCAATGATGCCAAATGTGAGAGGCAAAAGTAGGACATTGATGGAAATGAAAATATATTCTATATTACTGATTATTTTATCTTTAATGGCATTTTTTAACTATACGCCGTCAATGGATTGGAATATTCTTAATAATATAAACCAAGAAAATTTTATTGTAAGTTTTACTACTACTTTATTGAGTATCTGGTATGCAACTACAGTATGGAATATCGATATATTTGAAGAAGTAGATAAATCTGGAAGGATGTCTATTGCTTCTAGATCATTTTTTGTTTCTCTCTTATATCTAGCATTAATGTTTGTTGTATTAGTCACAGGAAGTCTTGGATTTGAAGGATCTGTAATTGGGATATTTGTTGTATTAGTATGTATCTATATTTCGGAAATAAAAAATAAAAATCCTATTTAGAGATTAATAATACCTAAACTCCCGATGGTTTGAAGCACTGTATAGTCTGTTCAAGGGTATAAGTTGAGGAGGGGGCGTCATGGATGAAAAGGATTTGATATATGATTGGAATATAATAGATTATGATATTAAAAGAAATTCTAGTGAACACCCTCATGATTTATGGTTTGATGATGAAACTCTCCGAGATGGTTTACAAAGTCCAAGTGCGAATAATCCTACTATATATCAGAAAATTGAATTACTTGATTACATGGAAAAGTTAGGCATTCAAAAGGTTGACTTAGGATTACCAGGAGCAGGCCCTTTTCATATCGAACATATAGATTCAATGCTTTCCCATATCACAGAAAACTCATATGAAATAAGGCCTGGGTGTGCGGTTAGAACTGTTATCAGCGACATATCTCCTTTAATTGATTTACAAGCTAAATATGATTGTCAAATTCAGGCAAGTGCGTTTCTTGGAACAAGTCCAATACGTCAATATACTGAAGATTGGGATATGGCAAAAATACTCTCAACCGCCGAAAAGGCAGTAAGTTTTGCAGTTGATAATGATATTCCCGTAATGTTTGTCACAGAAGATACTACACGTAGTAGACCTGATGAAATAAAGGAGGTGTATACTCGTGCTCTAGAACTTGGGGCAGATAGAATCTGTATTTGTGATACCTGTGGGCATGTAACTCCAAACGGAGTTCAAAAATTACTTTCATTTGTTCAGAATGAAGTAATACCTGATGCTGGTTTCAAGAGGAGAGATATAGAAATAAACTGGCACGGTCATCAAGACAGAGGTTTAGGAGTTGCAAATAATATTGCTGCATTTGAATCAGGAGCCGATGTTATACATGGAACTGCTTTAGGGATTGGCGAAAGAGCTGGAAATGCACCTTTGGATCAGACGCTAGTTAACTTAAGTTTGATGGGAGTAATAAATAACGATTTAACTGCTTTAGATGAATATATGAGGAAGGCTCATGAATATGTAAAAGTTCCTTTACCAAGAAATTATCCAATTTTTGGCAATGATGCGTTTGAGACAGGTACTGGAGTGCATGCATCTGCAGTTGTAAAGGCCATGAATAAAGGAGACCATTGGTTGGCAGACAGAATTTACTCTGGAGTACCTGCATCAGATTATGGCTTAAAACAAATTATCAGAATTGGACATATGAGTGGGAGATCAAATATAATTTGGTGGTTAAAAAATAATGGATATCAAGTTTCAGATGAGTTGGTGGAGTATATGTTTTCTATCGCAAAACAACAAAGAAAATTAATGGAAGATGAGGAGATTCATAATTCTGTGAGAAATTTCAAACAAAAATAGAGGTTTTTATTATGAACTACTAATACAAATACATATAGGTCAAATTAATTTGAGGTTAAAAGTGCGTAGTGCGATACTAGTAATTTTGTTGTTGTTGTCGCCTATGAATTTAGTTGGTGCTGAGAATCTAAGAAATGATTCAGTTAACGATAATGATGATATGAAAATTATCGAGACGTATTCAAAATCGATACAAAATGCATTCCACAGATTAAGTGATTTGGGGCAATATGAAAAAAATATACTCTTGGAGAATAATGAATGGGTAGTTGTCACAGGCTATNCNTTGGAACATCATAANAAAATAATTTCAANNNCTTTTGATAGCGAAGAAGTTGATTTCTTAAAAGGANCTTATATTTGGAGATTTCAAGANTCTTCCAATTCNATCNATGACTTAACATATTTNTTTGAAAATGNNGATATTGAATCTTTCTATCCTTTATTGAAAACGCAGCATGNACTTAGATATATCCCCAATGATCCAGATTTTGACGAGCAATGGCATCTACAAAATACTGGTCAAACTGGAGGAGTAGCTGGTGAAGATGTCAATATAACAAGTGTTTGGGATAGTTACAATGGTACTGGAATAGTCATCAGCGTTGTAGATGATGGTTTAGATCATGAACATCCAGATATAGAGGCAAATTATAATTCATCATATTCATTTGATTGGTGTAATAATGATCCTGATCCTAGTCCAAACTCTTGGGACGCTCACGGTACTGCTGCCGGAGGGGTAGCGGCTGCTGTTGGAGATAATGGAATAGATGTTACCGGAGCAGCGTTTGGGGCTAACCTATCTGGATCGACATTGATTGCGTGTAGTACCAGTGACCAGATGGAAGCAAATGCATTAAGTTTTCAGAAAAATAATATTGACATATATACTAATTCATGGGGTCCTGCAGATGATGGGCAAACATTAACAGGACCCGGAGCATTAACTTTGGCAGCATTAGAAAACGGTGCATACGAAGGGCGATCTGGCCTGGGCAATATCTACACATGGGCTGCAGGAAATGGTCTAGAGAGTAATGACAATGCCAACTATGATGGATATGCAAATAGCAGATATACCATAGCAGTGACCGCAATTAATCATCTGGGGCAACAATCATATTATGCAGAACCGGGTGCAAATATACTTGTTGCAGCGCATTCCAACGGAGATGGAGAAGGGATAACTACTACAGACAATGAAGGTAGTGGAGGATACAATGGAGGAGATGTCACAAATAATTTCGGAGGAACTTCCAGTGCAACTCCTCTAGCTGCTGGCGTGATTGCATTAATCTTAGAGGCGAATACAAATCTTACATGGAGAGATGTTCAACACATACTTGTAAAAAGTTCTAGAGTAAATGATGAAAATGACTCATCCTGGGAAATAAATGGTGCTGGTTTACAAGTTTCTCATAAATATGGCTTTGGAGTTATTGATGCCGGTGCTGCTGTTTCATTAGCAGAAAATTGGACTAATGTGGGCATGGAAAGTAATTTTTCATATGGCCCATTTACCCCTAGTTTTGGAATTCCTGATGATGATTCAGAATGGAGTGAGTTTTCATTGAATGTTTCCTCCGATGTAAATATTGAGAGTATAGATTTAATTACGGACATCACTCATACTTCAAGAGGAGATTTAGATATTGTATTAGTCTCGCCATCTGGCAAAGAATCTTGGTTAGCTGAATCACGAAATGATAATGGTAATGGATATCAAGATTGGATGTTCAATACTGTCCATCACTGGGGAGAAAGCGCGGTTGGAGAATGGAAATTAAAGATAAGAGACACAGTTAATTCAGATGTTGGAACTTTGAATTATTGGGAGATGATAATCCATGGAGTAGGTAATTACACCGATACCGATCAGGATGGGATAAGTGATTTTATTGATACGGATGATGATGATGATGGGTGGTCAGATATAGATGAGAATAATTGTGGAACTGATTCGTTAGATACGAATTCGACACCTACTGATTTTGATAATGACGATATTTGTGACTATTTAGATAGTGATGATGATGGAGACGGATGGTCGGACGTTGACGAAGAAAACTGTGAAACAAACTCGACAAATCAAAGTTCTCAACCTAATGATTTGGACAGCGATGGAATTTGTGATTTTATTGATACAGATGATGATGGAGACGGATGGTCGGACGTTGATGAAAATTCATGTAACACTAGTTCTAACGATAATAATTCATCGCCATCTGATTATGATGGAGATGGGTTATGTAATTTTATTGATACAGATGATGATGGAGATGGGTTGAGTGATGTCAATGAGACCGAAATATATGACACTGATCCATTGAATCCTGATATGGATAATGATGGATTAACTGACTATGAAGAAGTCCTACTATACAACACCAAAGCAGATGTATCCGATACAGATGTTGATGGATTAACTGATTATGAAGAAGTTATAATTTATGAAACCAATCCTTTATCTCCAGATTCAGATGATGATGGATTGACAGATATTGAAGAATTGTATACATGGGAAACTAACCCCAATGTTGCAGATCCAGATAATGATGAAGATACATTTTATCACTTCCAAGATTGTAATGATAATGATTCTACCATAAATCCAAGTATGGAAGAATTACTTAATGGAATAGATGATAATTGTGATAGTCTAATTGATGAAGGATATAATCAAAGTGATTTGGATGCTGATGGCCTTATTGATTATGAAGAATATCATGTCCACGGTACAGANTTTAATAATTCAGATTCCGATGAAGATGGTTTAACTGATTATGAAGAATTGATAATTTATGAATCAAATCCAATACTGTTTGATGAAGATGAAGATTTTGATGGTTGGTATTGGTTTGAAGATTGTGATGATAATAATCCGTATAGATTCCCAGANATGGTCGAGATATTGGATAATGTAGATAATGACTGTGATGAATTAATTGATGAAGATTTTTTACTATTAGATTCTGATACAGATGGACTGAATGACTTTGAAGAATATCATAATTATTCTACTGACCCATTAGACGGAGATTCCGATGGAGATGGTTTGCCCGATGGGATGGAAGTGTTTTCATTAAACTCCAATCCCTTGGAAGAGGATTTGGACAGGGATGCAGATGGATGGTATGAATTTCAAGACTGTGATGATGATGATTTTGAGAGGGCACCAGATAAACCAGAAATATTAGACAATAAAGACAATAATTGTAATAATTTAATTGATGAAGAATTTTGGACTTTGGATAGTGATTATGATGGTATTTCAGACTATTCTGAATTTCACAATTATACAACTAACCACCTAGATAATGACACAGACAATGATGGCATAGAAGATGGAGTAGAAATACTAGAGAAATTTTCAAATCCGCTGAAATATGATTATGATAAGGATTCTGATGGGTACTATGAATTTGAAGATTGTAATGATTTAGCCTTACAAATAAATTCTGGGGCTACAGAAATATGGAATGGTATGGATGATAATTGTAATGATGAAATAGATGAAAATATTACTCGATTAGATTTTATAATTGTTAATCCACAATATAATCAAATATATAATTGGGATTCAGGAAATAAATCATTAATTATTTCAATCCAAGGAATTCCTAGTAATATTGAAAAGACGATTGAATGGGAATTCGAAGGTTTTTCAGTAACAGAGAATACTTCATCTGATAATCTTAGATTATTCCTCCCACCTTTAGATTGTAATAATGAATATAGGACTGCTTTGGATACACATCTTTGTTTAGAGGGGAATAAAATTCAAAATATTTCAGTTATGGTAACTGACTTGGGCATAGAAACTGAATTATCATGGGAAATTGATACTGAAGTTTGGATTAGAAATTCAAAAGAAGATGTCACCATAACTTCTTTCCTCGGAACAACTCAAGGTATTTTGGGGATGATTATTTTTATCATTATGGTATCTTTGACAGGAGTACTAATTGGTGTCAGGATAAATAATAATAAAAATCTAAAAGATGCTTTTGAAGCATTTGAAATTCCGATAACTTCTAACTCTGTTGGTAAAAATATAGATTTACCTCCTGCACCAGAGTTATCAGAACTATTTCATCATGACGATAAATAATTAACAGTCTTCTTCTTCTTGATTAGTCTTGTCATCAGAACCCCATTCGGCATCTGGGGAGCCTCCTGACCACTCTCCGGAAACTGATATATCCTCAACTTCATCATCCTCCCTCCAGGGAGGATCTCCATCTGAACCACTAATAATTAAGCATCCTTCGTCATCTAATCTCTCGATTAGGGTGTTAACACCTCTCTTTACAGATAAAAGATTTCCAATTGGAGTTCCAGAGGTGACAAACGGAGATGTTGCAGTGCTAATAAGTAGACCTTGTTTTGGAGATATT
Source organism: Methanobacteriota archaeon (assembly GCA_002719615.1). Taxonomy (GTDB): domain Archaea; phylum Thermoplasmatota; class Poseidoniia; order Poseidoniales; family Thalassarchaeaceae; genus MGIIb-O3. Next base: position 27,490 of record PBHZ01000007.1, read on the forward strand.
ATTTCATGACTTTGACTGGGATTTTGAGGATCTGTTACAGTTGCCACAATTTCACCTTCCTCTACATAACTACCTGCGGGAGCTAATACGTCCAGTAGACCACCTTGATCTGATCTAATCCAATCTGATCCAGTTGCTAAAAGTCTGAATCTTGGACGGCTAGGGTATCCAGGAATCATTCTTAAGCTTCTTAAAACGTTTAAAATACCATACATTGCAACTTGTACTGATTCGGGATCTGCTTCATCAGAACCCCCTCCTTCGTATGTTATACATGCTATATTTTCTTTATTTGCTGTTCTTCTGAGTGAACCGCGTGGACCTTGAGTATCGAGTATAGTTTCAATTCCAAATGACCTAGCTGTCAAGTTACTTGGTGAATGTGCTAGATTAACTCTTATTTGAGGGATATTAGTTCTTCCCTTAGCAGCAGCATGAAGATCGATAATATAATCACTACCTGTGATAATATTTGACCAAATTCTATGTGCAACCCTCGAAGTAGTGTTACTATCAAGCACACCTGGAAAAAATCGATTTAAATCCCTGCCATCCGGGAAATATCTACTTTGTCTCCTGTAGCCTGGTAAATTAACTATTGAAACAATTCTGATTGTTCCTGATAAAATTGAAGGATCTAGTGCATTACCTTCTCCTAGGAAATTTGGCCCAGAAAGGTAAGTTAAAGCCAATGGACCTACTAATTCGTCACCATGAATTCCGCCCAATAATGTAACTACCGGCCCGGGCCTTACGCCATGAAGTACTGTGACATTTATCGGCCATGAATCGCCGATCTTGACATCGAGTAAATTAAATGTTAAATTCCTTATTTCACCAGGTTTTATCCTTTTTCTTAGAAAACTGTGAGTCTTAACTCCTACTTTTCTTGTCCATTTATTTTTTAATTGGGAAGATTTTTCCAGGCCCTTTTCGATTTCTAAGCGTCTACTTTTAGGGATTTGGTTGGCTACTTTGAGTGGTCCGAAACGTCTTTTCTTTAATCTGGGGACAATTTTATTGGTTGATTCTTTTGGAGCAATTGAATCAACAATATTTTCTTCTTCGGTATCGGTCAACGTGCTGCCGAAGAGAGATGAATTAATAGTGTGTGCTTCTTATTAAGCGAATAATTGAATTCTGATGTCGCATCTTGACCCTATATGGAAGAGATGGCCGAGATGTCGATGCAAGAAAAATTTGCGCCAAACAGTATTTGCTTTGGTTGCGGCCCTGCCAATAAAAAGGGCCTAAAAATAAAATCATATAGAAGCGGTGAAGGTTTGAAAATGGAATTTCAAACCTCAGAAGAGCATCAGGCTTTCCCAGGAATAATCAATGGAGGAATAATTGGGACTTTACTTGATTGTCATGGAAATTGGGTAGCTGCAATAGCACTTATGGATGAAGTTGGGGGAGAAATACCTCCATGTACTGTAACTGCATCATATAGTATTAAATTAAGAAGACCCACACCTGCAAATTCAAAACTTATTATAGAGGGGAAAGTAGCAGAAATAAATGGAAAAATAGTGAAAGTAGAATTAGAAATGAAAGCAGGAGAAAAGATTTGCGCAACGGGAGAAGGGACTTTTGTGGCGATAGAAGAGGGACATCCTGCATATCATAGATGGAATTAATGTAACTATTTCAGTGATATAGCGGTATCCTTTAGAACGGCCGAACAAGAGCATGGTTATGCAATATCCTTCGACTCGACTTGATGATTTAGGTTTGGAAGAAAAAGTCGTATCTTTTTTGAAAAGTGAATGGGGAATAAAAGAGTTGTTTCCTCCACAATCTGAAGCATTACCATATTCCCTGAAAGGTGAGAATATAATGCTCACAATTCCTACTGCAAGTGGTAAGTCATTAATTGCTTATCTTACAATAATACATAGATTAGTTAATGATTTAGAGGGACAAAAAGCAATATATGTTGTTCCATTGAAAGCATTAGCTAAAGAAAAGTTTAGAGATTTAAAAGAAATAACTAATCAAACTAATCTGAAAGTTGGCTTGGCAATTGGCGATAGAGATGGAGAAATATCGTCTATTGACAATGCAGACATAATTGTATGTACGAGTGAAAAACTTGATTCATTGATACGCACAAAATCTGAATTTATGGATAAAATAGGGATTTTAGTCGTTGATGAATTCCATCTGATAAATGATTTTGGAAGAGGCCCAACTTTAGAAATTGTTTTGTCTCGTATAAGACACAAAAGGCAAAATGTACAAATCATTGCTCTTTCGGCGACAGTTGGAAATTCAGAAAAATTATCCGATTGGTTAGATGCTAGATTGATTAAATCTAATTGGAGGCCAGTGGCTTTAGAGTATGGGACTTTAAATGGTTTAGAAGTAATTATTCACAGAATTGATAGTAAAAAAATAGAAGATTATCCGGAGTCCAGAATTATTAATGGTAGAGAAACACAGAGATTAAGTGCAATTCTTGATGATACTGTTAAATCTAACGGCCAATTACTAATTTTTGTTTCATCTAGAGCTTCGGCACAAAAAGAAGCAAGAGATTTGTCAAAACATGTAATCAAGAACTCAAAAATAAATAGTACAATTTACAGTAAAAAAAATATAAATTCATGGAGTGAATTATCAGATTCTTTATCCGATAAGCGGGATTTGTCAGCACTAGGAAATAAATTAATTTTAGCCTTGAAGGGAGGTGTAGCTTTTCATCATGCAGGGCTGAGTAATCAGCATAGAGAAAAAATAGAGAAGGCTTTTAGAAATGGGAAAATAAATTGTTTAGTTGCCACACCAACTCTTGCACAAGGAATTAATCTACCTGCACGCAGAGTAATAATACGTGACCATAAGCGTTGGAATGCCCTTGCAGGAACAAACATTCCCATTCCGGTAATGGAAATAAAGCAGATGATGGGGAGAGCCGGTAGACCCAAATATGATACTAGAGGAGAATCATGGATATTGGCTAAAAATAATCTAGAGGTTGATTTTTTGGTTGAGAAATATATTACCGGCGCACCTGAAGATGTAATATCAAAATTATCCAATCCAAATGCAAAAAATCCAGAAGAAGATCCATATCTATTAGCTCATGTATTATCTATGATATCTACTGGAGATTTAAGAGATAGGGATTCTCTTGGGAGATTTTTTGAAAAAACGTTTCTATCAACTCAGTTGAGTAATGAAGATTTAGCTGCTAGAATAGATGATTCTATCAATTGGCTGGTAAATAATGGCATGATTACACGAGAAGGCGAATCTGAAGTTGTAAAAGAAAGGATATTACAATATGTAGGGAATGATGTAGAAGAAAATTGGGAAGATTTGAGGCCATCCTGGGTGAATTCGGCAGCCAGTATTCCTGGATTGGATATTTCTGAACAAAGAATTACTGAGAAGAAGAAACATACTCCTAGAGAAGGTCCTGCAATTTTTGGTTTTACCAGAGCTAGTTCAATTGAATTTGAAGAGGCGGTTTTACCTGAGCTATCTGCAATGACATATGAATCAACAAATTTAGGAATGAGAGTATCTCGACTTTATCTAAACCCAATATCTGGTAGAATTATAAAAAATGGCCTAGAGAAGGCTATGGAGGTACTAATAGGAGATGACAAATACCATCAAATATCTCCATTTGGAATTTTACATTTGACAGCAAGTACTCCAGATTTCTTACCTTTATGGCCTAAAAATTCTGATTATGAAATTATTCAAGCATCTTTACATAGTCATTCAAGAGAAATACTAACAGAAAACTCCAACTTAGAAGAAGAGAAAATGAAAGGAGCATTAGTACTAGAATCATGGATAAATGAGTTAAAATTTGAAGATATGGAGAATAAATGGGGTGTGCAACCTGGAGACTTACGAAGCAGAACTGAGCTAGCAGAATGGATATTGTATGCGATCAGAAGAATACTGGATGAAGATGAAGATTTAAAAAATTTGAATAAAGATGCACACAGGCTGTTACTAGAGTCAATAAATGAGATTCATATGAGAGTTAGATATGGATGTAAATCTGATTTATTAGGATTAGTTTCTCTAAGAGGAGTTGGACGAATTAGGGCAAGAGAACTCAATAATACACTCGGAGTGGTTAATGTAAAAGATTTGACTATGTTAACAGAAAATGATAAATATAAACTTTCAGACTTGAGAGGGTGGAGTGAAAAATTAGTAGAAAATATTATTATTTCTGCAAAAAAACTTTCTAATAAAAATAATTAGTAATTATCAAGACGGCGTGGTATGGAAATAGCACATCCAACGCCATGGTTTCCTGCATGGGGGGTAAAATTTCATAAGCCGATAGATAATATAGATGATTTGATATCTAAATTTAATAACTTTCGAGAAGATAATCGTTGGGCATTATTGGCTGAAGAAATTATTGCAAGTGAAGTACATCTTTGGACTACATGGTATGCATTAAGAAGGAGAGAGGAGAAGAAGGAAATGATTGCTAGAACTCCTGATGTAGAAATTTTGAGGCTAATTTCAGGGACTCATCAGATAAAAACTGCTTTTCAGAGAGCAGGAGTGAGAAAAGGGGATGAAAGAGCATGGATCATTTATATCCCAAAGAAAGGAAAATTAGACATTGAAGAGATAAAGATTGAAAGAAAAATTTATTCTGATAAAGATGATGATGCAAGAAAGTTAGCAGAATTTATTGAGGCTAAAATTATACCAAGAAGGCCGACACCAGTCTTAAATGGCTTGGAAAGAATAGGCATAGAAGGAAACTTTACCGATCTAAATTATTCTCAGATAGAAGATTTATTTTTGACTCACATGTCATTATCAGAACTATAAAAAAGTCATCCTGTAATAGACAAACTGATATGTAGAACCCGAGGGTCGGTTGTTAGTTATGTCCAAGTTCTATGGCTTCAGATTTTGTGTCAATTGTGAAGTAGCTTGTACTAGTGGTAATTTTGTTGATTATAAAAAAAAGAGATATTGCACTGCATGTTGGATTCAAAATCAAAATCCGGACCATCCTGAAATAGATGAAATGAGAAAAAAAATAATCAAAGATGCTGAAGAATGGAAATGCATAAAGTGGAGTAGGGAAGAAGGCCCTCTACCAATTGGACCTAAATCTCATCGTAATTGAGGCTGTATAATGAAATCGAGATTTGCCCCAGATGACTTAGATGCAAGTAAGTGGGAAAATATTAGGCCTTTTTTGGATAATTTGAAACAGAGAAAGATAAATAGTACTAATTGTATTGAAGAATTGATTCGCGATGAATCACAATTGAGTGAAATTATCTCCGAGAACCGTGCTAGAGCCTACATAAACATGACAAGTCAAACAGATAATAAAGAATATCAAAAGGCATGGAGAGATTTTGTAGAAAATATTCAACCCAAATTATCCGAATATAATGATATAATAAATAAAAAAATTATTAATAATGTTTTTGTAGAGAGTTTACCTGAACGCTATGATGTATTGATAAGAGGAATAAAAACCGATATAGAGATATTTAGAGAAGAAAATATACCATTGCAAACAAGATTGTCATTATTAAGCACAAAATATAATGAAATTAGAGGCAAACAAACAGTATTGTTTGAAGATGAGGAAAAAACCTTACCAATGATGGCAATTTACCAAGAGAGTACAGATAGAAAAATAAGAGAATCTGCTTGGAGAGCTACTACTTCGAGGATTTTACAAGATGAAGAAGAAATTTCAATTATTTTTGAAGAAATGATCATCTTAAGGAATAAAATAGCAATTAATTCTGGATTTAGTGGATTTCAAGAATATATGTTTGCAGCTATGCATAGGTTTGACTACAGCATAGATGATTGTTTAGAATTTCATGAGTCAATAGAATATTCATGTATGCCCCTAAAACATCAGATGAATGATTTGAGGAAAGATAAATTGGAATTAGATAAACTAAGGCCATGGGATTCATCTGTAGATATTGAGGGAAAAAAACCTCTGAAACCATTTTCTGATACAAATGAATTGATAAGTGGCTGCTCAAGAATATTTCACTCTATGTCAAAGGAATTAGGAGACTTTTTTGATCTATTACAAGAAAATAATTGTCTGGATTTAGAAAGTAGAAAGGGTAAAGCTCCTGGCGGATATCAATATTACTTACAGAAAAGTAGAATGCCATTTATTTTCATGAATGCTACCGGTACACAACGTAATCTTGAGACCATGATTCATGAAGCAGGGCATGCTTTTCATTCATTCTATTCTGGCCATTTAGATTTAATTAATGAAAGAGATTCTCCAATAGAATTTGCCGAAGTAGCATCCATGTCTATGGAATTATTAACACATCCTTACTGGGAGGAATTTTATGAAAAAGAAGATGCAGAAAGAGCTAGAATAAAACATCTGAAAGGCATTATACAATTTATGCCTTGGATGGCAACTATTGATTCATTTCAAAACTGGATTTATAAAAATCCAAACCATACACGTTCAGAGAGGGCGAAAAAATGGTTAGAAATACAAGGAAGATTTGGATCCAAAATAGATTACGATGGCATAAACAAAGAAGGAGAAAATTTAGAAAAAATAATAGAAATAGGTTGGCAACTACAAGGGCATTTGTTCGGAGCACCATTCTATTATGTAGAATATGGAATTGCTCAATTGGGCGCCCTACAACTTTGGAAATTACATAAAGAAAATAATGAAAATGCCCTTAGATTATACAAAAATGGATTATCTCTAGGGTATACTAAAGGACTAACAGAATTATTTGCTGCAAGCGGGCTGGAAATGTCTTTCTCTAAAGATCATGTTAGTAAACTAATACGAGAAGTAAGTGATCAACTTCAAGAAGTTTCTACTAATTAATAGGACAGTGGGTGCCTACAGTTAATCCTGAAGGCCCTCAGCTGTCACTGTAAAGACTGCCTCGCCTTCAGGAAGATTTGGACTATCAACTAGACGTGCTATTCTTCGTCCTCCTTTTGATTTCCTAAGGTACAGGCGGAAAGTACTTGCATGACCAACTATATGGCCACCAATTGCTTTTGTTGGATCTCCCCATAAGGCATCTGGTTTTGACATTACTTGGTTCGTAACTAAAACAATAGAATTTTGAACGTCCGAGAGTTGTTTTAATTCCTTAAGATGTCTGTTGAGTTTTTGTTGTCTAGTTGCTAGCATTCCTCTTCCAACATATTCTGCACGAAAATGACTAGTTAGCGAATCTACTATAACTAATTTGACATCGATATTCTTTGCCATCCTTTTTATCTCATCAACTAGTAATATCTGATGAGCAGAATTATATGCTCTTGCGACGTGAATTCTGTCCAAAGCATCACCGGGACTAATGCCAACTGCTTCTGCCATCTGAGCTATTCTCTCGGGCCTAAATGTGTCTTCAGTATCTATATAAAATACCTCACCATTAAGCCCTCCTTCTTCTAAAGGTCGAATTGCATTGACTGCTAATTGATGGCCTATTTGTGTCTTACCACTTCCAAATTCTCCATAAACTTCTATAATTGACTGTGTTTCAAAACCTCCTCCCAATAATTCATCCAGTGATGAAGTTCCAGATGTTAATTTTTGAACTATTTTACGCTTATCAAGTAATGCATTACCACTTATGAATCCACCAATATTAGCCATCTTTTTTGCACCTGCAATTATCTTTGCCGATACAGCTTCACCTAATTCTGCTTGCTCTGCTAATTCTGAAGGACTCATCACAGCAATAGCTAATAATTCTTCAAAACCAGCTTCACGTAATTTCTCAGCAGTTGCTGGACCAACACCGGGAAGATCTTCGACGGTTAATTCAGGCTCATCAACATCTATCACAATCTCTTTTTTTTCTACTTTTTCGCTTGCAGTTTTTTTACTCATCTCATCACCTTATATGATAATGTCTAATAGTAGTCGGGTATATTAACAAGTTAATAACCCTTAAACTAAAAATGAAAGTGCTTAATATTATATATTCCTCTCAGTATATCGATTTTTCACTTTCATTTTAAATTTATTTTTGGTATCGGATGGTGGATTTGAACCACCGGTCTCCGGGTTATGAGCCCGACGAGATAACCTGACTACTCCAACCCGATGGTTAGACGAGAATGCATGGATTATTTGAAGACAATGGAGACAATAGTAATATTAAATGATGATTTGTTTTTACTGAATCCAATAAATGTATTTTCCAAAAATTAAATTCTTCGTCTGATTTCTTCAATAAATAAATCTGTTTCGGAAAGTAATGAAAGAGAATCTTGTACTTCACCTTCTTTAATCAATTGTGTAATATCTGAAATATTTTTTTCAATACTAATTCTCGAACTATCTTGTGCATTTATACCAGCAGAATTTAATTTTTTACGAATACTTATCCATTCTTCCTCTATAAAAGAAAGAAGTTCATTAGCTTCTTTTATTTCTTCTTCAAAGTCCCTTAATGCGCTAGTTAGGTAATCTAATTCTTTAGATGCCATAATCCATTCTCCTTTATTTGATGATTGGATAATAGATTCTAATTTTGACATCCATTCTGAATTTGATTTACCAGAAGGCATTTTTGACTCCAATGTTTTTCTCTGTCTCAAAGCTTTCTGAACTTTATTCATAGCCTCAGAAGTAGAATTTATTTCACGTATAACACTATTAGCCAATCCTTTTGCAAGAGCAGAATCTCCTGATTTTAATGCTTCCTTTGCTTCGGCTATTCTTTCTTTGGTGTTAATTGAGATATTTGAACTCAAGACTGAAACTGCATCTTCAGCATCTTTAATTGTTTTTTTTGCAATTTCTTCTATCGAACCAATTTCAGTTATATGGTATTTTATAGATTCTGCAAGTTGTATTGCTTCTTTTGGATCTTCTTTAGATAATGCATCTTTGGCAGAATTTAATATTCCACTAATATCTTTTATTTGATGTCCAGAATAATCACCGATCATACCTTCAGAAACGGAAATAATATCGGATGCTTCTTGCCAATATTTCTCAATGATTATTGCTATTTCTTTGGCTTCCCTATATAGCATTTCAGCATCTCTAAAAGAACCATATTGGAATTCTTTATCTCCTAATTCTAATTTTTCACGAGGTTTCTTTGGTACCTTTGTTACTAGTTCTGACTTTTCTATTGCCATTAAAGAATCATTCCTTATTTCTTCCAAATCTTTAGAAAGGGCAATTATCTTATTTGCATCAATAATTGCATCATCTATCAACCTCTTCCCTTCAGATGGATTATCAAAACCTTCTTCTCTTGCAATCTTTAATATGGATGTCGCTTGTTGTACATTGTGACCAAGTGATTTAAGTTCTAATATTTCTAACTCTGCCTTATCTAATTCCTTCCCAAAGTCCTTCCTCTCTAAGAAATCAGGGTCTTTGGATAGTAAATCAGGCATCATAGTAAATGAATTAGCTAAAATGACAAAAAGCCAAGGAAATAAGTCACTAGTTGATGAAAGTATAGCCAATGATATTGCGAGTCCTGCAATACTAGTGATGCCTCTTAATCTTCTACTTGCTAAACTATAGGATAATATAGAGTTTGAAATCATCCATAATATGATTACGATTAGAAATAATATTAGGAGAGGTAGGAAATTGGATTTGTCAGAATAATGAAGTCCTATGAAAGATAAAATACAAGACCAAAGAATATTACAATATGAGGCGACTATGGATTTAGACTTTGGAGTGAAATCAATTAGTTCCGATAGCCAAAAAGCTGAAAGAAATAATATCAAAATGGGCCCAAATTTTATTATTGGTTCTGAATTATTGCCAAGATTAGCAAAAAGCCACCATCCCCCAGCGGCAGTTAACAACATAGTGCATACTACAGCAAATTTTTCCACCCTAATCCTATGCTCAGAAACTACTCTATCTGGATAGTCCGGCAACATCATCATACTTACCCGTCCATTGTTTTAGTCAATATCTATCCGGTCTCCTGATTAAATTCATTTACTTTTTCCGGTTAATATACCACTTCGCAAAAAGAAAATAGATGCTGTGACAATAATAAGTAATAGAATCATAAAGATTAATCGATTTCCAGGCTCAGACTCTAAATCGTGCTCAATAAAGAAGATGCCATTATCATTTGCAGATACACTATTCCAAACAACACTTATGTTTAATTCTGAATTATTAGGTACTATGAAATCATATTCTATAATAGAAATAGTACTTGATTCTAATTCTGCACCAGGTAAATCAACAAATTTACTACATATTTCAGATATACAAACTCTAGCATTTGCATCATCAAAGCCATTATTTTTTATTTGTAAAACATATGATGCACTACCTCCTTCAAATAAATCACCGGTTAATGATTGAGAGACAACTTCTAGATCGACTCCTCTTTTGGGAAATATGTTCAAAGGAAAAGTTTCCTCCTTACTATTCCCGGATGAATCAGTGGCTATTACATTTATTTCATGGAAACCCACATTAATTTGAGGTAGAGTGATTTTTTCAACTTCTTCTGACCAAAGAGTATTGGGCAAAATTATTTCCCCATCTAAGTAAATTTCCCAAGAAGTGTTATTTATTGAATCCAAATCATCATATGAATTAGAAAAAATTAATTGAATTAATTCTCCTTCTCTAGCAGATTTATCTAATTCAATCAAAGAATTATTTGCCATAACGTCCATTAATATTATTGGGGAATTTCCATCAATTATTTCTATCTTCCATTCTTTTGTAACGGTATTGCCTGCATCATCAGTGATTATTAACCCCATCCGTATTTCAGTAGGTTCTTTTTCAAGATGACGTTCTATGATACTAAGATGTAGTCCATTGATTCCCGAACCTTGTGAAACAGTGAAAGAAAATTCTCCTTGATTCAATTCATATTGCCTCCAACCATCAGAAATATCTGTCAGTAATTCAATTGTTGTAGGTAATTTACTTTCATCATTTGCAGANATACTTATTCTTATTTCACTTCCTGAAANTACCGATAAAACGTCTTCATAATAACTAAAATTATTGAAATTATTACCATTNTCCAATGAAATTTCACCGCTCCATTCAGGCTNAATTCCATCAATAACTATGTTTTCAGACCAAGAAGAATTAATNTCATGAGAATCAGTACAGGTAAGACTGATACTTGCAATTTCACCNTGAGAAAAATTATATTCACTGGGATTTAATTGAAACCATGCATTCTGTATAGTATCTACTAATTGATTATTCTTTTTAATTGTCCATTCCAAAATTGGATTTTCAAGTACACTATCCTCGCAAAAACTAGTAAAAGTAGTAGAGCCATTCAATGAAATAAATGATGAGGAAAAGGGATATCGAGAAGCAGATAGAGATGGAGGAAAGTTTTCTCCGATTGTGATTCGGATATCAGAAGCTACAGGAGATTCACTTCGATTGATAACAAAAATATTTGGCTCACCATTAATTATCTCAGACATCGCGCTGTATCTAAATTCCCATTTTTCTGGAAGTAATATTTGTAAAGGTATTTCTTCTATTAATGCGCCTTCTCTGGGCAAATCAATAATTCTGGTTATCCTATTATCGGTTAAACCAATTAAATCGGCTGATTCAGACCATCCCCAAGAATCTGTAGAATTATTAACTAGGCCAACCATGGGTGGATTGATTATTACTTCATTTTCAATTGCAGTTAGCGGACTATAATCAAATGAGCAACAGCCCGCTAGAAAGGAGTTATTCCATTCTCTGGAAGAAATTATTAATTCACTAAAATTATTGATTTCACTGGAACTTATAACTCCATCATTATTGCCCATATATTGATCAATTTGTTTCCTTAATCCTATTGTTTGATTAGGTAGAAGATCTGTACCATATGATTCTAGAATTGAAACCTCAGAAAACCAAGATGCGTTGAATTCTGAATTTATGACAATTGGACCTGTAATATTTAGAAATGCGTTACCTGTGATATTTTTTTCGAATGATATTTCAGAAGATTCGAATGGATACTCAAAATTTGAATAATCTAATTTGACATCATTTATACAAGGCACAGAAATAGAAATAATAATCATAAAAGTAAATAGTGAACTAATAGCAGCATATTTTCCCATATTAAAAACCCGTTAAATAGCGTTATAAATTATCTGTGAACCATAGGAATCTAATTTTAAAGGCAAAATTTTGTATTCTTTGCCAAAATTTAATAATAGTTTCTCTCTAAATTCAGGTGAACCGTGTACAAGAAAAAAGCCCCCTCCTCCTGCTCCAAGAAGTTTTGCTCCATTTGCCCCTAAATCCAATAAACTATTATAAATTATATCTAATTCATCATTACTCACGCTTTGAGAAAGTTGTCTTTTTAATTCCCAAGTTTTTGCAAGTAATCTTCCTAATTCTTCTAATTCACCATTCTCTAGCATATTTATTGAAGAAAATGCTTGATTCCTTATCAAACGTAATCTGTTAAATTTGGTTTCTAAACTGTCACTTTTTTCGGAGAGAATCTTACTTGCACTTCTAGATAAGCCAGTGAAAACAAGTGAAAATTCTGTCTCCATTCTCTTAATAATATTTTTATTTATTTTTAAAGGTATTACTTCTACTCTATCGGCAGTGAATACTATGGAATTAATGCCTCCAAAAGCTGCAGCATATTGATCTTGCCTTCCAATTGGCTGATTCAAAATTTCAATTTCAATCATACATGCTTCTTCAGCTAATTGTTTTGGAGAAGCATGATGACCAGCAAAGGCATGTAATGCGTTCAATAATCCCACTGTAACAGAGGAAGATGAGCCTAGTCCTGTCCCTCGAGAGGGAATATCAGCTATTGTAGTAATTTCTACACCTGCTGTAATTCCTGTTATGCGCATTGCCTCACGGACAAGTTCATGTTCTAAATCTTCGAAATTATCGACTAATTCCATCTTAGAATAAGAAACACGTACCCTATCATCAAATCTTTTATTCACAGTAATGTGTATGTAGCTTTGAAGAGTTGTAGATACAACCATTCCACCTTCTTCCTCAGCGTGAGAAAAGTAGTCTATATCTGTCCCTCCTCCACAAAAAGACGCACGAAGCGGAGTTCGACTGATTATCATCAATAACAATGCGGAAGACTATCGGACATCAAGACATCGGTTTTTTTATGAAGTTAGAATTGGTTTGGTAGTAAGACATATGGAGTGTCCCCCCTCAGAGGCATAAAGAGAGAGTACTATGGGCGACCTTATAACGATGGATGACCTTACAAATGAGGAAATTATTACACTATTAGATAATGCAAAAAAGATGCTGCCTGCTGCTAAAGGAGATGTTTATTTGCCCTTATTACAAGGTAAAGTGTTGGCAAATATGTTTTTTGAAAACTCCACCAGGACAAGGATGTCTTTTGAAACTGCAATGAAAAGATTGGGGGGAGAAGTATTGAATTTTACTTCCGCTGGTTCATCCGTAGCAAAAGGTGAAACCTTGTATGATACCATGCAGATGGTAGATGGCTATTCAGATGTGGCTGTTATAAGACATCCTCGCCAGGGGGCTGCACAGTATAGTGCAGATGCTGTGAATATACCTATTTTGAATGCTGGAGATGGTGCAGGCAATCATCCTACCCAAACACTGCTAGATCTATTTACCATCAGAGAATCGCATAATAAATTTAAAGATTTGAATGTTGTTCTTGTAGGTGACTTGAGATATGGTAGGACTGCACATAGTCTCTCGCATGCATTAGCACGATTTAATGTCAATTTGACTTTAGTATCTCCCGATTCATTAAAAATGCCAAAAGAAATTGTTGATGATTTACTCTCATTGGGTTGTAATGTAACTGAAACTGATAATCTCTATGAAAATATCAAAGAATCGGATGTAATTTATATGACTAGAATTCAGAAAGAAAGGTTCCCAGATGAAGATGAATATGCCAAAGTTTCGGGAATCTATAAACTCTCAAAAATTGATTTAGTTGGATCAAAAGAAAATATGATAATTATGCATCCACTTCCGAGAGTAAATGAAATACATCCTTCAGTAGATTCTACTAAACATGCAAGGTATTTCGAGCAAGCATTTAATGGCATACCGACAAGAATGGCTTTACTATGTAAAAGTCTAGGGATTGATATTGACAAAGAGGTGGCTTAAATGAAAGATGCTGAAATGAGAAGAGTTACGGCAATATGTAATGGGACAGTAATAGATCATATACCAGGAGGTAAATCATTACAAGTACTAAGAATGCTGAAACTTGATTCTGGAAGATCAAATCCCATTTCATTAGTCATGAATGTTCCAAGTGATAAGTTAGGACGTAAAGATGTTTTAAAAATTGAAGATAGGGAATTAATACAAGAAGAATTAGATAGATTGGCGATTATAGCTTCAGAAGCATCAATAGCGATAATTAGAAATTATAGCGTTGCAGAAAAAAGAAAAATCATCTTGAGTGATGAATTAGTAAATATAATAAAATGTTCTTTTTCAAATTGTATTACTCAAAACGAAAGAGAGCCGTTGCCCAATAAGATGGTAGTTGTAAATAAAAATCCAGTTGAGATTCGATGTTTTTATTGTGGAAAGATTCAAGATAATTCAGAAATTACTGAACACATAATTTAGTAATATCATACTTCGGAAAGCCATTTTTTCATGGTACATGCTTGGCATATTTCTCTACTTGTTACTTCATTACATAATGAGCAATTCTTAATTTTTGGAGATTCTTTTTTTCCCTCTCTGTACAATCTCCTAATTTCTTCGAGAGAGTGTAAAAGTCCATGCCTTGCACCCGGGGTTTGTTGTTCGAGATTTGCAATAACGCCTCTGCTTAATTGTCTCATAGCCCCTGGGGCATGTGGACAATCTCCATGAAAAAAAGGAAGATGAGAAATTACTGCATGGGCATGAATCTCTTGTTCGGGAATCCACCTTAGAGGAACTATTCTTGGTGCTAATCCATCTAAAGGGGAGCTTGTATGAGGTGCTAATCTAATTGATCTTTCAATCTCTCCCTTTTGTAGATTCATTAAAATAGATTGAGCCATATCATCCAGATTGTGCCCCAAAGCCACCACATCGGCATTAGTTTTTTGTGCTAGTGCATTCAAGCCCTGCCTCCTAAAAACGCCACAAAAGGAGCAAGGCATCATACCATTTGCTTCATCATGTAAATCGCCAATTTTAGGCATTTTTGAAACTACTGAGTCCATCCTTTCGTAGCCTAATTCGGGATAGTTGATAGTTTCGAAACGTATACCTAAATCTTTTGCTAAATTCATAGCACAATCCATTGAAGGTTTTCTGTAACCTTTTATTCCTTCATCGACACAACCAGCAATTATTTCTATATCTCTTCTTTTACCTATTATATCAAAAATCATTGAAAGTAATACTGCAGAGTCTTTTCCACCAGAAACGGCCACTAACAATCTGAAAGGAGAGCCATCCTCGTGACGTGCATTTTTAGGTAAAATTAATTGTTTTCTTAATTCTTTAGCAACTCTTCTTCTAATAGAATCTGATAAACATTTTCCACACAAATGTTGCCCACTATATACTTGATGAAGAATTGATTGTGAAGGACATTTACTGCACTTCTTAATTGATATAGCCGCGCACATATCGTTTGCTCGAAGGTTTTTGTATTGAAACCATTCTCAAAAAAATGTAATTTTGTGCGATGGATTGATGACTGTAAATGCAATCTCGATAATGTGGAAGAAGCTGATGCATTGCCCATGAGGAAAACAGAAGAAGGGATATTATCTACTCCTTGGATTGATAGATTTTGTCTTATAATCTCTATTTTATTGGCATATTTTTCTTCGCCTTTGATGTCAAATTATGTTGAAGAATATTTAGGATATAATTCTGATTTTTTTTCTTTGATTTTTTTATTATTGTTATCCCCATTCATTGGTGACTTTGTTTCTAGAGGAATAACAAATTATATCCATAAATAATTAGGAACGTAAATTATTAATGTTCATTTCTATATACCCAAAGATTCTTTGCCATGGTATTATGTATCTCATTCCAGCGACAACTAACATGAATAAACTAGCAGAGATTACCTTACCGTAAGTCATCTGTAATTCCAATGACTCTTGTACTTGTCCAGACCATTGTGAGCCTTGCATAATTCCCACAAAAGAAACCAATAAATCATCAAACTGTAATGCTAACATAGTTGTAAAAGAGGTTAGAGAAATTATTACTACTAAGTGAATAAGATTTGAATTTACAACATTATTGAATTGTTTGATATATTCAATATCATTCTTAGATCCCTCTGGTAGTGACATAGCATATTCAAGATGAGTAATTGCAGCTAAACCTGATTCAAGAAAAATTAGAAGTAATATTGAAATTAGTAATAAATCAAAACCTAATGGCGAAATAAGTCCACCAAACATACTTGATTTTCCAATTTGAGAAGGAAGAGCCAATAATCCTAAGTCAAATGCTCCTGAGATTTCTTCAAATGTAAGTATGGCATGTATTCCTATAACTAATAAAAAATATCCCATTGCCCATGTTATTAATCTACGTGAAAGCCCCCAAATACCCATTAATCCAGCCAATATTGGGGCAAAAACTACTCCAAGGAAAACTAATTCTAGAAAGAATCCCATGGGAGAAAATAATGCTCCAAAGTGTTTTAATGGCCATTCTGGTCCATTAAAGGCCATGGAAGATATCCACGTAAATAAAAATGGTATAAATACCCACAGAGCTAATATTATTCCGGCACCTTTTTTGATGTCATTTTGTAATTTTTCTCCTTTGGTAAGTATATAAGACCAAGATACTGTGCATAATATACATAATAACAAAGGACCTGAAAAAGAAGACAGGCCAGATTGACCAATACCCAATAAAAAATTAGGAATTAAGGGGTCATGTGTATTACTTAACCAAACAAGACCTCTGGTGTGTTCATAAGCTGGACACCAATATGCAGATCCTTCGGCGAGCAGAATAAATTCTTCTGTACAAGAACCATACAGGATATTCATTCTTATCATGACAATTAATAGAGATATCGTAGATAGTATTTGGAATGTTAATATCTGCCATTTTCTTCTTAATAATGGAATATGTAGGGTTTCTCTCGTTTTTTCTTTCTCAACCATATCCATAATTAAACTCCTCCCTAAGAACCTTTGACTTGCATTAAAGCCTGTGACAATTCAACATCTGGCATCCAATCTATCACTTTGGCACCGTAACCTGAAATAGCTGTCAATCTATTTTGTCTTTCAAGTTTTAAAACTTCATACGAAAGTCTAGGTATCCTACTAACTAGTCTTTCAAGATCAATACTACTGGGAGATAAAACGATTACTTCATGGCCTCTTCCGGCTAAACTACGGATTGCAGGAAGTGTTGTACCATCTCCTTCTAGACTACTAATAATGAATATAGGAGAACCTCGGCTAATTCTCGATGTTAAAGCATTTGTAACTGCCTGTAGAGGCATAGAACCAGATGCTGAAACGGATGCTAGATTGCTTAATATCTTGAAATTTTGTTTGTCACCAGTTTCTGGGCCTAAATAATCCATCTTACTTCCATATGTCACTAGAGCTACAGAATCTCTGCGTTTTAGAAAATGGCTTGCTACCGAAGCAGCGGCAATAGTTCCCATTTCTAGTGAATTTTTTAATACTGTTCCAATTCTAGAAACATCCCTAATGTCAAGAAATATGAAAACATCAGTTACTGCATCCCTTGTTTTTTCATTGACCATTAATTCACCAGTCCTTGCAAATGCTTTCCAATTTATGGAACGGAAAGAATCTCCGGGTATATACTCTCTAAGAGAGTAAAATTCCATACCAGGGCCTGGTGTTTTCAATGTGGTCGCTCCAGTGTACATATTAGGTACATCTGATTTTAATAGGGCTTCTTCAATATCCCTAACCTGAGGAAAAACTGTTACATCAGATCTAGAATCTATTTTCGATTCATTAACAAAAAGATTGAATACATTCCTATATCGTACAGAGACAGGACCAATTGTGTAATATCCCCTAAGCGGGCAACGAACAAAATAGCTTATTTTTGTGCTCTGTCCTGGGCCTAAATTAATTTTCATTTTATTTATTCCAAAATGTAATTTCATTTCATGGGGGACATTATCAAAAATTTCAATTTGCTGTGTCCGTTTGTATGACTTATTAGTGATGGTCAAATCAACCATTATTTTATCTCCTTTGTAGACATTATATGCCGATAGTTCTCTACTAATTTCTAGTTCAGAATGACCATCAACCCAACCATTGATTGACAAAAAGGCTATGAATGTTAAACCTATAATTATAAATTGGAAATTAGAAATCATCATTCCTATTAGAATCAAACTGACCCCGCTTGCCAGCAATATAGTGCCTTTTCTTGTCCACATCTTATATCACCTAATTATTCAAGTTACCCCATTCTTTTATTTTCTTTACAATTCCAACTAGTTCATCTGGCCTATATTTTCTATCTTCAAAAATAAATCTTATTAGAACTGGGTCTTTTACCATATTTTGAAGTTCTGAGGCAGGAAGAGCATCGAATTCTTCTCTAGATAGTGTATTAAGATTTCTTACTCTAGTAAGTAAAACCTGTCTTATTTTATCCGACTTTTGATAATATTCATATCTAGTGGCATCTCCAAATCCGTAGTAAATTATTCTAAAAATATGTCTCCAATCTTCTGGATCTTCTTTTCTGATGATTATTGCTTCTAATGAAATAAATAATATTAAGAATAAAATGAGCATTGCCATCCAATCATTTGTAAAATAAATTAACAAATAATATATTAGATTATACGTATCTCCAAATATATTTTGCTGTTGATGTCTACTTTCATCAAAAATTACCAGAGCATTACTACTAATATTTGTTCCAGATTGAGCCACTAAAAGAGATTCGGCTATGATATCTAGTGCCCACTTTCTGTTGTCATTTTGAGGTACTAAACCAGAATAAAATTCATCAAATTCTGGATTATAAAGTGAATTAATTAGCATTGAGCCATCCGAAACGAAATGTATCCTACCAGAAGTAGAGGATCTGCAAAGGATATTTTCACAATAACGGACGTAAACAGGAAAAGGCCCTTGTTCATCTCCTTCAATGCCTAATGCCTCATAACCTCCAATTGTGTAATTACCGTCATCATTATTATCCATCCATGAATCCAAAGTTGTCCTGGCTACAACATAACGATGCTCAGATGGATTATATGCTGAAGTTTTATCAAATCCGGAAAGACCATTGGTAAGTAAATTATAACCTTCACTAAAGTCCCATTCTCCTGTTTCGACATCGAATCTGTGAGCACATAATCCAACATTCAATAAATTGATTACAGGATTTGGAGTATTTGGATTATTAGGATCAGCATCTAATAAATCTATTACTCCATCATCATCGATATCACGAATACACGGATTTACTGATTTCTGAGAGTTGGGAGTAGTAGTGAAATTGTAGGCTGAAGTAGTATTAACCCAAACAAAGTTATAACCCAATTCTCGATCATAAGATTCTCCGTCATACAAACTATGTCCAGTGTATTCCAACCCAAATTGGTCTGCTAAGTTACTAGAATATCCAAAATCGTCCATCAATAACACAGTTCCTCCACGCTCGACATATTGAGCTATGGCGACTATTTCAGAAGATGTATATCCATCACCTTCTGAAAATTGAATGACATCTTCATCTCCAGTAAAACGAGGTAATGATATTGTATCTCTTTCAACTCCAGAAATTACAAATACAGACTCTTCTGGAAATTCAACTTCACTAAGCAATAATGGACTAGAAACCAGAGCAGTGGTTGGGATATTTAAATCATTTAATTCCTCCCTAAATGAGCCGAGGTCATTCCAGTCATTACCATAAGCAGATTGTTGTGTTTCTCCTGGTATTACATATGAGACTGCGATGGATGAAACCAGTAAAATCAATAGAGTCCAGAACGAAAAAAGTAACGCATTACGACGATATTTTTCAGATATGATTCTTTTAGAGAATCTTTTCCAATCAACCATGTTCGAAGTCACCAGCGCTTAGTTTTAATCAACGAGCATTAAGTTCATCTTAAGACCGTTGTGAGGCCGTGAACTAAGGCGGCATCATACAATTAACGAGATAATTGAACATTTTTACCTATTTTATCAATTTCTTCCGCTGGAATTGAGATTAGACCATCTTCGGTTGGCCAAGGTAAAACTGCAGGATCTAGGTCAGGCTCTAATGCTACCAAAATAGCAACAATATTTCCAGTTGATGAATCAATGGTGAAATCAGCGAGAGTTCCCAATACTTCTCCTGCTATGTCAACTACTTTTCTTCGTAAAATCTCCATACTGAATGTTGATGACATATTTTTTCCTCATACAGATTCGATTCCAGAAGTACTACTTGATGATCTTTTTACTGATTCTAGACCACTAGTTAGTGTAGATTCCATACGATTGTAATATTCCATCATTTCGTCGGTAACAGTTGGCCTAACTCTATCTATAGCTTGTTCAAAAAATTTCTTTGAAACTGTTTTTTTATTGGCTCTCATAGAAATTAATGCCGCTTCCCTGCATATTGCTTCAATATCTGCACCAGTGTAATTCTCCAACCTTGATACTAAGTCATCAATATTAAATTTCCCCAATGGCATTGATTCGGTATGAATTTTGAGGATTTCCTTAATTGATGCTTTATCAGGAGGAGGGATGTGTAGTACACGTTCAAATCGTCCTGAACGGAGCAATGCCGGATCTATCATTTCGGGTCTATTTGTGGCAGCAACCACGATTACACCTTCCATAGATTCTACTCCATCCATACTACTTAGTAATTGATTAACGACTCTATTCATTGCATCAGATCCTCCACCAGAATTATCTCTCCTAACTCCTGCTATACTTTCAAATTCATCTAGGAAAATAATAGAAGGACTTGCCTGCTTTGCTTTCTTGAATACTTCTCTTACAGCCTTTTCAGATTCACCCACCCATTTTGATATTAATTCTGGGCCTTTGATAGTAATGAAATTAGCACTGGCCTCATTTGCTATTGCTTTTGCGATTAATGTTTTTCCAGTACCCGGGGCTCCGAAAAGTATTATCCCCCTAGGTGGTTTTATTCCAAAGTGTTCAAATGTTTCAGGCCTATTGAGTGGCCACTCAATGCTTTCCTTCAACCTATCTTTAATTTCATCCAAACCACCTACTTGTTCCCAACTAACTTGTGGTACTTCAATGTAAACTTCCCTTAGTGCACTGGGCTCGATATCTTTGATTGCGAGATGGAAATCGACCATTTTTACCTCCATTTTTTCTATTACTTCTGGAGGGATCTCATCTTCATCAAGATTGATTTCTGGTAAGTATCTTCGGAGAGCTTTCATGGCAGATTCCCGAACTAACGCAGAAATATCTGCCCCAACAAAACCATATGTATTTTCTAATAGCCAATCAATATCAAAATCATCACTTATCGGCATATCTCTGGTGTGGATGCCAATAATTTCAGCTCTTCCATTCTTATCTGGGACTCCGATTTCTAATTCTCTATCAAAACGACCAGGGCGACGTAGTGCTGGATCGATAGCATCGCGACGGTTGGTAGCCCCTATCACAACAACATTATCTCGTCCTTGCATCCCATCAAGTAATGTTAGTAGTTGTGCAACTACTCTACGTTCAACTTCGCCNCTTACATCTTCCCTTTTGGGTGCAATACTATCNAATTCATCGATGAAAATTATAGCAGGAGAATTTGCAGCGGCTTCATCAAAAATTTCTCTTAATTGTTTTTCACTCTCTCCATAATATTTTGATATAATTTCTGGGCCATTTATTGATTGGAAATGCGCCTTGGTTTCCGAGGCAACTGCTTTAGCGATTAGAGTTTTTCCTGTCCCCGGAGGTCCATGTAAGAGAACTCCTCGGGGAGGATCAATGCCTAGCCTTCTNAATAATATAGGATGCTTGAGAGGTAACTCGACCATTTCTCTAATATTTTGTAATTGCTGACCAATTCCTCCTATGTCTTCATAAGAAATTGAATGAATTATGTCTTGTTCTTCTTGTCCACTCATTGGTTCTTCTTTGATAATTATTTCAGTATCGGGAAGAACTTGTACTATTCCTTTGGGATTAGTTTGGACAATTGCAAAAGGTAATGCCTCTGCGAATAGTGTCATCCCAGGTATGAAAATTCTATCTCCTGCAACAACTGGCCTTTTGTTGAGTCCTCGTCGTGCAAAACCCTCTATACCTGGACCAAACCTAACTTTTTGTTGTTTAGCCATAACTGGGCTTAGTACCAATCTTGTACAAGGCTGTGTTTCGACTTTAGAAATTCCTACTCTATCGCCTAAGCTNACACCGGCATTTTTCCTNATTATTCCATCTATCCTGATTACTCCTAAATTAGCGTCTTCAGGCCTACAACGCCAAACTATTGCAGCAGTATCTTGCTCGCCAGATATTTTTATTATATCTCCTGGTTTAAGATTGAGGTCGTTATCAAATGGGACTCTGGCCCGTCCATGACCTACATCACTTGGAATAGCTTTTGCAACTCTCAATGTTAAAGAATCTGATTTATCTGATGAATCTGTTGCCACTACATTCGCCCCGAACAAAGCGCTCTAAAACTCTGGGGTAATTAAACCTACTAACTAAAAATTGTCTTTACATTTCATTATTGTCATTTACATATATACTCAGTAGAGTTATCAAAGTTAAGTCTATCGCGACGTCATGGCCCATGTACTAGAGAGCGGTTTTGAAAAGATGGAAAATGATAATCCAAATGATAAACCAAAAATTAAAGGATATAACATAATCAATGGAGAATTGAAAAATTCAAGCAGTGGTGAAAAATTTGAAAGTAGAAATCCTGCGTGGTTGAATGATTGTTTGGGAGAATTTCCGCTTTCAAATAAAGAAGATGTACATGAAGCATTAAACGCCGCTCGTGATGCATTTCCTTCATGGTCATCAACTCCTGCTCCAACNAGAGGGCAAATAATTGGAAATATGGGGAGATTATTAATGGAGCATAAAGATGATTTAGTTCGTTTACAGGCTCGTGAAATTGGAAAAACTCTCAAAGAATGCGGAGGAGAAATACAAGAAGCAATAGATACTTGTCTTTTTTTCCAATCGGAAGGCCGTAGATTATACGGACAGACCGTTAATTCTGAACTACCTGATAAAGAGTTATTCACTTACAGGAGACCTTTGGGTGTTTGTGGGATAATAAATGCCTGTAATTTTCCTTCAGCAGTACCTTTCTGGAAGATGATACCAGCAATAATGTGCGGTAATACTTGCGTTTGGAAATCTCCTCAAGACACTCCATTACTTTCTTTTGCTCTAGCTAGAATAATGTATGAAGCTGGATTACCTGACGGTGTGATCAATCTTATTCATGGAAAAGGTAGTGGAGCGGGCCAACACTTAGTTGATGCTGTGGATTTAGGATTAGTAGACAAAATTTCTTTCACAGGAAGTACGGCAATAGGAAAAATGATTGGCGAAGTGTGCGGTCGAAATCTGGTGAGTGCTAGTCTAGAATTAGGGGGTAAGAATCCATTAGTGATAATGCCAAGTGCCAATCTAGATAATGCAGTTGAAGGAGCATATTGGGCTGGCTTTGGAACCGCCGGACAAAGATGTACCAGTTTGGGAAATCTGATTATTCATGAACAAATATATGATAAATTTATGGATAAACTAATGAAAAAGGTGGTTTCTACTCCTATTGGAGATTCCTTACGTCATGAAGGAATGATATATGGTTCGATGCTTTCAGAAAAATATGCTACTGATTTCCTCAAAGGATTAGAAATTTGTGAAAAGGATGGGGCAAAGAAGTTATTTGGAGAAGGTAGAATCACAAACGATTCACGCCCTGAAGGATTTCATGGTGATGCCAGTGAAGGATCTTACATGTGGCCCCATGTCTATGTTGATGTTACAGAAGATATGGAGTGTTTTCATGAAGAAATATTTGGTCCTGCAATAACTGTTGTCAAAGCTCGTGACTTTGAGCATGCTCTGCATTTGGCTAATGCAAGTCCTTACGGCTTATCTTCTGCAATATATACAAATGATCGTTTAGAGGCTTATCGGTATAAAACTGGTATAAAAGCAGGAATGACGGGAATAAATAACTCAACAACAGGTGCAGAAGCACATCTTCCATTTGGAGGCGTAAAAGGAAGCGGTAATGGCACAAGAGAATCGGGTATTTGGGTAATTGAAGCGTATTCTTATTGGCACGCAGTTAATGATGAATTATCGGGCAAATTACAACTTGCACAGATGGACGTAGATGAAATAGATATTGAGGAAGCTGAGGCTGACTATTCTTCATTGGCCTAGTGGATTATTTCTCCTTATTCTGAGCATGGTAGAATGGGCATCCAAACACAGGGCATAAAACCACAGTTAGTGCAGATAGAGGTCTCTAGATTATTATCAAAATTCATCATAATTCTTTACTTAATTTTTAAAAAAAATTCCATTATTATTATACTTTCCAAAAAAAAAAGGTCATGTTTCAAAGCAATCACTTATTGGCCATTGTATCTTCGCATGCATAGTAACGTAGGTGCATGTCTGTGTCAAATTCCATCAAACTTCCTGTCAAAAGAGGTTTTGGGATAACTGATAGAATCGATAAATGGTGGAATAAGCCTTTTTGGATGGGATTTGGTCTTTCGCTGGCTCTCATTTATACAGCATTGCGTGTACTTGTATGGAATGGTGAAATACATTATGACAACCATAGAGTGACTTCTCCAATATTTTCACCTGATGTCATACACATTTTTGATCTACAAACTCCAAAATGGATGAATTCAGCATTATTGATATTATGGATTCCGTTTGGTTTCAGAGGTACTTGCTATTACATGCGTAAGGTATATCATCGAGTATTTTTTCAAAATCCAACTGCATGTGTTGTAGCAAAACCGAAAATTAATTATAAAATAGAGTATAAGGGAGAAAGGGGTTTATTTATCCTTAATAATATACATAGATACATGCTATATCTAGCAATAATTATACTAACTATGAAAGTCTATGATGTTTATCATACTATGTGGTTTGATGAAGTTGATGGGAGTCATTCTTTTGGAATTTCTATTGGCACATTAGTTCTGGCNATTGAATCGGCATTATTATTCATGTATGTTGCATCTTGTCATGCATTTAGACATCTGTTTGGAGGAGGAATGAACCAATGGAGAAATGGAATTAGTGGAATATTTGGAAAAATATACATAAAAATTAGTAATCTAAATATTGAACATGCTTTTTGGTTTTGGACAAGTTTAGTTATGGTATTTTTAGGAGATTTATTTGTTTGGGCAGTGGCTGAAGGAATGATAGAAGATATTCATTGGAAAATATAAGAGGTTTTGAGAATGGATGAAGAGTATACTACACATGAACATGACGTAGTAGTCATTGGAGCCGGTGGAGCAGGGCTTAGGGCAGCTATTGAAGCTAGCAAATCGGGATTAAAAGTTGCTATGATATGCAAATCAATGCTAGGAAAAGCACACACAGTAATGGCCGAAGGAGGTGCGGCGGCCGCTCTTGGAAACAAAGACCCTCGCGATAATTGGCAAACACACTTTAGAGATACGATGAAAGGTGGAAAATACCTAAATGATTGGAGAATGGCCAAAATCCATGCTCAACAAGCTCCTGATAGAATAAGAGAATTGGAAACGTGGGGTGCAGTATTTGATAGAACTGCCAAGGGCCTTACCAATCAACGTAATTTCGGAGGTCATACCTATCCAAGATTAGCACATATTGGTGATGCTACAGGTTTGGAACTAATTAGAACCTTACAAGAAAAGGGAGTTCACATGGGCATGGATGTGTTCATGGAATTTACTGTACGCGAATTATTCACAACAGAGGGAAAAATTTCAGGTTGTTTTGCATATGATAGAAATAATGGTTCATTGCATGTTTTCAAAACAAAAACAATTGTTATGGCCACAGGAGGTGCAACAAGATGTTGGTCTGTTTGNTCCGGCTCTTGGGAATATACGGGCGAAGGTTATGCTTTAGCATACTGGGCTGGAGCAGAAATTGGAGACATGGAATTCATACAATTCCATCCAACAGGTATGATTTGGCCACCTTCAGTTAAAGGGATTCTGGTGACCGAAGGAGTTCGTGGAGAAGGAGGTATGCTTACCAACTCTGAAGGTAAAAGATTTATGTTTGATTATGTTCCTGAAATGTATAAAGATGAGTTTGCAGATACGGAAAAAGAGGCTTTGGAATGGGTTTCTGAAGTAGTTGATGGAAAGTTAGCAACTGTAAGAAGGCCTCCTGAATTATTAACAAGAGATGTTGTTGCCAAAGCAATCAATTCTGAAAGAGATGCGGGAAGGTCAAGTGCCCACGGAGGGGCATATCTTGATATTTCATGGAGAGAACCTGAGCAAGTGAAAAAGAAACTTCCAGGGATGTATCATCAATTCAAAGAATTGGCAGCAGTAGACATTACAGTNGAGAAAATGGAAGTTGGACCAACTGCTCATTATGTTATGGGAGGAATAAAGGTTGATCCAGAAACACAAGAAAGTACAGTCCCCAGGATGTTTGCCGCAGGAGAGGCGGCAACTGGATTGCATGGCGCCAATAGACTGGGTGGTAATTCATTATCCGATTTGATTGTATTTGGTAAAATTGCTGGAGAAAACGCAGCTTTAATGGCTAAAAACATAGATGATTTTCTTGATATAGATAATTCACANATTGAAGAGGCCATTAAAAATACTTTAGCNCCTCTAAATCGTAAAGGAGGAGAAAATCCGGCATCAGTTGTAGAAGATTTNAGAGAAATGATGCAAAATAAGGTTGGCATAATTAGAACTGAAAAATTACTGAAAGAAGCATTACAAGATTTAGATGAATTAGAAGTTCGTGCAAGAAATACTTACGCTGGCGATAGTAGAGTTTACAATCCAGGATGGCATCANGCATTAGAGCTTGATGCTATGATAGACGTTAGTAGAATGTGTGCGCTAGCAGCACTGTATCGAAAGGAGTCAAGAGGAGGGCATACTAGAGATGATTTTCCTGTTCCCGACTACAAATATTGGGGCAAAATAAATAGTGTTATTTCAAAGAAAGATGAAATGTCAATAGAGTATCGTAGTTATCCACCGATTGATAAAGAATTGAAGAAATTATTAGATGTTGAAGATTTGCACGAGGAGGAATAAAATGGGCGAAAAAGTAACATTCAAGGTTTTTCGAGGAGTACCCGATGATGATGGAGATCCTTTTGGAGAGATGGTTGACTATACCGTTGAAATGGATGAAGGAATGGTAGTACTTGATGTCGTACACAGAATACAGGCAGAACATGCGCCTGATTTGTCATGCAGATGGAATTGTAAAGCGGGCAAATGTGGCTCTTGTTCAGCAGAAGTAAATGGAAAACCACGTCTAATGTGTATGACAAGAATGGAAGAGGTAATGGAAGAAACACCGCAAGGAGAGCCTGTTGTAGTTAAACCAATGCAAGCATTTCCTCTTACTAAGGATTTGGTAACTGATACTTCATGGGCCTATGAGATGAATAAGAAGATGGTCCCAATAAATGGACCAGAAGAAAAAAATTGGATATTTAATCAAAATGAGGCCAATAGAATACAGGAATTTAGAGCTTGTATTGAATGTATGCTCTGTCTTAATACATGTCATGTTTTGAGAGAGCATGAAAAATTTGATGAATTTGCAGGACCTAGATTTTTCGTAAGACTAGCAGGACTAGAAATGCACCCTCTAGATATTGAAAA
Source organism: Methanobacteriota archaeon (assembly GCA_002719615.1). Classification (GTDB taxonomy): domain Archaea; phylum Thermoplasmatota; class Poseidoniia; order Poseidoniales; family Thalassarchaeaceae; genus MGIIb-O3. The sequence continues at coordinate 55,323 of PBHZ01000007.1, forward strand.
TAGGATACCAGAAATAAAAGAGGATTTTGGGATAGGCTATTGTAATATAACAAGATGTTGTACAGAAGTTTGCCCAGCAGGCATAAACATAACAGATAATGCTCTAATACCTCTAAAGGAAAGAGTTACTTCTGAATATTATGATCCAATATCTATGTTGGCTAAGAAAATTGGATTGAGAAAATAAACTGATAAAATTTATATTCTGTCAATGCGTATTTTCTTTACATTTGCCTTATTTATCATATCGGGCAACCATGCAGGTGCATTTGCTGGTTTTGGAACCTTATTTTTCTCACCTTTAAACACGTGTACTTTTCCTGTACCTCTCTCTCTAAGTTTGATATCAGTCTCTCCTCTTGTTGCAGCTTTGAGTGCCGCGCCCCTAGGTTGTTTACTGTGGAACACTTGTGTAGTATCTTTTCCACCTTTCATCAATACAAAATATTTCTTTTCAGTCATAGACAATTCTCCAAACCTTACGATTCTTAATAAGATAATTAACCTTTGGGAAAATGAATGGTATTAATAGTCCAAAAAGGAAGGTGGCAGTACTTGGGAAACTAAAATTCTGCACAAGCCAACGTTTTGGTATTCGAAATTCCAGAGATAGATCGTATTGATTCGACTACCATTCCGGCTATTGTGCCAATACCGTCCGCTTCAATTTTTATGATTATATCATAATCACCAAAAAGATGATTGATGTCTGACACAAAACTTAATTTTGATAGTTGCTCAAAAACACTAGTTTCTGCACCTGGTTCAACATTTACCAACACATATCCAGATGACATATCTACTTCCGAAGAGGTGGGAGTGAATCAACTCTTCGGCCTAAAATCATAAAAAACGATGCGATGATTAGATATCTGATGACCCTACCTCGCTGATTTATGGCCGAAGTTGTGATAGTGAGAGAATGTAAACATGGACAAGTCAGAGTACTGTTTGGTAACATTACCTCAGTTGAAGGTGATATTATGGTAATACCTGCAAATAATCGTCTAGCAGGAAGAGAGGGTTTAGATGAGAGGATGCAACTAGCGGCTGGGCCGGAATTGAGAGATTTCTGCACAAATATAGCAAAAGAGAGGCGTAAAGAAAACCTACAACCATGTGGAGTAGGAGAAGCAGTGATATCTCCAGGATTCAATCTACCTGCAGAAAATCTAGTTCATGTAGTTGCTCCGGATTGTAGGAGGCCTTCGCAAGATAATTTCAGAAGAGAGTTATTAAAAAATTCTTATGATGCATTATTTGAACAAGTAGAGACAATTAATCCAAGAGAAACCTTGGTTTTACCTCCTCTAGGGATGGATGTCTTTGCTTATCCCCATAGAGAAGGTGCAAGAAAGACTATGGAAATTATACTGGACTGGATGGATGGTGAGAACGATCCTGGAGTAAGGATGGTTTTGATTGTTACACACGAAGATAATTTTCTCAATAATATGAAAACTGTGTACAGAGAAGGAGAAGATCAACTTCCAGGCATTGAGAGGACTAGAGACTTTCGCAAAGGAAAATTTGAATAATTACTGAGAATGTAGATTGATTGCTTCCGTTAATGAAAGCCTACCCGTAGCTACAGAATGAGCTAAATTAGATGGGATAGTAGATTTGCCATGACTTGCCAAACGACTTATTCTTTGTATCTCCCTCACTTCTCCTTTTGTCGGAATAACCTTTAATTTATTAAAAACTCTTATCCCNGATTTCAATCCAATATTTTTGGCAGATGANACGTGATCATGTCGTGAGCCAATAGAAGTATTCTTCTCGTCTACTAATTCAACATTAAAACCCTGACTGAGACAGTTATTAACAATCCTATTTGATATTGTTTTAGGCCCTTTACCTATCCTTACAATCGATGTCTTAGGAGAAATATAATATATTATATTATTGATTTCTGTTACTATTGAATCGATATCTTCGAGTTGTAAAGAGTCAATTAATTTACCATCGGCAAACCAAGCAAGTCCGGGTCTTGGCCCAGTATCGACACCAAAACTGAGTAATTTTACATTTTTTCCGGCCAATAATAAATTGATATGTTTCTGTACTGTAAGGTTCACTAAATCAATATCACAGGGAATTCCTTTTTCATCTGAAGATTGTTGAACTTCTTTATATGTGCCAAACCAAAAAATAATGTCGGAAGGAAGTGGTTTATCATATTCTAGTTGTATATANTTTATTTTTGATTGACGCAATTTATTGATTAGTCTGTATGCTAATTGGAAGTCAGCAGTCCTCACTGCAACCCTCACCATGAATGGCTGAAGAAGCATAAGGTGTTTTAATTAAACTAATAAATTATAAATATTTGCAATGGTTCGACATGTTCTTTCATTACTAAAATAAGCATTTAATTACATTATCAATCGATGTAGTCAAGTACCCTCACAATCCGCTANCATTATGGGAGTCAATTACGAGAGAGAGTTAAGAGCGGTTCTGGCTGGAGAATTGAAAGGTGTAAGGGCTGTCACAAAATCATGTTCTGAAATAGAAAGAGCACAAGCAATGCAGGTAATTCAAAGACCTTTTCTCGTAGTAAGAGCTCCTGGAAGCGGTTCAGAGGGTACAGGAGACTTATTGGCTCTGAGAGGAGATCTTTGTTTTCCAATTGAAGTTAAATCCTCAAAAGAGAATAAACTCTATCTTTCCGGGAGAACTATAGACCAATATAATGCACTAAAAGAAGTTGGTGAGAGATGTGGTTTGATGCCACTTTATGCATATAGGCTAAAAGGAGTGAGAGGGGATAGTTGGAGAATTATGAGAGTAGAGGGCAGTAACTTGAGTGGNAAGTTAAGGCAATTATCTAGAAAAATACCTTCATTACCACTCACCAGGAATGAAACGCCCTATTTGGGATGGGAATACGGTATGCCGCTAAATAGATTTATTGCATTGGTTTGTGGTTCAGATAGCCCTTATAAAATTGAAAATCATGTTGATAAAATGTCAATNAAAAAGATGCTTATTTGAGAATTATAAATTCAATCCTCAACAAAGCCATCCCATAATCTCATATAATCAATAAATTTTCTACTAAGAACTGCTTCTTCCAATTGGAAACTTGAAAAAGGTGGTTTTTGTGGAATATAATCTTGATTTGAAATTTTCAATGCCCAATCTGGATGAGCTATACCTGCTCTAGCTACGCCAATAAAATCGGCGCCTTGGGAAAATACAGATTTTACGTCAGCATCATCCCATACTCCTCCAGTGGAGATGATCGGAGGTAAATCACTAATTGTACTAGTAAACCACTCAGTTAGTGTACGTGGATCATCTGGCTCACATTTGGAACGAGAGAAAGAATTCCAGCATGATAAATGTAAAAAGTCTATACACTCATCTCGTAATATTTTGGCTAGAGCGATGCTATCATGTAATTTAATTCCAATTTTATCAATTTCGGGAGAAATTCTGACACCAATTAAGAAATCTTCAGACACTATAGATTTTATTGAGCGTATTATTTCGACAAGAAATTTTGATCTACTGTTAATATTACCTCCCCACTGGTCTGAACGCCTATTAGTGTTAGAACCTAGAAATTGGCTGATTAGATAACCATGTGCTCCGTGTAATTCTATACCATCAAAACCGGCGTTATCACACCTTACTGCTGCATCTCTAAAATCATTAATTAATCTATATATATCATCTTCTGTAGCCTCACGAGAATATTTGCTATAAGATTCTTCACAACTATTCTTACTTGCTGAAATAGGTTGAAGGCCGGTTAATTTTTGCGGAGAGCGCATTCCACCATGAAAAATTTGAGCTATNGATATTGCGCCGTTTTGTTTTAGACTATTGGCTAATTCAGATAGTCCAGGTATGTGATAATCATCAAATGTTCCAAATTCTCCTTCCCATCCTTGACCATCTCGTGATACATGGGTTGCTGCTGTGGTAATTATTCCAAAACCACCTTTAGCTCTTCTTGTAAGCCATTTTATTTCGGTATTGGATAAAATACCATTATCATGACTCTGTTTATTCGTCATAGCAGCTAATACTGTCCTATTTCTGACAATATGTCCAGTTCTTTGAAAAATAAATTTTTTACCAATAAAAGACATAGATTACGCCTTTCTCACAATAATCCCAGCTTCATTCATCATTTCTGAAGCTATATCAAAATCAGATTGCCATCTATCTGGTATTTGGACATCTGAAGGATAGATAACTTCACTAACTCCGGCCTGTATAAGTGACCTGGAACACCTTGAACAAGGTGGCCAAGTAACATACGCCATCGTACCTTTGAGTGAGACGCCGATGCGAGCAGCGTGCATGATTGCATTTTCTTCCGCATGACAAATCATAGGATATTTCTGATTACGGTCTTCCAATCTTTCTGAAGTGTCAACTATTCCTCTAGGGAATCCATTGAATCCTGTTGATCTGATTTCCCTATCTTCTCCAACTATGACGCAGCCAACTTTAGTAGAAGGGTCTTTGCTCCATTCTGAAATATGTCTTGCCAAATCAATAAACCTCAGATCCCACTTACTACTCATAATATTGTGGCACATGTATAAGGCTAATCATACTGTCTATTTTAATGACTCATGAATAGTTAACATATCATATAAATCTAAAGAATCTCGATTTATTACATAATTCATTATTTCTCCTACCAAATATATGCTACCTATTATTAGCACAGAATAATTAGATTCTCTCGCTATTTTTTCTGCCCTCAATAATGCTTCACTTGGGTTATTAATTTGCTCTAATTTTGTATAATTTAATTGTTTTAATTGATGTTGTATCTCTTCTGTGGTAACTGACGGTTTACGACTATTTTGCGGTTCAGTAATTATTGTGTAAGAAATTTTTTCTCTACCAAAAAAAGGAGATAATGTTTCTTGGAGATTTATTTTAGAAGACATACCGATTATCATCACAACTTCATCTTCTAATAATTTCAATTCATTTTCAATACTTTCAACATTATGTGCAGCGCTAACTCTGCAACTAATTCCTGGAATCCATATAATTTTATCTTCAGATCTACCTGGCCAATTGAGTTCATAATTTTCTATTGACCAACCCAAATGAACTGCTATAATTGTTGCAAACTCTTTAGAAATTTCCCAAGCATTTTTAGATTTTGGACTAAACCATATTAAATCTCTTCCAGCGGTTTTGATAAAAACTTCCCTTACATCTCGATCCGGATGATACAGTGAAAACAGTGGTTTATTTTGGCGGTATATTCCTGCCTTTTCAGTTGCTATTTTAACTAATGTATCTCCCAATATCTCGGAATGATCTTTTGATATAGTTGTTATAGCGCAAACTTCAGCCTCGACTAATCTTGTACAATCAAGTCTACCGCCGAGTCCTGTTTCAATAATTGCTACATCCACTTCTGCTTCTGAAAATATAAGTAATGAAACAAGAAATGTTATTTCAAAAAATGTGGGTTGAAGTATTGGTTTCATCAATGATGCATTATATACGGAAAGTAGGCTTTTTTCGAAAAGTTCTACGCTTACGGGCCTACCATCAATTCTTATCCTTTCTTCAACAGTGATTAAGTGTGGAGAAGAGAAAAAACCAATTAGTACTTCATTTTTAGAACCAATTGCTGATAGATGTGCGCACAATGAGCCTTTGCCATTAGTACCTGCTACATGTATTGAAGGAAATTTTTTCTGTGGGTTATCAAGTCTTTTAAGCATCTCCGAACAATTATCTAATCCTAATTTAATTCCAGAATTAATACTATCTTGTAACCATATTCTAGGTATGCTAGTACTCTGACCTGTATCGCCCATGAAAGGGTCAAAGTGAAATGTGTATTGAATGTCGTGGGTACATGTCAGAGTATACAGGCTCAGAAACACTACAGGCCATGCGTGAGCAATGGGCTTCAATGACTGGAATGGCAGGAATGTTTGTTGGTACTATTTTACTTGGATTATTTATCCAGCCGATGTATAATTACGACGAAGTGCGGGCTTATGGAGAAGAAGGGNCAACGCAAGGTGTAAATATTTTATTTCAATTAGTAATGATTTTTATATTTACAATAATAATAATATGGCTTGCAAGAAAGGGNTTAGATTATTTGATTAAAGGCATTGTTATGGTGGCTTTGTGGTTCAGTTTACTATATTCAATATGGCCATTTATTTATCTTCTAGCGGTTCTCTTTGATAATATTACTAATGGATTTTTGTCAATAGAGATATTGGAATATCTCATGATATCAGGATCTTTAATTGTAAGCATAGGACTTATGATTCTATTANNCAAATTTCCAGAATGGTATGTTGTTAATGGCGTTGGAGTTTTGGTTGGTGCAGGCGTCATAACAATGATCGGAGTATCATTTACTCCCATATTGATAATTATTTTCATGATTCTAGCGGCCATATATGATCATTGGGCGGTTAACAAGAGTAAACATATGCTGGAATTGGCAGATACTATGATTGATCTGAAGTTGCCTGTTTTACTAGTTGCTCCGAAAGAGAAAGGATATACATTTAGAAATGAAACAGATAAAATAATGCAGCAAGAAGATGTTGAATTAATCAAAGACGATAAAAAGGTATCAAAAAATAAATCCAGAGATGCATTATTTATGGGCCTTGGTGATGTTATTTTTCCTGGAATGTTGGTTATTTCGAGTGTTACATTCTTGCCAGAGATTGGTCCAGTAATATTTGATTTTTGGCCTGATAATGTTATTTACTATGGTCCATTATTGGTTGGACTAGGAACACTGGTTGGAGGTTTATTCGGTTACTTGGCTCTAATGACTCAAGTAGCAAGAGGGAANCCACAAGCGGGACTTCCTTTATTGAATGGTGGGAGCATTCTAGGGTACATTATATCGGGAAGTATTGCAATCGGATTTGACCAACTATGGCACAACATCACCCTATTATAATCAAAATTGCCGATTAATTGAAGCGTGAATGTCCATTCCTCGACTTCGTTAATATGTTAGACATGAATATGTTTAGAGAAAATAAAAATATCATTCTTGCTGATCATGATAAAAGGAATATGCCTTATGACAATGTAAATGAGGTAATTAAATTGGATAAAGAATGGCGGAGAGCGAGATATGAATCTGATGTATTACGTAAAGAACGTAATGAAGCTGCTAGAGGCATTGCAGCAGCCAAAAAAAATAATGATGCAAAAAAAGTTGAGAAAATAATGAAAGAAGTGGCGAGTATAGGCTCAAAAATTGAGAAACTGGGTATATTGGCTAACGAGTTCTTAGAAAAAAGAGATGCTCTGAGAATGAGAATTCCGAATATACTTCACGAAAGCGTTCCCGTAGGAGAAAACGATCAAAAAAATACATTACATAGTTTACATGGAAATAAAGTAGAATTAGATTTTTCGGCAAAAACGCATAATGAAATCCTAGAAGAAAATGCTTGGGTTGATTTAGATAGAGCAGCCAAAGTAACAGGAAGTAGATTTTATTTTCTTAAAGGAGATTTAGCAAGACTTGAATTGGCATTACAAGTTTATTCTTCGAACTTTCTGATTAATAGAGGATATACTCTGATTCAACCTCCATTAATGATGAATAAAGAATCATACGAAGGCGTGACTGATCTTAGTGATTTTGAAACCGTTATGTATGGCATACAACCAGATGGATATTATTTAATTGCTACAAGTGAGCATCCTTTAACAGCTATGAGAATGAAGGAAATAATTGAACCGTCTGAGTTACCAATTAAATTAGTGGGTATTTCACAATGTTTTAGAAGAGAAGTTGGGGCACATGGTCTTTCAGATAAGGGAATATGGAGAGTCCATCAGTTTACAAAGATAGAACAAGTAATTATTTGTCAGCCAGATGAGTCATGGGAAATGCATGAGGAATTATTAAAAAATGCTATTGATTTGTGGAGTAGTCTAGATTTACATTATCGTGTAGTAAATATTTGTACCGGCGACATGGGAACAGTTGCTTCAAAGAAATACGACCTAGAAGCATGGCTTCCAGGNGCAAAAGAATACAAAGAAGTCGTTTCGTGTTCTAATTGTACAGATTATCAGGCAAATAGATTGAAAATGCGTTATCGGACACCAGAAGGTAATGCTGCGGTTCATACTTTAAATTCAACAGCAATAGCAACAAGTCGTACACTGGTTGCAATTATGGAACAATATCAAGATAAAGATGGAAAAATTATGATTCCTAAAGTTTTACAGCCATTTATGAATAATCAGAAATATTTACAGCCATTAGTATAGTTAATTAATCGATGATTTCAACTAAAATAGCGCCCATGTCAACCTTTTGCCCCACTTCATTAGATATTGAAAGGACTTCTCCATCTTTCGGGGATTGAATTTTATGTTCCATTTTCATTGCCTCTATTACCATTAGGCTTTGTCCTTTTCTTACTCTTTGACCTTTTTTGACTAGGATTTCAATAATTGTTCCAGGCATAGGAGCAACTAGGCTACCTTCACTTTGTTTTTGATTAGAATAACCAATTTCGTGTGAGTTTACAACATGAATTCTACCATCTAAATGTATCCAATATGAATCCTTTACTTTAANTACGTGAACCAATTTTGATGATTTATCTACATTTACCACTAATCTATCAAGATTAGAATTGTGAGATATAGAAATATCTGAAATAGGAATTTCTTCACCTTCTTTCATAACTGAAGAGAGAGTCAATTTACCTTCATTATCCACTAATTCAGCGGTATAACGAATATTTTCCTCCCCTATGCTCCATTCCATATTTTTACCTCAAGGAAATTTTCTCGATAATGTTCTAAATGGATCTCCGATATGTCCACTATAATCATCCGCCATATCACCACTCAATTGTCCAGTCATCTGTCTATTTACTCCTATCCTTTCTGCAGCCGATGCTATTGCAATCAGATGAGTAGGATTACTATCTGGAGGAATAAATAATGATTCAGGTGCATTTTCTAAATAGTCGGTAGTTATTTGCCCTTCGAAAAATACATCTTGTTTTATAACATCTCTCAAAAAACCTAAATTCGTCACAACTCCTAATATTACAAAATCAGAAATCGCTGTATCTAGTTTTCTCAAAGCCGTTTCTCGATTTGGAGCATGTACAATTAATTTTGCTAACATTGGATCAAAATCAATAGTTACCTCATCACCTTCACGAAATCCTGAATCTAATCTAATACCCGGTCCATTTGGGAATTTCCATTTTGAAAGTATACCTGTTGCGGGTAAAAATCCATTTGATGGATTTTCAGCATAAATTCTAGCTTCTATTGAATGACCATTAACGCCAATATCATCTTGATGTAAATTCAATTCAATTCCAGCTGCTATCTCAAATTGTTTCTGAACTATATCTATTCCAGTAATTAACTCTGTAATTGGGTGTTCAACTTGTAATCTTGTATTCATTTCCAGAAAAAAGAATTGTCCTTTAGAAGACAATAAAAATTCAACAGTCCCTGCTCCGACATAATTTACTGAATTAGCAGCCTTTAATGCTGATTCTCCCATAGATTGCCTAATTTCATTGGATAGAGCAGGAGAAGGTGCTTCTTCAATCACCTTTTGATGNCGTCGTTGTAAAGAGCAGTCTCTTTCATTTAGATGTATAGAATTACCCCTTTCATCACACAAAATTTGTATCTCTATATGTCTTGCCTTCGTGAGTAGCCTCTCTACGTATACGGTACCATCTCCAAATGCAGTTGATGCCTCTCTTGATGCAGCCTCATATTGTGATTTGAGATTTTTTGGTTCATAAACTGCACGCATACCTTTTCCCCCTCCTCCAGCACTTGCTTTGAGCAATAGGGGATATCCTACTCTTGCAGCAGCTGCAGCTAATGGAATAATATGATCCTCGTCTTTACCAATGAAAATTTCCTCTCCGGGTATTATTGGCACACCAGAATCTATCATTTTATTACGGGCAGATATTTTATCTCCCATAATTTCTATCGACTTTGGGCTTGGCCCTATCCATATTAGATTTGCATCTACTACAGCTTTTGCAAAATCAGAACGTTCAGAGAGAAATCCATAACCTGGATGAATTGCTTCTGCACCAGAAATTTTTGCTGCATTAATTATTGCGTCTATATTTAGATAAGTTTCAGATAAAAGATTCCCAGGTAGATATATTGCCTCTTCAGAGATCTCTACATGTAATGAATTGGCGTCAGAATCAGAATAAATTGAAATTCCTTTGAGCCCTAATTCTCTAGCCGACTTGAGTATTCTTACTGCAATTTCTCCCCTATTTGCAACTAATACAGAAGAATATGGTTTTGGTGCATCCTTCATCCAGTCAGGAAACATATTAATTCCTCATTCTTCACTTAACCAATTCGGTTTTCTTCTTTCGAGAAATGAAGATAATCCCTCTTGTCCTTCTTTTGAGCCGCGCATCTCACTAGTCTTATCTAGAGTGAATTGTCGAAGTTTAGAATCATCATCATTCCAACGGTCGAAAGTTAAAGTTAATTTTTTGGCCTCTGAAATGGCCATCGGCCCTGTACTCAATACTTCGATAATTATTTTTTCTAAGGAGGAATGGAAATCTTCACTAGTATCCACAATTTCGTTGGCAAAGCCTATCCTTAATGCTTCTTCAGCACCAACTCTGCTGGCTAACATAGATAGTCTACGAAACTGAGCGCTTCCTATTTTACGGTATACATATGGCCCTATTACGGCTGGCAATATTCCTAATTTTCCCTCAGAAAGGGCTAACTGGGATTTTGATTCCATGATTATGTAATCCAAACAGGCAATTAAACCTGCTCCACCACCTAGTGCCACACCTTGGATTGTCCCCACAGTAAAACAAGGATGTGACCAAAGAGAATAAAATAACTGGTCAAGACGTGAAGAATCTTGTCTATTTTCCTCTGCAGTTTTTGATCCTGCTTCGCGCATCATATTTATATCGGCTCCAGCGCAGAAATGTTTACCAACAGATTTTATCACTAAAATTCTAAGATATTTATCACCATTGGAATCATATAAATCATTATTTTCACCTACTGAACGTTCCTTAGTCCAAATTAATAATTGTATTAATTCATCGATTAAATCTGAATTAAGCGCATTATATACTTCCTTACGATTTAATGTAATTGTTACTATAGATTCCTCAATGACCATATTACTATACTTTGTCTTTGGTTTATAATCGATTATTTTCAAATTCATCACATCCTGAATACACCATATTTCTGTTCTGGCATAGGAGCGTTTAAGGAAGCAGAAATACATAAGCCCAAAATATCACGTGTATCTCTTGGATCTATAACTCCGTCATCCCAGATTCTAGACGTAGAATAATATGGAGATCCTTCTTTTTCATATTTTTTAAGTATTGGATCGCGAAATTCATTAAGAGAATTTCCAATCATGGGTATTTGACCTTCTCTTTCTCTTTGATCTTGTTTTACAGTAGTCAATACATCTGCAGCCTGTGGACCTCCCATGACAGAAATACGTGAATTAGGCCACATAAATAGGAATCTTGGGTCGAAGGCGCGTCCACACATTCCATAGTTNCCNGCTCCATGAGAACCACCAATGACCACTGTNAATTTAGGCACTGGTACGCAAGANACTGCAGTTACTAATTTTGCCCCATCCTTGGCTATTCCACCNGATTCNGCATCTTTCCCCACCATAAATCCAGTAATATTTTGTAAAAAGACCAAAGGAATTCCTCTTTGGCCACATAATTCCACAAAATGCGCTCCTTTTAATGAAGATTCAGAAAATAAAATTCCATTATTTGCCACTATTCCAACCGGATAGCCGTGAATCTTTGCAAATCCACAAACTAATGTAGGGCCATATCTGTTTTTAAATTCATGAAATCTAGAACCATCGACAATTCTTGAAATTATTTCTCTAACATCATAAGTGGTTCTATTATCCATTGGTATAATTCCCATTAGCTCATCAGCATCATATATTGGGTCTTCTACAATTCCTGTTTCAAGCCTATATTTTGGCTTTATGTTGAGATTTTCTACAATATTTCTTACCATATGTAACGCTTCTGGTTCATCATTGGCAAAGTGATCTGCGACACCTGAATCTCTAGTGTGAACATCGGCACCTCCTAATTCTTCAGCAGTTACTTCTTCACCAGTAGCAGATTTCACTAATGGTGGGCCAGCAAGGAAAATTGTACCATTTCCCTTGACGATAATTGATTCATCAGACATTGCAGGTATGTATGCTCCTCCTGCAGTACATGATCCTAGAACAGCTGCTACCTGTGGAATTCCTTTGCTGGAAAGTATTGCTTGATTTCTGAATATTCGTCCAAAATGTAATTTATCGGGGAATACCTCATCTTGAAGGGGGAGAAAAGCCCCTCCAGAATCTACCAAATAAATACAAGGTAAATTATTTTCTTCTGCTATTTCCTGTGCTCTGATATGTTTTTTAACTGTTAAAGGATAATATGATCCCCCTTTTACAGTTGCATCGTTTGCGACAAAAATACATTGTTTACCATGAACTACACCTATTCCAGTGACAATTCCAGCAGAATGTGCGCTACCGCCATAAGAGTCAATTGCTGCTAATGGAGATAATTCTAGAAAAGGAGTTCCAGAGTCACAAATATCTGAAATTCTTTCTCTTGCCAATTTTTTATTTCGATTGCGATGGCGTTCAACGTATTTCTCCCCTCCTCCAAGTTTTACTTTGGCTAACTTTTCTTTTAAATCGTCTACTAAGGCGATATTTTTTTCCTGACAGCGAATAAATTCTTGACTTCCGGAATCAATGCGCGTGGGTAGTCTCTCCATAGCCCTCAACACTCGAGATGGCCTCCAAGTATTCAATTGAATTGTTTAATATTTAAAAATTAAATAATTAAACNCCTAAAGCAAGCCGGAAAACATCTCGAAGNCCCGGTGCCATCCCTACAACCAACATAGCNAATCCAATTAATAATCGNAAATGCTGCTGTCTATTCTCAAAGTTGGANATAGTAAAGAAATACCAAATTAATAATCCTAATCCTAACTTGATTACGACAAAACCTGCAGCCGTATCGAATTGTTCGATAATCCACGCTGAGAATACATGCTTTTCTTTATAATTAAAATAATCAATACCAATCCATGTAGCTAAACCATCAAGTAATTGGCCTGCTACAGCTAAAAAAACTACAGGAGAAGCCCCTATTGCTTTCTTACGTAAAGATTCAATGAGATCTTTTTCTGGTGAAACCAATGCCAAATAATCTTCTTCCGTCATTGAACCCGGTAGTACACCAGCAATCAATCCATTAGAAGATAGTTCCTCTACTGCAGGAGATCCAATAGTATACATATAATATGCAAGAAGAGATGGTAATCCAATCACAACCATTACCGGCCAGAAAACAAGTTGGTCACTAGAGACGTGAGTTGCATATGCTGAAAGTGCACCAATGAATATCAAAGAACCCCCTAGCCCCACTGAATAAACTAATCTCTGAATTGGAGTAAAAATTTTCAATGACTTAGTTAGTAATTGAGGTACAAAAATAGCGATAATTCCAATTATAATTAAAAGTGATAAATCTATTTCTTGGTTANTAACTTTATCACTGTTAGAAATTGAAGAAACATATATAAAAAATTGTAAGAGAATAAGTAAACTGGACAATAGTTCTATTTCCCTTTCTAATTTTTTCTCACTTTTGGATTTTTTCTGAAGAATGTAGGCTATTGAACCAGCGGATACGACCCAAAAGGCGGTTTGAAAATGGATTCCCGGGCTGACAAAATATGGCGCTAAGTTGGAATCAAACATTTGTGCATCTTCAACAACTTCACCAAAAACNGCCCAAAATACATAAGGAAATAATGCTATTAATGAATAGTCACTTGAATCGATGCCTAAAAATCTCAACAATGCAGCCAATGAAACTACAAACATAGCTAGAATAAAAGCATAAGTCAATGTATTTATTGTATTATATCCTGCATCTGAGGTTTCCTCGGCAATTATAGGATCTAAATAATAATCATAGATAAACTCCGTTAGTGGATTTTCAATATTTAAAAATGAAAGAAATAAACCAGAAAAAAATAGTATAAAGGATGCTAAAATTATATTTATAGACCATCTTTCATAATCGTATAACTCTTCTAAACGATTAGACATTGTACCTGCGAAGAGACTACTGCGCTTAGGTGTGGCGGTTTCATTACTCTTCTTCATATACTATTTTTTCATCGTCGGNAAGCTCTAACATTTTATTAATTTCAGTTTTATCTTCAATATTAATTTGTGTATTTTTAAATTTTCTAGCTGCCTTTCTTCGAGCACTTGCTAAGCCGGGAACTAATGCTTCGAAACCTGATTTTGGCTGATCAATTTTATCTTGGTATGATTCAAGACTTCGAGAATGTAGGCGTTGTTTTCTCCTATCTTGTTCAAGGCCGTACAAGACAGTCCCATGCTCAGATCCTCTCAATATCCCTTCAATGGCTGGTCCAGCAATTAACAAGCTTTCATCATCACCTATTATCAAAACTGTTGAACCATAAATTGATATTTCACANCCTGANAATTCTTCAATTAAACTCCTTATTCTGCCATTTGTACCAATTAATCTACTTCTCATCCTACGAATTTGATTGGGTTGACGACCTACCCATTCTCTAATGTCATACATCCTGAGGAAGATATCGTCATTTAGTAGCTGTAATGCTCTTTTTGGTGCTAAACCTCTCCCTATTGACATAATTAAATCTGGCATTTTCATACGTACTATAGGGTCTANTGTTTCTGAGCCCCATACTATGTTAACTTCGCCGGACTGGGAATCTATTTGTAAAGAACCCCCACTTGCCTTTTCTATCAATTTACGTGTTTCTCCACCCTTTCCGATGAGAACTCCGATACGATCTTTCGGTATGCGTGCCAGGTGCTCCATGAATCGTGTCATGAAGTCATATAATTTAATCTCCACCCGGGAGAGGTTTTAATTTTGGAACAGGTTCATCTAAAACTCTTACCAAAGAATCAGTAATGTTAATCTCAAAACCCCTACGATTGATCCATTCTACTAGTCTAGTAACATCTCTGATTAANAATTCTTCAGCATTGGGATGTTGATTGGTAACGGCCTGTCCAACATCAATCACCCAAATATCTTCATTTTTAATCAATATATTGTATTCACTAAAATCTGCATGAACCAAATTACAAGATTGCCAATTAATAGCTATTATATCTAAAAGTTTGAAAAATATGTCTAAAGGATTTGCAATTTCTACATCTCTCAATCTCGGACTTGCTTGCTCTTCACCTACAAATTCCATAATTAACACATTCTTGAAATGCGAAATTGGTTGTGGAACTCTTAACCCATTAGCCCTCATTCGTTTTAAATTCCTATATTCTTTACGTACCCAAATATTTACCAATTCTCTGTGACGTCTGGAAAGTCCTCCAAATCTTGGGTCGCCGTCAATGTATTTTGTTAGACTTTTGAAAACTGCATTAGTAGTATGAAATATTTTTACAGCAACTGGACCATTATTACTAGTTGCATAGAAAACATGTGCCTCTTTACCTCTAGCTATAGGGTATTCAATGGTATCAATATCTCCTTTTTGCATCAATTTATGTATTGCCAGAAGAGTTGAACTATCAAATACTTGATCGAAAACCCTTCTATCTACCCATTCATATCGACCTTTGCCCATTACGCCTTGTATGCTATGTTCAATTTCGTCGAATAATTTCTTAAATCTTGGCTCAGAAATCCATTCATGTTTTTTTTCATTCTTCATTAGAGAATCAAAGTCTGGTTCTAAGTCCCACTCTTTACTATCTTTCATTTTTTCACCCGAAGAACGAATCAATATCATCGACTGCATCATTTTCAACGGATGGAGGGGTGACTTGAGGTTCTTTGTCGACTTCCGACTCTGAGATTATTTCAGGAATGGTTTCTTGTTGTTCATTAATTTCGATATCGTCATCTGTGTTCAAATCTGAATCTTCAGCCATTCCAAACAAGTCAACAATTTCAGGTAAAACACCTTTTCTTGATAGATATAGAGATTGTGTTTTAGTATAGCGCATGCAAACGTTAGCCTTCTCATCTTGAAATTCCCAAGGTTGTAGAGTTATCAAATCCCCTTCTCTTACCCACTGTCTTCTTCGCATCTTTCCAGGAATTCTAGCAAGACGAGTTTGTCCATCTTCGCATATGGAACGTACTCTTCTCCCTCCAAGAATAAGGTCTGCTATTGCAAACATCTCATTCACTTTCCTATTAGGTAAGGGGACTCTAATTCTATCTCCGGAACCGGATTCTAAACGTGCAAGAAGTTCTGCATCGACCTTCTCTTCCCTACGCGCCATATGCCTCGGTCGATAGACCCCTATGTGAACTTGAGCATCAATTACCTAAGTTAGAGTAAAGATTGGGCTGCTTCACTGGCTATTTCAAGTAAATACTCCGATAACGGTCCAATACCTAATAAGAAAGTAAGAGTTGCGCAAATGATTATAAAAATTCTCAGATATATCGATTTTTCTAGAGGCTCTTGAATTACCGGTTCTTCAAAGAACATTATCAAACCTATTCTCAAATAGTAAAATAACGAAACTGCACTATTGATTACTATTGAAAGTGCTAACCAAAATATAATATTAACACTAGTTATCCAAGACAATATCGTTGCAGAGGATAAACTACCGGTGTCTGCAGACACATTTACTATTCCATTAATCATTAATAATTTAGATAAGAATCCTGACAGGGGAGGTATTCCTGCTAAAGAAAGCATGAATATGAACATAGAAACCGCTATGACAGGATCTCTTCGTGTTAATCCCTTCAAACCATCCATATTGTGACTTAGTCCATCCTTTTCTAGCATAGTAAGAACCAGAAATGCTCCAAATTTGAATAAAACTAAAATCGTTAGATGGAAAATAACAGCAGTAACTATCAGAATATTAGAGTCTATGTCTCCCAGACCGCTTCCAATCGCAGCAATTGCAGCAAGCATATAACCTGCATGAGCAACACTAGAATAGGCCAACATTCTTTTTGGATTTTCGCTACTTAAAGCGGCAAAATTACCCCAAGTCATAGTAATTACAGAAATTAATGCAATTGCAACCATCCAATATGCTTCTACTCCCTCTTCAGAAGATGTAATAATGAGTAATATCTTCATTATAGCTACAAAACCCATTGCTTTAGATGCAGTTGCAAGTAACCCGGCGATAGGAGTAGAAGACCCAGAGTATGCATCGGGAATCGCCAGGTGGAAGGGCGCTGCACCAACTTTGAAGCCGAAAGCAACAAGCATCAAACCGATCCCAATTCCAGCAAACGGATCAAGAGTTTCCATAGTCGACCATGAAGATGTTAGAGAGTCTATTTGTAGATTTCCATTCCACAAGTAGAGCAAAGACATTCCATATATTCCTATGGCTGAGGCAACTGAACCAACAACAAAATATTTTGTTCCTGCTTCTCCACCTATATCGCTTTCCTTGTAAAAGCCCACAAGGACATATGACGATAAGGATGCTAATTCTAGACAGACAAAAAGTAAGAATAAATGTGTAGATTTAGACATAAGACACATGCCTAATCCAACCATCATTAAGAGGATGTAAAAATCTACTTGACGACGATTATTCATTAATATTTTTATTTTATTACCTGTAGAAGATTCTGAATCTGTATTCTTGGGTATTTCAGGATTTTTATGNGGAGGCATTCTGTAAAAGGTTGCTACAGATGTTATTAGTAGGGCGGAGGTAAAAATTAATGAAAATAAGTTAGTAAATTGATTTATCTCCATTACTTCGCCTATATTTCCATTTNTTTCTGCTTCAAGCATGATAAATGACATAAAGAAGGATGCAGTGAAAGTAATCATTGCAACTACGCTTGGAATAAATGGATTGTTTACTTGAGTGAATCGTGTGCCTCCAAAAAATACTGGTACAGTTGTATTGGTAAGAGGTATTCTAATCTTNGCATCACCTAAATTGGGAATCATTATCATTGCTAATGTACCAACAATCATCATAGTCTCAGGTAATAATAATTCCAAAGAAATATCGCTTAAGGAATTCATTTGAATGCCTCCAATATCCANCCTATATTTGGACTCCAAACATCAGTATTTTCCAAAGCACTAATCATTACATCAGACATAAACCCAGTNCTCCATACAGACATCATATCCCAGAAAATAAATGGGAAAATACCAAATATAATTGTAAAAATTCCTAGTATGAACATACCTGTATTTTCATTCCAGGTTACATCATGAGGGTCATCACCATGAAGAGATGCGGGCAATATACCTTGGTGAGGATCATCGGATTCAAAAATCGTGCGCTGCATAGACGTTAGGTAATATGTTGCAGTAATGATTAATGTTAATGCAGGTAACATAACTAACCACCCAAAAGACATCCAGAATGCTATTAATATTGCAACTTCAGCGACGAAGCCTGCCATCAAAGGAAGTCCTAAGCTAGCCATCCAACCCAACATCATATGGCCTGAAAGATATGGGGAGTGGTGTGCTATTCCTCGCATTGAGCCAATTTCTAGTGTGTGATAATGGTGTTTGAAAGCCCCTGCAACAGCGAAGAGTAGTGGACTAATGACCCCATGTGCGAACATCATAAATAATGCGCCTGCGATACCAAGAGGCTGCATTGTAGCTATACCTAGGAAAATTAATCCCATGTGTGAAACCGAGGAATAAGCAACCATTCTCTTGAGGTTTGTTTGACCCATGCACACCCATGCTCCATAAACTAAACTTGCCATTCCTAAGAAAACCAAAAGTGGCATAAAAATTATAGTTGATTCAGGGAAGATTGTCACTGCAACTCTAAGAAAACCGTAAGCACCCATTTTCAGCATAACTCCTGCTAATAACATAGATCCGGCTGTTGGAGCTTGGACGTGTGCGTCAGGAAGCCAAGTATGTACAGGAACACTGGGCATTTTAGTCGCAAAGCCTATGAGTAAAAGTATCCAAACAAAGTGTCTCAGTCCTTCATTAGGAATCAAATTATCTTGTATAGACATTTGAACCAAATCAAAATGATGGCCGGTCATGCTCCCCATTCCAGTAATTGGAGTAGTGTGGAAATACAGCACTAGAATACCTATAAGCATGAAGACGCTTGCTGTAAATGTGTAAATGAAGAATTTCATTGCAGCATATTTTCTATCTTCACCGCCCCATAATAGTATCAGCAGGAACATTGGAATCAAAGTCAATTCCCAGAAAACATAAAAAATGAATAAATCCAATGAAACGAAAACACCCAATAATGCTCCTTCCATAATTAATATTAGAGGATGGAAGATATGGCCTTTCTTTGCATCCCATTCTACGAGCATGGAAATTGGAATCAACAATGATGTTAGCCAAATCATTGGAAATGAAAGAGCATCCGCACCGACCTTCCATTGGACACCTATGGAAGAAATAAGAGAGAATTGTTCATTCTTCAATACGTATTCGCCATGTAAAATATTGGTCCAATCTACATTACCTATTGTTCCAATAAAAATCATTGTAGAAATAGCAAAAATTGCTAATGCTACTCCCATAGAAATGTTACGAGTAATTAATTTTAGATTATCTGCAATTTCTTTAGGCAAAAGTTGAGGTAAAATAATCAATAGAAAACCTATAAAAATAGGCACAAGAGTAATTATTGTTAAAATATCAGGATTCATTAACTTGCCCCCCATATCAAAATGAAAATCGAAATCATACCAACTGCAGCCATCAAAATATAATCTCTAGCACTACCTGTGGTTATTTTCCTAACCTCTAGTGATCCAGAAACTGATTTAGATTCTACTTGCTTTATTATACCATCAATGATTATTCTATCAAACCATGCAGAAAAATTTGCGAATGGTATGACGGTTTTTGAAATTAAATACTCATAAAAATCATCAAAATATAATCTATTTTGTAATGCCTCAGAAAATTGTGATTTTGAGATACTATCTACATCTTGACTTCCAAATTTACCTGAAAGAGATACCAACCAACTGATTAATGGTATTGCCTTTTCTCCTTCTTGTAGCTTGCCTCCGTGAACTCTTGCAGCAATAATTGGCCCAATAATGAAAGAAAGCATGATTGTTGTCCAACCCACAACTCTTGTATTCATATCGGAAGGTAAAAATGCATGATCTAAAGTGTACAACAATCCTTTCATTTTTAGATGATCTATATCTGATGATAAATAATGAATAATGTCAAATAAAGCCAGGCCAAAACCACCAATTGCAGTTATTACTGTAAGAATCAAAAGCGGTTCTCTAATCCAAGGAGTTGCTTCATGGACATGATTTACAACATCGTTTTTTGGCTCTCCTGCAAATGTCATTAGCCACATTCTAGACATGTAGAATCCTGTCATACCTGCAGTTGCAAGTATGAGAATAGCCGGTACAAACATTATTGGCTCGTATTCTATAGCAGCTTTCCAAGTCTCAGCAATTATTCCTTCTTTAGACCAGAAGCCCCCGATGAGAGGAACACCGATGATTGACATAGAACCAAACATCATCGCTGTTGCAGTAATTGGCATCTTTGCAGCCAAGCCCCCCATGTTACGCATATCCTGTGGATCAAAATTATGATCATGATTTCCTTCACTTATGTGATCATGTGCATGATGAACTTCATGTATAACAGAACCACTTGCCATGAATAACATCCCTTTAGCCATTGCATGATTGAATAAATGGAACATTGAAGCTCCAAATGCTATCATAGCTGCATGGTGATGATCGGTGTTATAAAACCACAGAGCCACCCCTAAACCAGTAAAAATATATGCTAATTGACTCATAGTTGAATATGCTAAAACTTTCTTAATATCATTTTGAACAAATGCGATTAATGCAGCCATAAATGCTGTTATTCCACCTATAAATGCAATGATTATTCCAAGATTTTCTAATCCTGGTACGCCATTATAGTGTATATCAACAAAAGGAACCATTCTAGCTACTAGGTATAATCCGGCATTTACCATGGTTGCAGCATGAATTAGTGCAGAAACAGGTGTCGGACCTTCCATTGCATCAGGTAGCCATACATGAAGAGGAAATTGTGCAGACTTCCCAACTGCTCCTACAAATAATAGTAAAAGTGCCCAGAATAATTTATTTGAATCGACTAATGCTCCTGAAACACCTGTTGATGGATCATCAAAAATCACTGCAAAGTCTAATGAGCCATAAATATCATACAGAATAAATAAACCAACCATTAGAAAAACATCACCAATTCTAGTTGTGAGAAAAGCTTTTTTTGCGGCATATGCAGCNCTAACTTTCCAATAATAAAATCCTATTAAGAGATAAGAGCAGAGCCCCATTATTTCCCAAAATATGAAAAGCCAAAGAAAGCTATCTGCCAATACCATTCCAAACATACCCATACTAAATAATACGAATTCTGCATAAAAGCGGTGGTTACGATCTTCATTAATCGGGTCAGTATTCATGTAACCCATACTAAACCAACAAATCAAAAAGCACAGAAATGTTGCAACAAATAATATCATCAAAGTTACTTGATCTATCCAAACACCTATACCTATTATCCGACTTTCTTGAGAGAAGACGTAATTAGATTGTAGGAAATCAAAAGATATCCATTCAAACCATGTATCTACAGATTGATTTGAAAAATTGGAATTGCCATATAAATAATCAAATAATATCCAAAGTGCTATTGTTAAGGATACAGTAAGTGCCCCAAGTGCTAAAATTCCACCTTCTTTCCATTTATTTTTCCATATTGGATTTTTATTATAAATTTGACCAATTATTAAGATTGTAGGGAATATCAATAATGGTATTGTAACAATTAAAAATGCGGCATCTACAGATTCCCAGCCCACTAATTTTAGAATTGGCACCAACAACAATATTGGTATAAGAGGATACAGGAGTGGATATTCGTGTTTTACCTCACCCATTAATTCACCTCAGTTTCTTAAAATATTGGCATCTTCTAAGGAAATAGTTTGTTGAGTACTATACATTGATAGTAGAATTGCTAATCCGATTGCAACTTCAGCTGCAGCAATAGCTATAGCGATAGCCGTGAAAACCCAACCATTTACATCTCCATAATACATTGCTCCTGCAACAAAATTAAGATTTGCAGAATTAAGCATTAATTCTATACACATCAAAACAACTATTGCATTTTTATGATAGAATGTACCCAATAATCCAATGCCGAATAATATAACGCCCAAGCCTACTATCCAGCTGGGATCTATCATTATTCTTCCTCCTTTTGTTTAGAGGGTCGAGTGAATTTTTTGAACGTACTTATGTTTTCCAAACTATCAGTTACCTCCCCCCTAATATCCCACACAAGATTGATTAAACGTTCATCTCTGACTAAATATGATGCTCCTATCATTGCCATTGATAGAAGAGTTCCAAGTATGATGGTAGCAAATGCCCATTGATTGAAAATAGCATCTGCAAATTCAAGAGTTGTTGGTGAATTAGAAGAAATTGATACATCCCACATCGAATGTGAATTTACCTCATTTAACAGTAAAAGAACAAAAATAAAAACTCCTAAAGAAGTTAAAGCAGTNATTGTTCTCATCAGTAGTCAACCTCCAATATCTTACGTCTTGTCAGCATAACACCAAATTGAACAACTAACATTACTGACCCAAGATAAACAAGGATTTGTATTGCCGCCAACATCTCTGCTCCAGCTAGTACAAAAACACCAGCAACTGCAAAAAAGGTGAGCATTAAAGAAAGTAAAGAATGTGCTACCCTCCTGGAGAATACGCATCCAAGAGCACCTAAAATAGCAAGCGCAGCCATAATAACGAATACAATTGCTTGGAAGTCAATAGACAATATCAGGCCTCCAATTTAGCAGCTTTCTTTTCTCGCTTTATTTTTTCTTTCTGAGCCCTCTTTGCTAATTCCATATCTACTCGCTCTTGATGAACTGCTGGAAGTAAACGTGTACGGTCAGCATCCATCCAAAGTTGTTCACGCGTATATCCAGTCATNCCATCATATTCATTTGTCATGAAAAATGATTCGAAAGGACATGCTTCTGCACACAAGCCACAAAACATACATCGTCCCAAATCAATTCTACCAGATACAATATCTTGTTCTGCAGGCCTTANATGCGAAGTATTTATCTCTTCAATTCCAGACCCNTCTTGCCATCTAACGGTAGCAGTATCGCCTGAAATATCGATAATTTCAGCAAAATCATATTGTTGTGGAGGAGGGGCATGCGCATGAACTAAATCAAACTCTGTCTCTATTTCAGTAAAATTATCTTTCTCACGGGCTGCTAAACCACCGGCTTCTAATTCTCCCCCGTAACCATGCCATTCATCTCCTTCGTTTGTAGTATCAAGAACATTGACTCTTGTTTCACTAGTCATGTGTAAGCAATCATTTGGACATGCCTTGACACATGCCTTACATGCAGTACAAGTTTCCCAAACAATTCCTATACGTCCATTATAGTTACCTGGGACAAAAAGCCATGGCTCCATATCTTCTAATCTTTCATATGGAAACATTATAGTGACTGGGCGTTCCAAAAAAGGCAATGCAGGAGAGGATTCCCTATCTGCAGAATATACCTGTCCAACGGATGGGTGATTTTCACCGACTCGATTAATTGTATATTCATCTACCATGGTTGCTTCTTGTGCGTGATAGTCATTTTTGAGAAATTTTGCTTTCCCAATATAGGGAATGGTACGTAAAGCAGTTTTCATCGTAATCCACATTGGCCTAATGACTAAATTACGAAAATTTGGTGTCGCATGTGGGTGTCCTGTGTTATATTCTAGATTTTTCAATTAATTCACCTCCTATCGTTCCTCGGAGCTTTTCTTTCTTGAATTTCCTGTTAGCTTTCTTCTGAGTACCGGGATATGCCTTGGATAAAGTCTGTGTACTGTATGGACGGCGTGATTGTGATAATGCTTCTTCATCTTCATCTAAAGCGTATATTACAAAGAAGAATAGTGCAGTAAGTGTGAGAACAGGCGCAGCCCAAATTGGCCAACCAGAATCTGTCCAAACTTCAAGGCGTAAGAAAGTAGCAATCACAAGGTTCACTAGAGATAAAGGAAGAAGATAGAGCCATCCAAATTCTAGAATTTGATCTGTTCTTATACGATGTAATGATGCCCTAATCCAGACAAAAAATGCAAATAATAACCATGCTTTTAATAAGACCCAAANTAAGCCTGGTATTAAGGTGAATATTACTTCAAAGATTCCTCCTAAAAATGGTAATGAAGATAAGAAATCTTCGAAAGGAAACTCCCAACCTCCCAAGAAGAACATTGCGAATAAGATACATGCCGCGTAAGCCCTCATCATTTCAGTAGCGAACATAAGGCCCCAGCGTATTCCTCCATATTCAGTCCACCAGCCTTCTACAAGTTCCGCTTCTGCTTCGGGCATATCAAAAGGTATTCGCTCCACTTCTGCAATCATGGTAACGAGAAAAAGTACAGCACCTAAGGGAAGAATAAAAATATTCCAAGTATTGGATGTTTCAATTTGGAAATCAACTATTTCTAGAATATTGAATGACCCGCTAATTACAGCTATGCTTAGAACGGTAATTAAAAGAGGTATTTCATATGCAGTCAATTGTGCTGCAGAGCGCATCCCTCCTATCAGAGTATACTTATTGTTAGATGACCACCCTGCAAAAAATACTCCCAATGGGGCAACACCAAAAATTGCCATCATGAAAATTAAAGAAAGATCCGGATTTGCCGCCCAGATATGCGGACCAAATGGAATAAATGCATAAACCATTATTGTGGTTGCTATTATTATTACGGGTGCTATCTCGAATACCAATTTATCGGCTTTCTTGGGAACTATATGTTCCTTTGTGGCGAATTTTAGAAAATCAGCTAATGCTTGGAAAAAGCCTGGTAATAGAAACCAAATACCATGATATCCTCTATTGTTAACTCTTGAAATAGTTTCATGAGGATGTTCATTACCGAATGACTGATTTAATTTAGCATTTACAAAACCTATTGGAGTACCCATCCCCATAGGTAATTTACTCCACCAATCTCCTGCGGTTGCACTTCCTTCTCCAATCCAAAGACTGCGTAATGAAGTCGTGGCACCAATTCTATCCATTAGTCTTCCAATAAATTTACGCTCTATATACGGGACAACCATTAGGGTAAGCATCATAATTGCAAATACCACCGTACACATCACTGTAGCTAAGAAAAAGGATTCTAATGCTGGTTGCATTTGTGCAAAGTCATTTTGTATTGAGTTAGGTAATAAATCGTGTGTAGTGTCCATTGACCATCCAATAATTGATTCAGACCATCCACGAATATCTAACCAATCACTACTAGTCATTTAATCACCTATCTGTTTCTCCGATACATGGATCGAATGAACCCATAATTGCTGGAATATCAGCAACTTTGTACCCTATCATGCATTTAGACGCATATGGAATAGTAATAAACATAGGTGACCTTATAGAAACCCTGTATGGCATTTTACCTCTGCCTTCGCCACCTCCGGCTATGTAAAACATTGATTCTCCTCTACTATCTTCAAAATGATGTGACCCACTTGTCCCTTCTGGTGCCCTTGAAGGTGCTTTTGCTAATATTTTCGAATCGCCTGGTTCATGATACGTTTCCGCTCCTCCTGGCATTTTATCGAGTGCTTGCAAAACTAAATCAGCACTTTGACGCATTTCTTCTACTCTAATTCTATATCTATCATAACAGTCTGCACCTTTAATTGATGATCTTTCAACTGCTGGAGTCCAGTCTAATTCGGAGTAAACAGAATAAGGATGAGATGTTCTAATGTCATGATTTACGCCTCCAGCACGAAGATTAGGGCCAGATACGCCATGATTTATCATTTCTTCTGGTTTGGCATATCCGACACCTTGACTTCTGACAAGGAAAATTGTACTTTCATCAAAAAGGGATTCATACTCTTGAATACGATCCAAGAAGAGAGAGAGTTTATGTCTTGCTCGCATAGCAAAACCGTGTGGAAGGTCTCTTTTTACGCCACCAACCCGAGGGAAATTGTAATGCATTCTAGAACCACCCAATTCTTGTAGTAAATCCATCATCATTTCTCTTTCACGTAGACACCAAACCATTACACTGAGATTTCCTATATCTGGCCCATAGGCTCCCAACCACATCAAATGACTGGCTAAGCGTTGTAATTCGACCGCAACTAGACGGATATACTCTGCTCTTTCAGGAACTTCGACGCCTAGTAAATCTTCAGCTGCATAGATATATGCATGAGACCAAGTATTTGCACTTGCATAACATAAACGATCACAATAGGTTGTAATTTGTGTGAAATCTCTAGATTCACAAATTTTCTCGACACCTCTGTGAATATAGCCTAGATCAGGTTCTGTATCCACTACAGTTTCACCGTCTACTTTTACTTTTAATGTCCATAATCCATGCGTCATAGGATGTTGTGGCCCCATTGAAATCCACATTTCTGCCATGTTATTTCCTCATTTAACTCTCTCAGAGTCGACTGGTTTTCTTTTGAAACCCTGCGCATCATCATACATTTCTTGGAAGTTATGATATCTAAGTTTATGTTGTTTTTGTAATGGATGATAACCTTTTGGAGTTTCGTGAGGTTGTAAGACGCGGCGCATTCCATGATGACCTTCAAAATCAATCCCCACTAAATCCCATGTTTCTTTCTCGTTCCAATCTGCTCCAACCCAAATATCTTGAACACTTGCAACTGAAGGAGTACGAGTATCTCCTAAATGAATAGTTACTTCTAATTCCAAAGGTACATCAGAACCTTTTAACTCAGAATTATTGGTTATTATTGGTTGTACTACTCCATCACTATGAGGTGGATTTTTGACTCCTGTCCTAAGGAAATGATATATTATTTCCCAATTTTTATCTTTTGAGTCGGGCCAATGAATACCAGTTATCATTGAGCAATAGTCCACAGCATAATCAACATATAGTGATTCAGCAACTTCTCGCCAATTTTCTGGAGTAACTTGTAATTTAACAACTGGTCTAATTTGGGTTCCACTGGAACGTTGATCTACAAAAGAAGAAACTCCATCAATAGAGTCAAGTTTTTTTGCTAAATCTTCCGCGGAGGATATTTGGGATTCTTGTGAAATAACACTCATAGTAATACCTCTTATTCTCTATTGTTCATCCCCAATTATTATTGGAGCTGTGCTGTCAGTTCTAGAATGACTAGGTACTGCTCCTATGCGGATTATTTTTTCGCGTAACTTACCAAATCCATCAATGAGTGCTTCAGGACGAGGGGGGCAGCCTGGGATATAAATGTCAACTGGTATTACGGTATCGACACCTTCGAGGACATTGTAAGATTGAAAGTATGGACCGCCTGAAATAGCACATTCTCCCATTGCAATACACCATTTTGGTTCAGGCATTTGTTCCCATAGACGAACTATTGGATCAGCAAATTTCTTACTTATCGGGCCATTGACAAGCAAAACATCACATTGTCTTGGGCTTGATCTGAAGAAGACACCAAATCTTTCTGCATCAAAACGACTAGCACCAGCAGCAGCCATTTCTAATGCACAACATTTGATCCCCAGGTGTAAAGGAAACAAAGATTTTCTTTGGCCCCAATTGAATAGTCTTCCTGCTAGAACCCCTATGACATCTCTAAGGCCACTTGCTTCAAGCGCGGCATCGGTTGTATCCCCAACAGTATCAATTAACATTCGACTACTAAACATAGTATAATTCTGACCATCTTCTGCCATAATAATTCCTCATATGTAAATTCTGCCTCTTTTTCTGAAAACATGCCAAACGCCAAGACTCATCAAAATAATAAAAATTGAAAGGGTTAGCAAAGCACTGTACACTTCTGATGTTGTTAATGTTTTGTCTTGTACTGTGATAACTCCTCCAAATGCCAGAAACATAAATGCTATATCAAAAACAAGGAAAATTATTGCATACCAATAATATTGAAAATGGAAATTTATATCTGCATCTCCGACAGGTTCGGAACCGCACTCGTAGGTACTATCTCGACGAATATAGAGACTTTGATCGGTCTCATATCCAGGTAGCAACCAAGAGCTTAGTTGTGATTTATTATTGGAATTTGGAGTAGGTCTGAGAAGTCTTGAACCGATGAAACTCCCTATTGGGAAACCAATACCGACAAGAGCCATAACGCCTACCGCAATATAATCTTCAGGTACAGACACACTCACACCACACGTCGCACTAGAGGTCGACAAACGTTGCCACCTGAAAACGGAACATAAGTGTATCCGGCGAGCGTTGTGAGGTATGGTCAATCTTCTTGATTAAGTGACAAGGCTTCATTGATGATTTTATTTTCTTTTCTTGCCCTTAAAAACACCAAAATGAGGAGAATTGAGCCAATTAGCATTGCACCATAGAGTAAAACTTGCCCTGCTAAATTATTAGCTAGGCTAATTGTTGAAGTATCGGCATTTACAATTAACTCAAGTGGCTCTCCTGCAACAGGAGTGTCTTCTGGCTGAATGATAATTGTAAATTTGTAAGTATCATCATCCTTTAATCCGACAGGAGGTGTGACTCGGATTTCTATTTCTTTAGTCTGACCCTGTTGCAAAATGAAATCGTCAGGAACTACATCCACTGACCATTGACGTAAAGGTGCGGGAGTGATGACTTCTACTTTTTCTTCTGAGTTCCCATTGTTTGTAACATAAACGATAAAAGTCGCTCTATTTGGATATTTAACCGTTATTTCTTCTGGGGTTGAGTCTAAAGTATATTGTAAATCATGAATTATCATTACGTCTATATTGAAATTAATTGATGAAACCTGAGCGGTATTCTTCTTCGAGGATACACTAACACTTATTGATCCAGAAATTCCACTTTCAACCCCCTCTATTACTTCTAGTTCAACTTCAACTAGAACTCTAGAGTCGGATGGAATTGAAATCTCGTCATCTGTAATGACTCCATCGACTTTAATTGTGTGGAATACAGAGGATTCCATGCCACTAACTGTAATAATTGCATCATCTATTCCTCCATTACCCGTATTATCAATCCAGAAAAATGTTCCGTATCCTCCGCCGGGAGGTAGTGACAATGAAGCACTGGATGGATCATCTTCTGGATTCTGGAAGGAAATTGCCATACTGTAATTATAATTGGAAACTGTAACTCTGACTATTTCCGTAGATACATATGATGAACCCATAATTCCTACTCTTACCTCAAATGCTTCTTCACTGTTGTCAAAAGGATCTTCAACTACTACATCAATAAATACGTCTGAAGATTCAGATGGATCCAAAGTGATTGTAGAAATTGCATTACCCTGAGTATTGGAAAAAGAAGCATTCCAAGCAGGAGAAGAACACGAAGAATTTATATTAGGATTACAAATATCCAAAACAAATATATCACGAATATTGCCTGTATTTTCGATAGTCAAAGGGAACTTTACAATTTGAGCAAATTTACCTGTTTGAGAATCTGAAGTTAAGGACGTATCTACAGAATGAACAGCCGCTACAGTGACCTCTAGAGATATTATATCATGGGTTGAACCTGCCGAATTGACATAGAATTCAAGTTCATATTGAATGTTAGCCAGTGCTCCAGAAGGAACTTTTACATCGGCATCTAAGATTTCTGTATTACAATTATTTGGTCCGCAATGTCTTCCATTGATGGTGACGCTGCTTTGAGACATAGTAACCTGCCAACCAGAGGGTAAATTTGTTACTCCGACCGCAAATGTATCTTGGCCATTACCAGTATTCTTAACAGTTAATTCTACTCTTTCTGTAGTCCCCGGCTGAACATTAGATACCTTTTGATTACTAAGTGATAAAGAAGCATCCTTATTCTGTCCTAAAGTAATATACAAAATTTCTTGACAAGCAACTGCAACACCAGCTCTTGCTTGAATTTTGATTTGAACTGTCCCGGGTTCGACTGAATCATCCGGAGTTATTGAAAATAGAAATGTATGTGAATCTTGAGATGTCCCCGGTTCAGTAAGCGTTTTTGACGAGGCGCCTTCAAAAGAAATCCAATTCTTGATATCGCCGTCATCCGAAGCAGCATTAGCAGTTGCAGTCCAATCAGTATTTCCAATATTTGTGATGGATATTGAATTAGATGCAGTTTCTGATGGGTCTAAAGTATGAGAAGATTTACCAAGAGATGCTTCACATTCTTTTATTTCCGGAATTTGGAGAGTTAATGTAATGTTATCTTCAGCTCTGTCGGCGGCATTAGGATCTTGAGTTACAGTTGCTCGAACTATGAAACAATGCGAATCCGCTTCGGTTGCTCCTTCATCTGGGACATCAACCGTTATTTCTACTTCTTCTGTATCTCCAGAACCAAGATTGCCTGTGGTTTGTTTATCTGAGTTCGCAGACAAACCGTCTGAATCACAATCACCGTCGGATGTTATTTCGATTTGCATTGCAGAAGATTGTTCTCCAGTATTTTCTACAATAAGTTCCCATTTGACTTGATCGCCATCTTCTTCACTATCATAATTTATTACTTGAGGACCATCATTCTTAATGGAAATTTGGACTGAATATTGCCCTCCTCCGTCTTCATTAGTTGTTTCAACTGTGATAGAATCTGAGTCTTGATCTCCAGGTGTGGCTCCAACAGCAGTAGCGGAAACAGTAGTTTCACAACTGTCTCCTGCAGTATCAGAGAGAGATACTGTGAGTTCAGTGGTTTCACTACTCCCTCCATTTACAGTAAGTACTTGATCTGCTAAAGAAGAAGTGTAGCCGTTACATTCTGCTGCTTGAGACGTACTCAATGATATGGTGGCGTCATCTTCCCCAGAATTTGAAACGGTTATTGTATATGTTGCATCATCCCCCGATGAAGCTGACTGACTAGTTGGAGAAGCAGAGAGAGTTACGTTAACAGAAGCTGAAACAAGGGGCAAAGATATAGTAATAAGCATCAAAGTAATCAAAATTGTGACTACAGAATTGTTCCTCATCATACCCCGGAATCAATCTTTACTCAAAGGACTTTGGAATAAAAGTTCAATTAGAATATATATTTGTAGAGAATCAATTTAGTTCTAAGGTCGTTATTTGATAAAACCTATTGGATATCCTGATGTTCCGGGTCGGGAACCCAAGTTTCTTTATCTGAATCCCATAACCATCCGGGATATTCATCATATTTCTGTAAATTTTTTGGATTTTTCTGAGAGGGTTCAGTTTTTTCAGTATTTTTTGATTCTGAACTAATTATCAAATCTTCTTCTTTCTTCTTTTTATCAGTAGATCTTAAATTTTTCTTCTTTGGAAGTTCTTGTTGATAAATATAAAATCCACCACCTACTATTGAGATTATAATAACTGATAATACGATTGTTAAAGTGGATGAAACACCCTCATCATTGACAGCTCCTTTTACTTCAATTGGGATTTGTGTGCTATAATCGGATAATTCTGTTGATTCTCCGAGGTCCAAGATTATTGTACCGTCCTTTGCATTATTTGGAGTAAATTCTATTTGCACAGATCTTATTTCATCTGGCTGTAGATTAACCATCATCCCATCTAATACTCTTATGTTCCAACTGTTAGGCCCAGAAACTACAATTCGATCAGAAATTACTGAATTACCAGTATTTTGTAGTTCAAAATACATAGTACTTGAAAATCCAGCATAAATATCACTGATTTGAATAAGAGTCCATGTAACTTGATTAACAGTTTCAACTAAAAGAGAAATAGTATTTCTAGTTTCTATTCCTCCATCTTCCATTACTAAAGTTATTTCTGGCTCTGATCCTGCTTCAGCAGACAAGGGAATAATTACTGTACACCAAACACGTGAGGACTCTCCAGGATATATTTTCTGAGGATTTAGTGAACATGAAGAAGAAAAGTCAGAATTAGGCAATTCCATAGTAACAGATGGTTCCCAGCTCACAGTACCATTGTTTGTCACAGTCCAGCCTAAATCAAAACCGGGTGCTCCAACAGGATGGGCGTCTACGCCTAATGGTGTGTCAGCGGTTTGCCCATTTGGAATATCAACTTGATAGAAGTCAACTACAGGAATTGCACCCGAAATCACATCTAATGTAACGTTCCAAT
The DNA here is from genome assembly GCA_002719615.1 of Methanobacteriota archaeon. Classification (GTDB taxonomy): domain Archaea; phylum Thermoplasmatota; class Poseidoniia; order Poseidoniales; family Thalassarchaeaceae; genus MGIIb-O3. The sequence continues at coordinate 87,567 of PBHZ01000007.1, forward strand.
CGATAGAGTAGTCGAAATCAGATATGAACCTGATTTCTAAAATACCGCTCGTTGCTTTCCCGTTACCTGTAATGGACATAATCCATTGAGATTGTTGTCCTTTTCCTATTGTTATTTCTTCAAGATTGGAAAGTGTCCATCCTCCTGGAAGTGTTCTTTGTATTGGCTGCAAAGTTATGTCTCTATTTCCTTGATTACTAATATCTAAAATAAACTGATAGTTGCCATCAGATAAGAGTTTATTTTCAAAATCATCGGATTCTGGACTTGTAGTTAGATCGATTTTATCATACCCTTCAACTATCAATGGTATGTCTGTTGACCAAGTATCGTCACTCACTCTGGAATCTACCACTAAGGTAGCAATAAATTCAGAGCCTGCTTCAATCAATGCACCTGGGGAAGTGATTGTTACATCAATATTTACTCTATCTTCTTTTATCAAAGTCCCAGTCGATCCAGATGAAGAACCAGCAAATGCTCCAATATCATCAAAACCTAAATTCCAACCAGCAGGAGATATTAGAGAGACATCATAAGTTTGCGCACCATTTCCATTATTTTTAATTTCAAAAGAAAATTGTGTATCTGTCAACGAGCTGACAAATATCTCAGATGAGGGTAAAATTACTTGAGGTTGTGCAAGAACGGGTACATCAAAAAATATTTCTAACTCAGAGTCGATATTATTCTCGATATCATTTCCAGTGATTATCATTTTGTACAAACCTGGAGGAGGTGGAGCAGGGTGTGACATAAGTAGAGTTACAGGTATATTTTCAGAAGCATCTAAATTGAAATTAGTATTATTGAAGAAACCTGGCCAATCGAATTGAACATTGTCCCTAGTTCTAATCGGATAAGATACCGATATTGTTGCATTAGTCTCAAATAATGCTGTATTGGTGATTAGTATATCCCACTGGGTTGTGAAATCTGATGCCTCTCCTAGTGTAACTATTGGGCTTTCAGAAGAAACTTTAATTCCCGGAGTACTAACCGGTACTAAAACCGAAAAATAGTTATTAACTTCAGACAGCTCTTCTAAATCATCATTTGGATCTATGTAAAAAGAGATTTCAACTTCTCCCTCATCTTCGGAAACTGGAGTCCAATACCAGGTTAATTCCTCATCACCACCTGGAGACATAGTAATTAGTTGGTTTCCAATTGGATTAGAATTTGCATAAGCAGCCACAGGAACATCTGTAAAAGATCCAGCACCTTGATTTCTCACTGATATTGATATTTCTACTTCTTCACCAACCTGTGGTATTGGAGTAGATATTTCAAATGAATCTACAATGAATGTTGGATCAGGAGTAAGGTCATTTACATTTACTCCCCTAACTGCTATTGAATAAGGCTGGAATGTTCTACTACCTCCATGTGATGTATCTTTCACTTTAACAGTCCATATACCATTGGTAGCACTATCAATTAATACGACTTCAACATTGTTCCTGTTATCTTTTGAGCCCCCTGTTGTTGATTTACCATTACTGAAATCGTTTCCTAAATAAGTTACTTCTCCACTAGGTGATATTACTTCAAGATCTAAGTCATTTCTCAGTTGAATACTTGAACTACTTGAACCAGGATAATCAGACCATGCAACAACTACTTTCAATGGTTCTCCACTTCTTGTAACATCGAATGAGTATTCATTTACTTGTCCAGCTGATAATCGAGATCTGTCATCAACATATATTCCTACATCTTCATCCGGAATCAGTGTGTCTATCAGATTTACTCGGCCCCATCCTTCATCACCATTGGGAATATTACGTGTGCCCATGTCTTCAGCCCCTAAAATCAACATTGCCTTGATTAAAGCCCCTTGGGGGGCTGGGCGTTCCGCAATTTCCATTATATATTCTCTAACCAAAGCGGCAGCTCCTGCTACAGCAGGTGTTGCCATTGATGTTCCACTGTATTCAATATAGTATGAGTCGCCAATATTTGTTGAAGCATCTTCAGCTTCTTGGGCTAAGCATGATCTGACGTAATCCCCTGGGCCAGTGACGTCTGGTTTTATCCTACCATCATCTGTTGGCCCTTGACTGGAAAATGGATACATTTCATCGGGATCCCATCTGTTTTGGTGTCCGCCTACTGTGATAACATTCTTTGCTGTACCGGGAGAAGAAATCCCATTCGCGCCCTCATTTCCAGCAGCAAATAAAACTGTCATACCTTGATAGGACCAGTATTGATCCCACGTAGAAGTCCTGTCATCAGCATCTTCGGATTGTGTTGTATATGACCCGCCTACGGCAGAGCCCCAACTATTTGTGTGAAATCTTGCACCACCTGAATTATATGCTGAATTCAGCATTCCGTAAATTCCGCTATTAGAAAGTTGACCGGTGCTATCTATTTCCATTGCTTGGAAATATAATTCTGCTTCTGGAGCAACTCCTGCATACGCTGTGGTTCTACTACCATCTCCTAATACTGTACATGCAACATGAGTACCATGACCGTCATTTGTATCTGCTGTGGATGAGTCCCCTGCTACATTAACAACATTGATAACTCTATTGCCAAAATCTCCATGGTCTTCATCTAATCCTGTATCTGCAACGGCTACTCTTTGACCACTTCCATTTAAACCTGTGAAATATGCATTTTCAACAGTATTAATTCCCATATGGATTCTTGCATAGTCATTGGATGTTATACGATCGAATATTGGAGAAATATATGAAACAGCAGGGTATTTTAGTATTTCATCTATATCTCCTACATTGACTTCTCCGATATACGATCCAGTCTGATATGAAGTATAATTATTCATCCATACATTTGCTACATCAGATAAAGAGCCGGGTAGATTTAACCCCGGAGAATCATGCCTAATTAAATCTGAATCTTTCCATCCTAATAATTCTACTATAACAGAATCTTCTGTATCTGAATTATAGAATTGCTTATCTGAAAGTAAGCCGAGTGGAACTAAATGACTGGCACGTACAATTGGGAGATTGGAAATCTTATTCAATTGATTTTGAGTACCTTGTATCAAGAATCCAGAAGGAGGGATTGTTGCACGTATTTCTACATTAGCATAATCAATGATTTCTAGTCTGGCATCCCATAATCCAGTTTCTCCATCAATTAAAATTAGTAATAAGTCTGAGCGAGGAGAGGTTAATTCAGATTTCATTAAAACAGTAGGTATTAGTCCCATTTCTGTAAAAATTCCTACAGGGGTATCTGCTCTTAAATTTCTAGTTTCCTCCGATTCAAAATATGATGATACTAATGGTAAACTGTGCATAGTATTTGGATTGGGAGATATTTCAATTCTCTCATAATTTTGATCTAACAAGTTCATTTCATCATATTCTGTCTGGGAATCATATTCTAATGATGGGGAATATGACATCAACAAAATCGCAAGCATCAGCAAGGTTGTACGCTGATTCATGAGTGTTCGCCTCGTCGGTTGTGATTTGATAGTATGGGTAAATTACGGATTATTAACATATTATTTTGCATGAAAAAATCATCCTTAGAATATTGTAATTGGAGCACGGTCAGTAAAAAGTTCCATCGTCCAATCTCCTACTTGATGTGTCCATCTTTCATCTACTATTCCATTATAATAACTATATTCCAATAATATTTCTATTTGATAATTTTCCCACACTGAAGCCCCTCCTATGATTAATTCTAAATCGTCTCCAGCATAAAAACTATGAGCGGAAAGTGAACCAATATAATGATCAGTACGTCCCAATTCAATACTATTTTTATCTGTAAATCGTATTGAGATTGTCACATCAGTTATTTCCCTACTGCCTTGATTATCTAACTGTGCCAAAATTATGTGCCCTGAAGTTCCTTGACGATATACAACATCTACACTTACTCTATCATAAGGAACTATCCATACAACGGTGAAGATAGAAACAAGAATTAAAGAAAGCACAGTAGCAGAGGCAAAAATGACTCTCCTGGGAGAAATTAGTTCTTTAGTTGATTCAAGTGTCTCTAAAATATCATGTGCTATTTCTGATTCTATTGAATCATCATTAACATCTTTTAATCTTTCAAGTAGGCCCATCATTACTACCTCCTAACATCGATAAAATTGTTAAAATACCTGAAGAAAGTGGTTCTGGAGCCATTATATGGCTTGTTGACCCAGATATCCCCGGAATTATACTTAAAATTGAAAGATCTGAAGCTAAACCATTTACTCCAAAAGTAGTTCCAGTAGGAATTCCCCCAGTTATTTGGGCATCAATTAGAACACCTTTCAGATCTATATTCTTGTCGCCTATTTCGGCGTGTAATTTTGCTGAAGCAATGATACGTCCTCCCTGTACGTCATCAATCTCAATAACACTGTATGGATAGACAACTTCTCTGATATGAATTGTAGCACTCTTCAAGTTTTCACCCAATGCTTCCATTTCATCTATCACTATTGGAGGAGTAGTGGGAATATTACTTGAACGGAGATATATCTTTTCAACCCCCTCTCCTCCAGATCTTATTTGTAAACCAAAAGAATCTGTTGGTTTAATTATCATCTTATCAGTCATTCCTTCTGCTAAGAGAACTATATCTCCTCTACTATTTATGGCTCTACCAAATGCTTCAATATACAACGACATACCTATATCGGAAGCTGTAAAATCTAGAATTGGAGTACCTTGAAAGGCTAAATCTTTAGTTATATCAAAGTTCAAATCTGGTTCTGTAGTCAAGTTCATTGAACCCGGAATATCAGTTAAAAATACAGTTGCAGGCCACCACAAGTTGTCCATCCATTGCATTTGTTGAATCATCATAGAGCCGACTGCAAAACCTTCAGATGTCCTAAATTGTTCCGGTACAGTCATATCTATTGAAATTGCAGAACCTAAACTTGCCTGAAATTCAACAGATTCTGGTATATCATTAATCATTATTTCAGTTCGTAACCCTGCCTCTCTATTAATTAAGAGAACATGAATCCATTCAAGTCTATTAGACAATTGATAGAGGCTTGAGGTGGAAACTTCAGTTATTTCTCCAGAAGTAGTAATGGTAATTATTGAATCTAAACCTAGGCTTGTATATTCTCCAACTTTTAATCCTTTCATAGTCACAAATAAATCCTGGCCATTGATTCCTCTAATTACTAGCATTAGTTCAGTATGTTGAGGGTACCAAGATTCTAAATCTACATATATAGACCAATCTTGACGATTTTCAAAACCGTCTCTGGATATTGATAATTCGAGAGAAGGAGGGAGTCTTGGCATCCATAATCTTAGATGGAAGCCATCGGAAATACCTGATGGGCTAGCCTCAAAAGAAACACCGTGAACCCAAGGAAGGTTATCTGACTTCTTCTCTCCGTGATATGACTCCACCATTATATCAAATTCCGAATCTGAATCTAGTTCAATTCCAAAAGAAAAATTAGAAGCCCCAGTACCTGAACTTGTTGATATATCCGTAGTAATACTTGAGAGGACATCATTAACTGAGCGTCCCAGGTCAGAAAATCCCCCAATGAACGATGCTATGCCAGATAGACCTTGAGAAGTGTTAAATTCTGGAATTATCAAAGTTGGCCCTTCACTGATGCCCGTAGGTATCTTGAGAGATAAAGAAGAAGGTAAAGGATTGATTTCTCCCTTTACTGATAATTTATCATCTAAACTGGTTGGTGCTTTTTCAACATTGATTAACATCGGATTTGGATTTGCTATCGACATGAATGCAGTCCCCATTCCTGCTAGACCCCTCGCACCCTCTTCTTGAGGTTCAATCCATCCAATTTCTCTCAAACCAGAAATCCTAGAGGATAGGCTGACTTGAGAATTATCAGGATCATTGTGAAATAAGAAATGGTCACCACTCATTGTAACAGGATCAGAAGAATTTGAAATCTGCGCTTCTATGGTACTAATTGGCGTATCTGAAGACCACGAAATAGTATTACCGAATGTAGAAATAAAATTTGCTGGAAGTCCTATTATATTTGCAGCCTGATATTGATTATTTTCATTGCCAGTATAGGAAATAGTATCGATAATTGATGATGCAGCATAATTTAATGAATTTGGAGTGATTGTAATAGATATCTCATTCGGTAAATCGGAAAAAGAAATGGCATGATGGGAATAGTTGATAATAGAATTACGAGGATGTTCTATGAATGACATAACAAGCGATTTAGTAGATTCAGTAAATATCTCAATTTTTTGCTCATTGGTATCATTATTATCAACAAATGAGGCTGCCATAAAACCACTAAACTTTGCGCTAGCAGCAATCGGTGCTAAAGGTTCAACAGGCCCATTTAGACCTTGTATTATATCTAAATCTGTATCTTTTGAAATTATTAGATGGTCTCCGGAAATAGTTGGATGGGGTGAAGAGCCGATTGCTAACTCAATTGATGTTAGAGGCATCATAGTTCTATCTTCTCTCCAATTATTTGTCATTAGTATGTGAAATGATGCTCCATCAAAGCTACCAGATGTAGTATCGCCACTGAGTAAATCAACTATAATCGAAGGGACATCGTTTAACACACTACCAGTATCTAAAAATAAATCTACTAGATTTAATATTACTGAATCAACTATTTTTGAAATAAAATCAAGGTCTGTAGCACTATCTAAACTAGCATCTACGTCGGAGGTTCCTCCTAATTCAAATGAACCATAAACTATCAGTGCGGTTGGAATATCGTTTGCCTTTACCTGTATCGCTCTATGGTCTTCTTGTATCCCACCTCGTTTGAACCAAGAAGAATAATCTATACTTTCAATTGATTGTTTAGATCTTATTAGTATTAAACTCTTAGGAGGATTGGCAGGATTGATAGGTAATGTCAAATCATTAACATTTGGACTAGTGTCTCTTGAGAAATTTTTAACACCAATAATCAATCCTAGCCTTTCAGGCTGGCCGCCTGGTAATTCTGGAGAATTCTCGGAGCCAAGCATTCTAAAAATTCTAGATATTTCTCCTGGTGACATTGATCCTTCTGGCATCCCTCTGAACCAACCTAAAGAATCGGTTATGTTACCATAATCTCCATCAGATTCTGATGCTGGAAGATTCGATCTATTTTCATGAAAATGAAGGAATAAATCGGCTCTATCATCTGCCCAATATTCTATAGTAGTGAGACTTTTGTCCCCTTCTAGTCCCGTAGAGGTTGGTAATATTGTATCAGTTCTGATAATTATTTCTGCTTCAGAAGGTAACCTATCTGATTCACCATTTGGATGAAATGTTGCATCTATATATGCCAATTCCCAAACATTTCTAGTTCCATCATTATTAGGAGGAGAAAAATGAATATAACCTAAACCTGCAGAAACTCCACAATTAATTTCTTCAGATGGTAGAGTAGTTAACTCAGTTGGCGAATATCTTGAGGGACAAGATACTTGCCCTGCATTGTTAACTCGGATAGAATAAGGAGCAGAAATTGAAGCGAAAGAGATGCCTGTTTCATCCTGACCTATATCAATCAATCCTAATGTAAGTGCTAGAATCAAACCACTACTCGCTTGTGAGATATCGAAATAAAATCTTTCAATTCCAATCTCTATGGAAAAGTCATAAGGAGCAGAGGTAAATCTTGAGTCTACAATCCAAATATAGCTTTCACCTTCTCCAAGAGCTAGTACCGCATCATCGGCTGAATAAGCAAATGCTTTTATCAAAGAAACTTGTAAGAATTTTAAATTATTCCAGTCTGAATCGGCAATGCTATCGCCCAATACTTCTACAGTGAACGAAATTCCTGGTTCAATCCATAAAGAATCTCCATCAATGCCCCATCCACCATTAAAATCCCATGCTACTGTCAAACCAACTTGAATATCGTCATCACCATCGCCATCAATATCGATTGCATGAAGTAATGGATCAGTATTAAAATTAAACAATGATAATAAAGAGGCACTGAATGTTACTGTTTCAAATTTTTCAATAACGTTTCCATCAATATCTGTATATTTTGTCCAGATAACATAATCTGTAACATTAATCAATGTTTGCCAGATAGTGTTTACTTGCCCTGGCCTATTTGCATCGCTTATTGCCAAATCATATGCATCCGGATGAGAAGGTACGGGAGGATTGGTTTCTATCAGGGAAATGTTCTTGACACCTTGGCCGATATTAGAAAGTGGATCCGAATCTCCAGAAGGAGATACAAGATTATCTATATTATCAATTTTTGGCTCGGCTAGTGAACCTATGGTATTTGTATTAATTATATTCTGTCTTTCTGATAGAATATCAGATAAATCATCTAAAATTTCAAAATCATCTGATTCAATCCTCGCTTCAGCATCAACATTAGCAAATGGTGACAAAGAAGGTAATAAAAATAAAAATGTAAGTAAAAGTGCTAATCGAGATACATTGAAATCGAAACGAGGGAATACTATTGGGTTGCGCCTTCCCATGACTTCACCTAGACTATATCTGATATATGCTATTGCCCTTCATGAGCATTAAATCAGTCGGGTTTTTGAGTCAAATGAATGTAATCAACCAAGATTTACTTCCTCAATTGAGCCACATTTAGGACAGGCAGTACGAGCAGAATCAATTCCCACTGGTAGTTCTACAGAAAATAATAGATTACATGAAGAGCAGTTTCTCTTTATTATTCTGTCAGATGGTCGCTCAGTAACAGTATTTGCAGTTTTAGAATCCGTAATATCATCTATCAAATCTGAGAGTAAACTATCTTCTGATGTAGATGATTTAGATGGAGATGTTTGAGCATCTTCCAATAATCCTTCTAAATCAACATCCGAGATATCTGCAATAGTATTATTGTTAGAATTATAAAAGTTAGGAGATGCTTGCGCCCACATTAGTTTTTGTTCCTCAGCAGATGGTGGTTGTATCTCTTCGACTGATTCTTCCTTTTTTTGTGATAATTCTTCAGTTCTAACCAGAATTCTTCTTCTAAACATTGTATAAGCAATAATGGAAATAATTATCAAAAATGATAGTAGAACAATTAGAATAAAAAATGGATTTAAGGATTTATCTTCTGACTCTGATTCCATAACCATTACAATAATTTCTGCCTGTGAAGATAATCCTGCATTATTTTCAGCAATGCATATCACTCTCTGTGCTCCAGTAGTTTGGAAATCATATTGAATTAATCTACCATATAACTGCTTTTCATCTTCCTTACCTTCATTGAATATCCAGGAATATTGTATTTCATCGGATTCTTCATCATATGCTGATATTTCAAATGTTACAGGTTCACCAACAGAAACAGATATTTGATTTACATAATTATCAAAAATTGGAGGAGATAAATCAGAAAGTATTACTTTGACACTATCACTAGATTTTTGACCTGATTTGTCAGTAACAATAAATTCAATATTATGTTCACCAGCTTGGTAATTAGAGTCAAAACTGAAAGTAAACGAAGAGCTAGCTGCATCACCAATACTAGCATTACTTTGCTCAATTATCCCGTCCACTAACCACTCTATACTCTCAATACCCCAATTATCAGAAAATAATGCGCTAATTAATATTGTTTGATTGTAACCTTTCTGTAAATCTCCATTAACTAAAATAGATGCATTTGGAGGAGTATTATCTTCTATTTGCAAAGCAAGAATGGTACTTACCATTGTTCCATCAGTTGAAAGAACATTTAATTTTAGAGATGCATTATCCGGATTTGGCCACATGTAATCAAGTATTGGGCCAAAAAAATCTGGAATATCATCTTGATCGACATCCCATGAATATCCAGAATCTGAAATTTGATTAGATCTGTTGGGAGTATCTAATGCAGAAAATGAAATTAATTCACCTACGTCGTAAGTTTGTTGAGGATTTAATGTAGATATAACAGGATTGATTATTGGATCAAGAGTTATAGTCACAGTAGTCTTTGCAATCGTTGTACCTGCTCCCCCTCCTCCTGGCCCTGCTCTGTTATCAACTATCACATAGAGATTGATGCCCTCATACGATTCTGGAACTAACCATTGCTTGTACATTTCACTTGAGACAAGAAGTAAATCTGCTTCGACTATCCTTGAAGCCGCAGTTCCTCCGCTAGAGTAGAGATTCTTCTGATCTTCAGTCATAATAAAAATATCAGGATTGCCTTCCATTGTTCTAGCGAAAATATTTATTTTAGTTCCTGCATCTACAACAATCGGCCCTTCTGCTACTGAAAAGCTACTTGTATCAACTCTAATAATTGAGTCAAAGACAGTATATGGTTGTGTCATTATTTCTTGCATATCGAGTGAGACTTGGACTTCTAATTCTCCCTGTGCTCCCATTCCATCGTCTCCTGGGTGAGCAAAATTATCTATTATCATATACCATCTGGTTTTCTCTCTATCGTCTGGAACCGTCCAATGCCATTCACCATCTCCATTGAAATTTTCAAATACTGATTCTTGTTGCCAAATCATTTCATTTCTGTATGATTGTTCATTTAGATAAACTTCTAAAGAATTAGCAGGGAAAAGGAGTATATCTATTGCATTGTTGGAAGAAATTTCAAAATCAAAGGTTTTACTTGGTTCTAATTCACCTAAATCTATTCGTACGCAACTTTGTTGTTCTAGTGTCCAGTTATCGGGCAAGGATGTTGCATTTACATTATTACAATTGGTTATTGCTTTAGATTCCGCATGGATGTATTGAGCGGAAAGTAATATTATCACAACAGCAAGTAAGCCTCCGGGCTGTATCTTCATTGGCCAACCGTTTCGACATGCCTTTTGAATCGTATCGCAATTACGTTCGTTGAGTATCATAATTGTACCATGAGTTTTCATACTTTCTGAATAATTGTATTTCTCCATTGTTTGATACACGGAAAATATCACCATCATTGCAGGCAAAACTCCTATTGTGATTGATTCTAGATTCCTTTTCAACCGCTCCAAGATCATTGATTCTTGGACTAAAATGTACCATACCAAGAACTTGGGCATTAATTTCAGAGGCAGTTTTTCCTGCTTCTAAAGCGGTTGAATGGCCATGTTCTTGAGCTTTTTTTGATAATTCATCGGTAAATGTCGCTTCATGGATTAATATATCCACGGGTTTTTCTAATATTTCTTTTTTGAAAGATGGAACGTTATATTTCGTATCTCCCGATATCAAAACATTCCTATCCGGTTTCTGAATGCTTGAAATTAGCCAAGCGACCGAAATAACGGTATGTTTAGTTGGAATTGCAGTGATTTTTATTCCTTCAATTGGTTGAAGTGATATATCGTGAGGATTTTGCCCATTAATTGGTATTAGAATCCAATTTATTTTAAACATTTTTTTTCTAGAATTATTTATGTGAGTACGCCATTCTTTGAATAAAATGGCAAAATCTGAAGGATTTATATCGTAATTATCTGGAATTGTTTCTCCATGATTTTTTTCCGCCCATTCAATTGCTTGAGGAGTAGAGGGAGCAATTATTGTCAATGATTTTTGTCGACCATCTAATTGCATTGTTTTCAATAAAGGTAAAACTCCCCAACAATGATCCAAATGGGAATGAGTTAGTAATATTACTTTTATTTTTGAAACACGTGCTCTGATGCCTATAGGGTTATTTTTTAGATCTAATTCATGTTTAATTAGGCGACTTTGGAATCCTTCTCCACAATCAATAATTAAATTACCATCAGGAGTAGAAAGATAGTTTCCTGAAACAGATCTTGTGCCCGTGGGACGTGATCCAGAAGTACCCAGTATGTGTAAATCAAACATAGTAATCAAACTGGAATAGTAATATAAACATCATAAGTCGTGAGGTATTGGAGTTTTTGGAAACCATCTGAGTATGACAACATCTCCTATCGAACGTATCCAATGCCATGGAATTGAAACATGAACTCTACCTTCTACTAGTTCACTAGGAGGATTAGCGACGAATATATGGCTGCATTTCCAACCATTGGTTTCTACAACGGCATCATTAACAGTTCCAATTACTCTACCATCAGGAAGAATCACAGGAAGCCCTCGTATTTCTGAGAGGTAGTGGTCAACCATCATCTAGACCGATGGGGTTTGAAACATCAATATGACGGATGATATAATCATTTTCCGCGATTTTTGTTGGCCTTTAAACTAGGACGGAGTTTTTCTGCTCCTTTTCCTTTATTATGTAATCCTCGGCCTCTTTTGCCAGCGCTTGTTTTTCCACGTTCAGCACGTCCTTTGTGGCTATTTCCGGAAGAAATCCAGTTATACTTTTTATCCGCCTTTATTACTGGGTGATGTGGATCTAACATTATTATTTCGAAAAATTTATTTTTTCCGTCTTCTCCAACCCAATATGAGTTTAAAACTTCAAGATTGGGGTATCTTTTACTTGCTCTCTCTTCAGCAATTCTTTGAGTAGATTTGGCCATTGTTATCTTAGTAATACCAGACTTCGAAGGTTTACGCTTCATATGTATTTTACCTTTCCTAAGTCCTCCACGGCGTATTCTAGTTCGAACTAGAACTACTCCTTGTTTTGCTTTATATCCAACTCTTCGAGCAGCATCTATTCTAGTTGGTTTATCTATTCTCTGAAAGACGGGTTCTCTCCTCCAAGAAGCCATCCTGTCTATTCTGTAACGGCTTGGTATGTTTGCTTTAGGCTGCTTCCACACATTCCTAACATATTGATTTAGACTCATATATAGGCCTCCTAGCGACTCGCCGACTTTACACTCCTTTATGAGCCTACTTGCATTAGAAGAAGTCATGGCAGCAGAGAGTAGAGTAGTTATTCTCGCTGAACTCAAGGCTTTGAAAGAGCATGAAGAAATAATAGAAAACAATTTGAATATTAGGATAAAAAAAATCAAAAAGAGAGGTTTCTATAAACCGATAATAGCAGATAATCAGACTAAAGTTATTTTAGATGGTCATCATAAATGGAATGCGGCTAAAGAGTTTGGACTCTCCAAAGTACCCACAATATTTGTTGATTACTTCAATGATCCAGGAGTTCAGGTAGATG
>PBHZ01000008.1 GCA_002719615.1 Methanobacteriota archaeon
CGAATCCGCACAATATGGAGTTGTTCTGATGATTGCGATTGGCCTACATAATATTCCCGAAGGAATTGCAGTAGCCGCCCCAATCAAAGAAGGAGGAGGAAGTAAATGGAAAGCAGGTTTAATTGCACTGGCAACTGGAATGACTGAACCAATTGGAGCATTATTCGCTCTGCTTGTTTTAGGTTCTTTTTTGACTCCATTAATGGTAGGTATGTCCCTTGCATTTGTCGGAGGAATCATGGCAATTGTAAGTTTCAAAGAATTGATTCCACAAGCGATGGCTCAAAATAGGAATCAATATATGATAGTAGGAATGCTCTTTGGTGCGGCGATTATGCAAATGAGTTTATTTTTATTAGAATAGATGAAATTAATTAAACCTTCTTTTAATTTTTTAATTGGTTCATTTAGGTAATATAATTTTTTTTTAAAGGCGTCAAAGACGAGGATGACGAAGAAGAATTTTTTTAAAAATCACTTTAACCTAGTTTAGTACGGCATAGAATTATGGAACAGAAAACATGGGTCATAGATTCAAATGCATTCATTCATTTTGGTAATCTTGCCAAGCAAGAGTTCAGAGATGATTTTTCTAAATGTCTGGTGAACAGCCAAGGAGTAATCCACGTAACCTCGGGAGTACACGGAGAAGTCAGAAATGTCAGATTCAAAGTATGGGATGGAAGGCCAAATCTCTTAGAGGTACTACAGGAGGTTATGGTTACATCAGAGATCTCTGAAGCTGAAATAAGAAGTGTTGCATCTCTAATTGGAGAGAAGGCTGCACCGCAAGATGTTGATCTTTCACTAATGATTTTAGCCGCCAAGTATCATCAAGAAGGAAAGAAAGTAACTTTAGTCACAGACGACTTTAAGATGACTACAACTAAGGAAAAAGCAGGTTTTGGATTTGATACATGTCCTCCTTCTACCTTCTTATTCAGGATTTCAGAAGATGCCAAAGGTCAACACTCTAACCGAATAAAGGCCTTATCTAGAAGAGTTCGCTCAGCAGAAATGAGGTATGCTATTAGCAGAGCTGCCGAATATGATGTACAGTCTAAACTTACTTGGCTTGTGGACAGTCTTCTAACCAGCAGACCAAACCTACCAAGTCCAACTAATGAAGCAGAAGAAAAGGATGACAAAGAAGTAATGGTAAGGACACTTCAAAGAATATTAAGGGGCGAAAAGGTCAAATCATCTAGAAAGAATAAACTAGGAAAACTACCAGAAATTTGTCATCCTGTCTCTGAAATTGACCAATCCCTTGGAAAGATATTAGAAATGGATGAAGTGACTGATTTACCTAGAATATATGAAGAATTGGTTGAATTATCAAGGAATTGTCAGGAATCTGTTGGGCTGGGATTAGCTTCAATGAATGATAATATTGCAGGAATAGCTCATCGTGCTATTGCTGGACCTCTTTCAAGACTTGAGACGGTACTCGGAATGCTTGCAGGACTATTAGGTAGGATAGAAATTTCCAGATTGCATCTATCTAGGTCATTATACCTATCAAGCCTTAGCCTCGATGATGTAGCAGAATTGAAAACACTTTATCAACTGGGGCTTCTGAATCTTTCTTCTGAGTCTAATGATAGGGCTGCAGATCTTTTCGATAAGGCCAATCAACTTGCTAAGGAAAGAGAGTACCCCAATCTTATTTATTTGATTGCAGCAGCTCTTTCCAGGTTCCTGTCAGGAGAGGAAGAAATTGCTACCTCTCAACTTGAGCAGGCTAGAGAGCAGATTGAGGATGATAAAGAAGGAGCGATTCAACAACTTCTGAAGCTTGCCCATTCACTTCTCGGTGTAGATCGTCCATGGTTTGCATTGGAAATTTTTGATGAAGCATTGGAATGTGCTGTGGAATTAAATAGCTCTAAAGCAGAGGAAATTAAGGAAATGCTCCTATTTACAAACACTGCAGCCACAGGAATTGAGAATAAGCAACTTGTAAAAATTCGAAAATTTTTAGATAATTTGAACAAGGTTTCAACTGATAAAGAAAAGGACGTTAAAACTAGGCAAGAGGCTATCAGAGAATCTATGAAAGATCAAGAAAAATCGGAAATAGAATATTGGGATGATTGGCGTGATGCAGACAAGTTATTGGTAGATGGAAGCACTCTCCATATTGTACGTTCGGAGGTAGATGACGAAGGGCGCGTACTTATGGTAGTGCATCACAGTATATTTGGCGGCCTAGGAGTTTTCATCCCTCACGATGCTCCAGAAGTTTCTGCAAATCAAAATGTAAAATTATCTGGAACACGAATAAAGGTTGCAAAACCTCCAGAATCTCTTGAAGAAAATCAGAATATCAAGGGAATAGTTGCTCTTGAAAATCCAGAAGCATTGGAAGTAAATTTAGTGGATAATAAATTTAAATAAGATATTTCTCGGTATTTACCCAATTTTTGATTGAAATCTTTTTTTTGAATATTCTATTTTCTTGTGTAAATATTGGAGTAATGTGTTTAAAACTTTAAACAAAAATTAATTTATTAAATCTAGTTAATTGATATTCATGGTTGAACGCTTTGCAGAAAACCTCTCTTGGTATTACCACACGATTCCGTTTATTACAGCAATCTTTGGATTGATAATCGGAGATGCTCTGATACAAGACTATGGTCCGTTAGCGAAAACTATTTTTCCCTCTATTTGTTTAATTGT
This sequence comes from Methanobacteriota archaeon, assembly GCA_002719615.1. Lineage (GTDB taxonomy): Archaea > Thermoplasmatota > Poseidoniia > Poseidoniales > Thalassarchaeaceae > MGIIb-O3. The sequence continues at coordinate 2,686 of PBHZ01000008.1, forward strand.
TGGAGGATACGGTGGCTTGATAATTCTCGGAGAAATATCTGAAAGAAAAAAATAATTAAATTTATTTTGTGATTTAGTCACTCCAACATCATTTTTTGTTACTATCTAAAATTAAAACTATTTATTCTAAAAAATGTGTTTAGGTACATTAAATCAAGAAAAATATAATGTCTGTTGATTAATTCTGAAAGCACCAAAAATCAAGGTTTTTAAGATGGTCGTTATCCATCGGATTGAGTGTGTCATCATGACTAGTGAGCGGAGTCAGTCGCCGAGTGGAACTTTTGACTTCACACACTTTCTAAATCAAGTTAATTCACACAATTCTCAATCCTCTAAAATGGTTGACATTGAAGATATTTCTCTTGTTACCATAAAACTAATGAAGTCAACAATTCAACATATGAAAAATCTAACTACCGAGGGTATGAATTCCGATGAAAGATTAAAATTTGTTAGATCTATAACAAACGGAATGAATGGAGATATATTTGAATTTTCTACTTGTAACAGAGTTTTATATGTTGGTTTTGGAGTTAGTTGTCAAGAGATAATTGACAAAGTTTTAGAAGTTGCAAACCTTAATTATGTTCCATTCCAAACCTACAGAGGCATGGATGTCTGGAGACATTTAGTTAATGTTTGTAGCGGACTCGATTCTTTTATATTAGGCGAACTCCAAGTAATGGGACAATTCCGAGGTGCACTTTCTTGGCACCGAAAAAACAATTTAATTAGTGATATGAATGCAGTATTTTTTGACCATGTGGTGGCTGCTAACAGGGTTGTAAGGAAAGAATTAGGTTTTACAAAGACCCCTGAGTCAATGTTTAGTCTGGCAAATAATGCCATTATGGAAACTATTGCGGAAGTACCTGATGCAACAATTACTGTAATCGGTTTTGGAGATATGGGGATTAAAGCAGTAAAGGCACTCTTCGAACTCAAGCAAGAAAATATCCTAGTCATAACTAGAACAGGTTCCGAAGCTTCGAAGAGAGCCCCGGAAATCTCAACTAGAGTCCGATTCAAAACCTTTGACGAATGGGCAGTTGAGGATAAAACTCAAATCATAATCTCAACAATCAGAAACATAAAACCAACATTTAATTCTGAAAGGAAAATTCCTGTGACCAACAAAACGAAAATACTTGACTTTTCATGGCCACCTTCTATAGACCCTTCAGGAATACACGCAAATCAAGAATTGTTGGATGTAAAACATTGGATTCGGGTAGCACATAAACTTGAAATTGATTGGAATTACGATGAAACCATAAATTCTGGTAACATGATTATACAAGACATTGAAGAGCGATTTGTCATATCACTTAGAGATAAGACACAGGCAGAATTTAGAGCTTTTATCTATGCACGAATGGATGAACTATCTACTGCATGGGAAGATCTTGATTGTGATGATTTAGAATCATCTCAAATGCGTCCCTTTTCTAGAGAAATAGCTACTTGGATTTGTAAACAAGAAGGTAAATTTAATCAAGAAGATTTGTATGAAGAAGTGATAAGAACTAGGAGGAAAATCAGAAGACCAATACTAACTCATATCGCTACTGATGTCACAAGAGAAATGATTAGAATTAATGATTCCGAGACTCTCTTGGAGGCTGCACATTGAAAATAAAAATCGGAACCAGAACATCAAATTTAGCAATGTGGCAAGCAACTAATGTTCAACAAATTATAGAAGACAATGGGTATAAAACAGAGATTGTGAAAATAACTTCTGACGGAGACAGATCAGTAGGTGGCGATCTTTCAACACATTTAGGGCAATTTACAAGTAAAATAGATGATAAATTGGTAAAGAGAGAAATCGATATCGCTGTCCACTCAAGTAAAGACGTACCTGTTGATAATTTTGAAGAAATCGTAAATTTGGCCTATCTTACCAGAGGTAGTACTTCTGATATCATTTTGTTCAATAAAAGTAATAATAGCAATTCTCTGAAAAAACTTCTTGCGAATAATACATCAACAAGCCTAAGTGAAATTTTAGATAAAATACCTGAAGGTGCAAAATTAGGTACCGCATCAGTAAGAAGACAAGCATTATTCTTTAGTCATAGAAATGACGTATTACCAATTGCTGTGAGAGGTAAAGTTGAAACAAGAATAGAGAAACTGATTAGTAATAATTTTGATGCTTTAATTCTGGCTGAAGCGGGATTAAAACGTTTAGAGAATATAGATTGTTTGACCGAGAAGGCATTGGAATTAGAGTCATATAGGATTTCATCAGAAGATTGGCCAACAGCTCCGGGACAAGGGGCGATAAGTGTTCATTGCCTACGTGACAGATATGAAGAATTAGAAAACTTTAGAATTCTATTGAATGATAACCAAACCGAGTTGGATGTGGAATTAGAGAAAAAATTGCTATTTGATCTAGGAGGCGGTTGCCAGTATCCAGTAGGTATGGAATCAATTCAAGGTAATATCCATGGATTAATTGCTCCAAATAATTGGAGAGAATTATACTCTACTGGCAATAAATTTACTTTACAAAAGATTGATAATGAATCAGATTTGGCAAAATTAAATTTTGTTGAAACTATCGTTAGTAATGATTTGGAATTTACTGAACGAAAAATTATTTCCACCTTGAATTCTGATAGACTACAATCCTCATTGAATAATGTAGGAATTCCTGTAAACAATGTTCCTGTCATTAAATTGGAAATGATGCCTGAAAATTGGCCTGAAATAAATATTGATGTTTCATTAAACAAAAGTAAATGGCCAATCCTGATTTTAACATCCCCATTTGCCGCAAAGGCTGCAAGTGAAATGATTGAGCAGATACCCAATCTTCAACGAATGATGTGGTTAGCGATAGGAGAAGGAACAGCTAGGGCATGTTTTAGAGCTGGAAATCCTGCTTCGATTTGTTCAGATTCTAGGAATAAGGATGAATTATTCAAATATATTTTAGAAAATATTCATTTTGATATTCCTTTATACATACCAATGTCCAATCTGTCATCAACGAAATTTGCCAATGATCTGAAGAAAAAAAATTACATAGTCAGTTATTGGGATGCTTACGCTAATACTGCTCTGAAAGTTAAGAATGTTGATGTTAATCGAGACGATGTACTGCTAATATCATCTCCCTCATCTGCAAAATCATGGATTTCTAATAATCTTCCTATACCTGATAATATTTTGTGTATGGGGGATCTAACAAAAACAACAATTGAAGTGTTAGAAGGATTTAATAAGACCGAAATAAGTGTATTGGACGGGCCAACTTATAGTAAAATAGTAGAATGGTGGGAAAAGGAAACAGAGGACTAAAAATGCGCCCCAGAATAAATCGATGGACTCCTGCAAGGAGAAATCTTATATTTGGAAATTCGATAAAATCATCACTTGTACAGCCTCATTTTGTAGTATCTGGGGAGAATATAGATACACAGATTTCAGGTATGCCCGGGATAAACAGACAATCTGTAGACATTTTGATTGAAACAATAGAAAAGGACATGCAAATAGGTCTAACTTCTCATATGTTATTCTTGGTAATGGATGAAAAATACAGAGATAGAAATGCATCCTATGCATCAAATATGGAGACGCCTCTACATGTTGCGGTCAAACAACTCAAAGAAAAATTCGGTAATGAAATAGTAGTAATGACTGATGTATGCCTCTGTACCGGCACTGACCATGGACACTGTGGAATAGTAATAGAGAATGAAATCAATAATGACCTTACATTGGACGAGTTACTAAGGATTGGAGTATCTCATGCCGAGGCAGGAGCTGATTATGTTGCAACTTCTGACATGATGGATGGACGCGTCAGAGCCATGAGAAAAAAATTCGAGGAGTTAGGATTCCATTCAACAGGTATTCTATCGTATTCTGTGAAATACGCATCCTCTTTTTATGGTCCATTCCGAGAGGCCGCTGAATCATCACCGAAATTTGGCGATAGAAGAAGTCATCAGATGGATTTTCGCTCAGGTTATTCTGAGGCAATAATGGAAGCAAAGATTGATCAAGAAGAAGGAGCTGATATCATAATGATTAAACCAGGCCTACCATATCTCGATGTACTTCGGAAAATCTCTGATGAGGTCACGCGTCCAACAGCAGTATACAATGTAAGTGGAGAATATGCTATGGTAATGAACTCAAATAATAAAAAAGGTGAAAGAGGGAAGATGATAATTGAAATTTTACAAGCCTTTAGAAGAGCAGGCGCCGATGTAATCGTTACATATCATGCGAGAGAATTTATGCAAGAAGAATGAATGAAGTGAGGGGTATAATGCAACGTTCTGAATCCGATAAGCTACATCAAGAAGCAATGGCCCATTTGGTTGGGGGAGTTAATTCACCGGTCAGAGCCTTCAAATCCGTGCATGGAAATCCTATTTACTTCAAGAAAGCTTCTGGAGCAATTGTAACCGATGCTGACGGGAATGAGATGGTTGACTTTGTTCAGTCTTGGGGGCCTCTAATACACGGACACGCACATCCAGTAATTCTTGAAAGTGTATACGAAAAAATGCTGAATGGTACTTCCTTTGGTGCACCACATATAGGAGAGATTGAATTAGCGAAATTAGTCAAAAAAAGATTCACTCACATGGACATGATTCGTTTTGTTTCTTCGGGTACGGAGGCAGTAATGAGCGCCGTTCGTTTAGCAAGGGGTTACACAAAAAGAGATTATTTAGTCAAATTTGACGGATGTTATCATGGACATGTTGACTCATTGATGGTTAGTTCGGGCAGTGGCTTAGCAACATTTGGAATTGCCAGTAGCCCCGGAATACCCAAAGAAACTATCGCAACTACGCTAATTTCTCCATTAAATGACGAAGAGGCCGTGGATTTCTTATTCAGGGAACATGGTGATGAGATAGCAGCAGTAGTCATAGAACCACTACCTGCAAATAACGGTCTTTTAATACAATCAAAATCTTTTTTGAGTAAATTAAGAGAACTGTGCGATAAACATGGATCATTGTTGATTTTCGATGAGGTGATAAGTGGATTTAGGTTTAAGGAAGGTAGTTATGGAGAGATGTGTGGTGTTGAGCCAGACATCACGGCTTTGGGTAAAGTCATCGGCGGTGGTTTACCAGTGGGAGCATATGGAGCAAGGAAGGAAATTATGCAACAATTATCTCCTTTAGGGCCAGTTTATCAAGCAGGTACATTATCAGGAAACCCACTTGCCATGGCCGCAGGTTACAAGACATTACAACTACTAGATAACGATGCATATGATAAACTAGAATATCTGGGTTCGTTATTAGAATTTCATATTGAACCTATCCTGAAAAAGCATGGATACCCTATGAGATTAGTACGTTTGGGGAGTCTATTTTGGTTCTCTCCAGGATCAAATGAACCTCCTAGTCGGGCTGACCAAATTCCCAGTGATGCAGGGAAAATATATGCAGAAGTACATCAAGGACTGTTGGAGCGTGGCTTTATGCTAGCCCCTTCAGCATACGAGATTGGATTCATTGCTACTGCTCACAAAGATTACCATATCATTTCGATGGCNAACGCACTCGATCANGTATTAAATGAATTGGAGATTTAATTATGAATGGTAGAGAGAGAATAATCAACTCTCTCAATTTGAAGCCTGTAGATAGAACACCTGTATGGTTTATGAGACAAGCTGGTAGACATTTACCAGAGTATAGAGAAATTGCNTCAAAGCATTCTTTTTGGGAACGATGCAAGGATACTGAATTATGTGCCGAAATTACACTACAACCTATCAAACGTTACAAAACTATAGATGCTGCAATCATCTTTAGTGATATCCTTACACCACTGCCGAGNTTAGGTTATGAAGTAAATTATGGAGGAGGAATACGTATAGATAATTTCAATTTTTCAGATGTCGATGATTGGAAAAANTTTAATGCTCGAAAAGATGCTCCATGGGCAGCAAACGGCCTGAAATCTATCGGAGAAATTACAGAGAGGGAAGTCGCCAAACTTGGTTTTGCTGGCGCTCCGTGGACGATTTGTATGTATCTTCTTGCTGGAGGAACTGGTGATAAAGACTTTCATGAAACTCGTGCTAAAATTTTCTCTAATCCAGAGGAATCGGAAAGAACTCTGATGTATATGGGAGAAATTGTGGGCGATTTATTGGCAGATCAGGTATTATTTGGAGGTGCGGATGCAGTCCAAATATTCGATACTTGGGCAGGATTGCTTTCACCAAAAAATTATGAAAAATTTGCTATGCCCGCCACAGAACGTGCAATAGAAGTATTCAGAGAAAAAGTCGGTAAAGATACTCCAATAATTCATTATGCGAAAGGTTCGGGTCATCTTCATGATTATATCAGAAAACTAGATTTGAATGCTTTATCATTAGACTGGCGAGATAGTCTCAAGTCAAATAGAGAAAAATTTGGNGATAAATTTGCATTCCAAGGAAATCTTGACCCTTCACTCCTTCATGGTTCTGTAGAATCTGCAAGGGATGCTGCAAAATCTGTTCTAAAGGAAGCTGGAGAAAAACCAGGCCATATTTTTAATCTAGGACATGGATTTGCACCATCCGCGAAGATTGGATGTGTTGAAGCAGTTCTGAGAGAAATATCTGAGTGAAGTAATATGAGACAACAAATGGTTGACATGGTCTACATGATACAGGAAGAAATCTGTGATNTGATAGGTGAAATTGATCAAATTGATTTTAGAGAAGATATCTGGGAAAGGAAGGAAGGAGGAGGAGGGCGTAGTCGTGTTTTTTCAGGTGGAAGTACTTTTGAAAAAGCAGGAGTAAATGTAAGTGTAGTTTACGGAACGCTAAGTCCAGAGGCTGCAAAAGCGATGGGAGGTGGCCAAAAACTCGAGGGAGAAGACCTAGATTTTTTTGCTACGGGAATCAGTTTGGTACTACACCCAATCAATCCTATGGCTCCTACTGTGCATGCGAACTATCGATATTTCGAAAGAGGAGATGGTGAAAAAGAAGGAAGTTGGTGGTTTGGGGGAGGTACAGACTTAACTCCTTGCTATCTTTTTGAAGATGATTGCAAACACTTTCACAATTCACTAAAAACAGTTTGTGATAGGCATAAAGTAGCAGATTATGCCAAATTCAAGAAGTGGTGTGATGATTATTTTTTTATCACTCATAGGGAAGAAAGGCGAGGAATTGGCGGTATTTTCTTCGATGATCTTCATTCAGGAACCAAACAAGAATGCTTTTCCTACGTAGAAGACTGTGCAAAGTCTTTTCTTAATTGTTATATTCCAATTTTACAAAAAAGGAAAAATTTGCCTTATTCCGAAGAGCAAAAAAGATGGCAACAGATTAGAAGAGGTCGTTATGTTGAATTCAATCTAGTCTACGACAGAGGTACTAGTTTTGGCCTGAGAACTAACGGTAGAATTGAAAGTATTTTGATGTCGCTTCCTCTGACTTCCAGATGGGAATATTGTCACCAAGTAGAACGGGATTCTGATGAAGATAAACTTCTTTCTGTACTAAAAAAACCGATAGAATGGATTGATTAAATGGATACGACTTTATTTTCACTGGAGGATTGGGTTCGCTATGGAGATGAACTAAGAAGGCCATTGTCAATTCACCCGGAACTCTCATCTTCAAAAGAATTAATNATTGTTGGAGGAGGGTTATCAGGGCTGACTCTTGCTTATCGTATAGGAACAAATAGGCCTGATATCAAAATAAAAATTTTAGAAAAAAAATNCAAATTNGGAGGAGAAATTGAAACATGGACAAAAGATGATTGGGTTTGCGACTTGGCAGTTAATGCTTCACGTCCACATCCCTCTGTATGGAGATTAATAGATGACATCGGTTTAGCGGAAAAATTCAATAGTTCAAATATAAATGCAACTAAAAGATGGATTTACACGAGAGGGAAAAGAAGGATAATTAATAAAATTTTAATGATTAGAATAGGAATTAAAATGCTTGTTTATCGCACATTGTCAAAGGTTCGAAAGGGAGGTTGTTCCGTAGCCGAATTGTTCCCAAAAAAAGATTTTGCTGATGCAATGACATTAGGAATAGTTAACGATACTGCGGAAAATGTTGATGCTGATTTCTTATTTCCTAGTTTGACAAAGTTTGGCANTGAACCTCCGAAAAATTGGAGAGATATAAAGAAACAAATACAGCGATCATATCCAATATTTACTCCTAAATCAGGTTCTGTTGCTTCTCTGGATAAAGGTATGGAGACATTAACTAATGCATTAATCGACAAAATTAATCAATTAGATAATATTTCAGTTATATTAAATTCAGAATTAAAATCTCCAGAAGAGATTTCGAAGAAATACGATCATAAATCATCTTCAATAATTTGGGCAGCCCCGCTTCATAATGAAATGGAAAAAACAAAAATTTCGATTTTCGCTATTGGATATAAAAATGAACATGTTAAATCACAAGAAATTGGATATGGCACTTTGATTCCCGAACCAGATATTCCGATTAGTGGAATACTTAATGAGAGTGATATCCATTCATCAAAACGGGCTCCAAAAGGGCATCGATTGTTTCGACTAATGGTCCCAAATAATCGTTGGAATGGAGATATTCAGGTAATAGAAAAATATACAAAATTATTAATTTCCCCAGAAGAACCGGTAATCTTTGAATTTTTAGGTGAGAAATATATACCATCTTATCCTCCAGGTTACATGTCATCTATCAACAAACAAAAAGTTGACTTTACTCGTGTTGGATGGGGTTTTTCTGGTATTTCCATCACTCATGTAATTACAGAAGCCGAAAGAGTTTCTGAAATATTTTAAATTTTTTTTTAAAAAAATTAATCTTCAATAGATATTTAATAAAACATGACATTAAATCATCCAGTGAGTTCGCAAGTATATGGCAAAGAGAGGCGTACTCCTAATGAATATAGGGACACCAGATGAAGCCACAGTTCCTTCAGTAAAGAAATATTTAGGAGAATTTTTGATGGATCCTGATGTAATTGACATACCAACGGTTCTTAGATATATATTGGTAAAAGGCATCATTTTGAATGTTAGGCCTCAAAAAATTGCTCCTAGATATGAAAGTATTTGGATGGAGGGAGATTCTCCTCTAAGGGTGTACACAAATAGAATGGCTGAAAAACTACAGCTAGAACTGGGAGATATTGAATGTGAGGTTGGAATGAGATATGGAAATCCAAGTATCAAATCAGCTCTAGAGAAATTGAAATCAAAAGGTGTCGAAGAATTACTCTTGGCCCCCCTATTCCCTCATCATGCTCAAGCAACAACTGAGTCTTCTACTAAAGAAGCTTTTTTGAATTTAAATAAAATGGAATGGTATCCAAATATTTCAGAACTTGGGCATTTTGAAACCGATCCCGCTTTTATTGATCCATTGGTCAATTCGATTAAACCTTATGTTAAAGATAATGTTCACCTTCTATTTTCATTTCATGGCTTGCCTGTTTCGCACGTCAAAAGATCAGATAAAACAGGTTCACATTGTCAAATTATTGATGACTGTTGTTCGATTGTAAAAGATGCTAACTCAATGTGTTATGGTCATCATTGTAACATGACTGTAAAGGCGGTTGTCGAAAAACTTAGGATACCTGAANAAAATTGGTCCATTTCATATCAAAGTAGATTGGGTCCTGCAAAATGGCTAAAACCCTCTACAATTTCAGTAGTAGAAGAATTAGCCAAATCAGGTTCGGATGTAGTAATAGTATCTCCAGCTTTCCTAGCCGATGGATTAGAAACGCTCGAAGAGTTAGAAATAGAAGTAAAAGAACATTTTATTGAAAATGGTGGTAAAAATTTAACTGTGGTAAGTTGTTTAAATGATAATCCAGANTGGATAGAAGGACTTGCTCAACTTGTTAATCGCGCATTTTCTAAGTCTTCTTTATTGCCGATTCAAAATTCAATATAATTTTTTAATACGTAATCCTAATACTATTCTTTAATAAAAACCAGATTTTATTGCCTGTTCTAATTCTGTAAACGAGAAAAGGGATTCCTGAAAACTCTCATCTTCTTCATCCTTTTTAAAACGTAGATAATTTATAGCGGCCGCCTGCCTTTGCAAATGAAACGGAGATTCATAATTCATCGAAAAGATTTTTTTAATTATCCCGTTTACTTCCAACCAACTCAATTTAATTTCAGATGTTTCTATTTTATGTGGTATACATTCAAATCCTTTATGATTAAGTGTCATATCTGGATTGTAATTTGATTCATTTTCTTCATTCCATCCTGAAAAATCAACAGTAACGCCATTAATGTATTCATAGTGATTAGTTGGAATATATGTAATCAAATTCTCATTTTGGAATTTCTCATATTCAATTCCAGGAAATCTCATATCTTCGAAAAAAACTTCGATCGCCAAATGCCCTGGGGGATTAACACCCCATACTCGAAATGTCATAATAGATTTTCCCATATCTACTATCTTTTTTTTAGCAATATCTGTGAGTATGATTGGTAACATTCCATATCCTCTTTTCGTCATACTGATAATTTTTAAAACTTACCAAATCGGTGCAGTCATGGTCCATGATGTACTAGGTTTGTGCCAGTCCCTCAATTGATCCGTCTCTAGTCTTATTTGTACACTTTCTCCTGGCTCAGTCTTAAAATCGATTAAATTAAATTCAATAATTTTTTCATTAACCCTAAATGTATCATCAAATATGGTGTTCTGTTCCATTACAATTCCATCAGTAGTATATTCGATTATGACTCTAAGGTGACATTCTTGGAAAGGATTTCTAAGTGAGCAAGATTCACTACTACCATCNTGATTTACAGTCACTAATCCTTCAAAGTTGACCCTTCCAGGTACTGGTACAAGGTTAATAATTGTAGATTTTGCAGTTGGGGAGCACGTACATTCCATGTTATCTGACTCTACATAACCTGATTTTTCAACCATTACGATAATCGTAGCTTGTTCTATTTTGTCAGATGAGGTTGAAGTGGCAGTAATAGTGTAATAACCTGCATCTTTGTAGGAGTGAGAAGTTATCAACCCAGTAGCAGAATTACCATCCCCAAAATCCCAAGAAACTAGGCCTTTTGCGTTAAGACTTTCAAAGAAGAACTCATGTAACTTTGTTGTAATTACTTCTTCTTCATCATTATCTCCTTCGTCAACTTCAATGAGGATGTACTCATTCATACCAGACATTGATGACGAATATATCGAAAAAGGTCCACTGGGAGATGAGTTGATTTCAGACAGTTTTGCTACAGTTATTCCACTAGCGATCGATAACATGACAATCAGGATTATCGTAAATGTAGACAACGTAGTTTTCACGAATTTTAAAAAAATATCTATACTTATCAATATCTGTTTTACAATAAGTAAAAAAATATCTTTCTATGTTTAAGTTTAGGGCTACCTAAATTTTATCTTAGGACACCACCTAGGAATAAGTATGAAGTACACAAGCCTGTGTATAGAAAGAAAGTCAAATCAACCTAAATACGCCTCAAATGGAAAATTAAGCGACTTTCAAGGGAATNTGGAGACATTCTGTAAGAAATATTTTACAAAATCAAATAGTTATTTTAATAAAAAATTTTTATCTATCTTTTTAACCTTGATAATTACATTACCTGTTGTAATGGCCCAAACTAATCAGGAGCAATACTCTCTTTCTGGACAAGTATTTTCAGAAGGAGAACTTGCTGACACAACTTATGTTAAAGTCGTTCCAATGCAATCTGTGATTTCTGAATCTGGAAATTATTTATTCGAAGGTATTTCTCCAGGAGAGCATATTGTACGAGCATATTTCATGAATAACGGCCATTCTGTAATCTATCGTAAAATGGTATTCACAGATGACGTAGCGTTAGATTGGCATGAAGGAATGAATTGGATAACTACGAAGATTTTTGATGAAAATGGAGAAATTATTTCTGATACTTCAATGACTGAAATAGAATTAATTGAGACAAGTGAAAGTACTTCTCCTGATTCAGGAAGGGCTGAATTTGGCCCATACGATGTCAATCAATATTTTACGTTAAAGACTCGTTATGGAGATATCGATAATTCAACACAATATGTACATTTCAAATTAGAAAGAGGTTCATCTGCATCAAATCAATATCCGGATTTGAATGATTTCGAATTTCATCATGGTAAAAACAGTAAATATGGTTTTATCAAAGATACAGAAGGAAACCCAATATCAAATGTAGAGGTCAGTAATGGAGATATTACTTATATTACCAATAAAGATGGATTTTTCTTACTTCAGAATTTGGTTGTGGGCAGTAATCAGACAATTACATTCCGTCAGTCAAATGTAGAAATCCTCTCTCCTGTTGTTGAATTTGTTGACACTGGGCCAGGATGGTTGAATAAAACAACATCAACTCAAGTCAATTTGCCACATAATGTATCATTTACTACAACCGTTCAGAGTATCCCTATGTCTTCCGTTTTAATTGAATGGGAAGGAGGAGAATATACCGATTTTTATTCTCTGTATGGCGGTGAAGTAAATGAAGAAAATCTTCTTTACAGAGGTACTTCCGAATCTTTTACCTACGATCCAGAGGAATCAGGAGTTATGAACTTCAATGTAGTTGCGAATAACTCAAATGGTTCAACAATCAATTATAATGCCCTCAGAATCTTCTTTTTGCCTCAAGATTCAGGAGAGTCATTGTGGAAAGCAGGAATGAGTTGGGATTATGCAGTCCAATTTACTCCTGCTAGTCAATATTTAATTCACAACGTTACAATCACAACACTAGGCTCTGAGGTAATTAAAGATGCTTTTGGGAATGAACGCGAGGTATTCCTTGCTAGATATTCAGATGAATATCACGAAGGCGAAGAGAAATCATACAGATGGGTTGATAGTCAAAATTTATTAAATGTACATACTTATTGGTCGGATGATCCTAGTAGTTCTTCATATTTCCAAGAAGGAACATTGGGGTGGAATTTTACTAATTCAAATGGTGTAGAAGTTTCATTATTATCGACTAAAGATGAGATGAATCTGCATTTCAATAGAACAAATATTATTGGCGTCCCAGGTCATCCAAATGGATACGATGACACTTATAATACTGTAATAGTCGAAGATAATGTGACTATTACTACCTCTGCTGGGACATTCATTACTAGACATTTCATAATCACAGACAATAGTGATGGAGTAATATCTTGGGAATTATGGTATAATGAGTCCGTAAGGAATTGGGTAAAGATTATTGACAAATTATCGGGATCTCATTCAGACAGAGTTGTATATGAACTAACGGGATTTGACGTTCCTACGAGCCCCCAATTTATCACTGAAGGTAAAAATTTGACTACAAATTCATATAATATTTCATGGGCTCCTTACTCAACTTCCTCTGAATATCAATTATTAGAGAATGGAATCATTATTTATCAAGGTCCATCGACTTCATTTGAGATATTTGAAAAGGAAGATGGAGATTTTGGATATAACTTGAATGCAATAATGGATGGATATATCATACCAGGAGATTATTTGGAAATGAAAATAAGCTATATTCCAGAACCTCCAATAATTTTGAATTATAATGAAAAAGTACAATACGGTAACTCTGCAAATCTTTCTTGGAATCACAGGGAGGATATTGCATATTATTCAATTATTGTGCAAGACTCAGAAGGATTGGTTACTGAGATTTACAATGGTACAGAAAATAATAGTGAACTTGAGGGCCTAAAAGAAGGTCAAAATAGAGTTAGAATAAAATTAGTTTTACAAAACGGAAAAACATCAGAACTCTCTCCATCTATTTTTATTCAAGTTACAGAAAATACAAACGATAAAAGCTTATCATCTCCAATTTCCGCTTTATCGTTGATTGTTATTGTTTTAATTTCATCGCAACTCGTTTATTCAGTTAGAATTAGGAAGGATGACTAAATGGCTTTTAATACCAAATTAGCTATTTTCCAAGTAGCAATTATCTTGATTTGCTCAATCGGAGTTTGGCAATTTTCTTCTTCAAATCAAAATTCTGTAGATAGCGAGAGTAAATTTTCTGTAGAGGACTCTAATCAAGTGATACATAATTTTGATAATACTCCTTCTAGGGTCGCAATCACTAATACATATGCAGCAACTGTGATGAGGATGCTAAATGTAGACACATCAGTTATTGTAGGAATTTCTGGTGATTTCTATGATGAGGATTTATGGCCGGAATATACTGAAACACCACTTATCCAACAATCTGCTCATTCCGAAATCGATTTTGAAGCTTTGCTCGATACAAGGCCAGAAATTTACTTAGTTTTCGCTACAAATGGGATGGTTGATACCAGTGCAATAAGGATGAAATTAGAACCTGTGGGGATAAAAGTACTTGCTTTAGATTTTTATAAATATGATACTTTAAGATACGAAATTAATGTTTTGGCTAAGATTTTCAATAAAGAGAGTGAGGCAACAAAGATATTTGAAGAGTTCGATATAATTGAAGAAATGGTGTATGAAAGAGTTTCGACAATATCTGAAGATAATATCCCTAGAATAGTAATGGAACATCATGCATCCTTGACCAGAGATCCTGTTGTCCTGACTGGTACATCACAATGGACAGATATGATTGAAAAGGCGGGAGGAATAAACGTTTTTGCAAATTTACCTGGTCACACCACTCATGTAGATATGGAAGCTATATTAGATGCTAATCCTGACATTTTGATGTTTGATGGAATTACTTTTGACATTGGTTTCAATGCTTATGATGAAGCTGAGAAATGCGACTCTCATATGGGATTCATCTCAGAAAGGCCAGGATTTGATAATATGCAAGCAATCACACAAGATAAGATGCTGATTTTATCGGGAGAATTTGCAGGTCCTATGATGATACACGGTTTACCTACTTTAGCTAAATATCTACACCCAGATTTATTCCTAGATGTAGATTCTGAGAAATATTTGGATGATTATTTTGAGAAATACCATGATATAGAAAGAAAAGGGAAATTTCTCTGTACGCCATAGGTTGATTATTCATGGATAGTATTTCTGAACGTCATGTTAAAAATTCTAAGAACCAAATGGGAATTATATTTGTACTGTTAATTGTCACATTACTTTTTTCTATATTTGCAATGGGAAAAGGCTCATCTTCTAGTTTAGATATGTTATCGACCATGAAGATAATCATCGGTGTAGAAGATGCAAATAGTATACAATCTGATATAATATGGAAATTAAGACTACCGAGGATTTTGATGGCAATAGTAGGGGGTGCAGCATTGGCAATTGCCGGAGCGCTAATGCAAGGCTGTTTAGGGAATCCTTTGGTATCTCCTTTGACATTGGGAGTAGCTTCTGGTGCTGCTTTGGGTGCCGCACTTGCCATAGTAATGGGATTCACAATAGTAAAATCACCTGAGATAGCAATAGTAGCAAATGCATTTATTTTTTCATTGATTGTAGTTGCTATAATCATCCAGTTAGGAAGAATGCGATCAGTTACTGCAGAATCATATATTCTGGTAGGTATTGCTATAACCTTCATTACTGGAGCAATCGTTTCTACAATGCAATATTTTGCTACGGATGCTCAATTATCTCAACTTGCACATTGGTCTTTTGGTAGTCTATCAAGGCCAACGTTGGAAAATACCTTGTGGATTTCAGTTGCTGTGATTGGTCTGATGCCAACCGCGATGAAATGGTCGTGGGATTTGAATACTTTAGCACTCGGAGGTGATGATTTCGCGGTATCTACAGGCGTTGACCCTGTTTCAATAAGAAAGAATATTCTTATTTTATCAGCATTTATGACATCTATAATCATTGCTTTTACAGGTTTGATAGGTTTTGTAGGTTTAGCTGCACCTCATATGAGTAGGCTAGTAGTCGGAAATGATTATCGTAAATTAATCCCTTGTTCTGCGATATTTGGGTCTTTTTTGATGTTATTTTCTGATACAATTGGTAGAACTTTATTCGCTCCAATTGTCATTCCTGTTGGAGTTATGCTTTCAGTTATAGGGGGTCCATTCTTTATGTATCTCCTTCTCAAGATTAGGAGGTAGAATTTTGAAAAACATATTGAATGCCAATGAAATATCATTTAGTTGGGGCGATAATGAAGTCTTAAAGGATATTAATTTTGGAATCAGATCTAATGAAATTTTAGCAATACTTGGGGTCAATGGTGCTGGAAAGTCAACTCTACTAAAATGTTTAAATGGGATTCTTAAATTAGGCAGCGGGAAAATAGAAATTTTAGAAAAAGATACCTCAGAAATGAATTTAATTGAGATTTCAAAATTAATGTCTTATGTCCCACAATCTGTTAGATCAAGTTTTTCCGTAGATGTTTTTGATGTAGTATTACTAGGACGTAGACCTCATATAAATTGGAGAATCTCAGAAGAAGATAGACAAATAGTAAGCAAAACTATTCGGCTATTCGATTTGGAAGATTTTGCCTTTAGAAAATTTGACAAACTTTCCGGAGGAGAAAGACAAAGAGTTGTTATTGCAAAGGCGGTTGCTCAGGACCCGCAAATTTTCCTTTTTGATGAACCAACAAGTGATTTGGATTTGAAAAATCAAATTGAAGTAATGCAAATTATGAAAGATATCACATCTGTTAGTGGTCGTAAATCTGCCATAATAGCAATTCATGACATAAATATTGCTGCGAGGTTTGCAGATAGAATAATGCTACTTCACAACGGGAAAATATTTGCATTAGGAACCCCGTCGGAGGTTTTAACTAAATCCAATATTGCAGAAGTCTTTGGGGTGACCTGCGATGTCATTCCAAGTACGAATGATCATTCCATGAGAATTATAGTTAAAGACGGAATAAAAAGTAAATAAGTAGATGGACGGATTACAAAATGAACACAGATAATAATAAAGACATAGAGAAAATAAAGAGACATGGCCGCCCTGGAGGAGCGGATGACAGGGAACAAGATTTACTCTACGACTCTAATGTTCCTACTCCAACACATGCAGAGGATGCCAGAACTCTATTTTCAAGAATATCTACTGCAACATTATGCACTATGTCAATAAATCCTGAGGGGTTTCCGTATGGTTCATTCGTAACTTTTGCGGAATTTGAAGGTAAACCATTGTTCCTCATAAGCGCACTTGCTGAACACACTAAGAATTTGATAAAAGACCCAAAAGCATCATTGATGGTATCAGAAGCTGGAGAAGGTAATCCTTTGGCTTTGGGTAGATTTACTTTAGTCGGAAATTGTACAAGATTGGAAGAGGGAAAATTATCCGAAGCAAAAGAAGCATTCGTTTCTAGGCATCCGAGTGCTAGATTTTATATTGATTATAGCGATTTTTTCTTTTTTACAATGGATGTAATTGATGTAAGATATATAGGAGGATTTGGCAGGATGTCATGGATAACAGGTAAAGATTGGGCCGATGCTTCACCAGATCCTTTGGCCGAACATTCAGTTGGCATTATAGAACACATGAATGATGATCACCGAGATGCAATGATTATTTGTTGTAAGAAACTAAGTTTGGCAATTGACACCAATGATGCATTTATGACTGGTTTAGATAGATATGGATTTGAAATGTCCGCCATTACGAATAAAGGACCTAGGCCTATAAGACTAGGTTTTGAAAATAAAGCAGTAACTTCAGAAGATGCAAGAAAAGAAATTATAAAATTGGTGAAAAAGGCTAGACAAATGGAATAATTATTATTTATTGTGATATAATTAATTTATATTTTTTTCAGGATTTATATTCTTAATAATTCCACTTAGAAGACCTATCATTACAAATATAGTTGCCGCAGTTAAAGCGATACTAGAGCCTGCTCCCGTCCCATGTTCTGATGAGGCATACAGTCCAATCATGACGGATAAAAATCCGAATATTTGTGTCCAAAATACGCATGACTTAAAACTTCGACCAATTAATTGTGCAGTAGCTGCTGGTGTGACTAGTAAAGCGGTAACAAGCAAAGCTCCGACAATTTTCACCATGCTNACAACTACTATTGCGATAATTATACTAAACATAAGACCTATCCCTCTGACAGGAAGTCCTTGAACTCTTGCGGATAACGGGTCTATTGTAATTGCCAATAAAGCATGCCTAAGACTAAACAATACAATCAGAGATACTAAGGACATATACGAAATAAGGTTTAGACTTTCCCAATCTATCAATAGTTGAGAGCCGAATAAATAACTATGGATGTCTGTCGTAATGGCTCTTCCTGACAGCTTTAAAATTACAAGTCCAAATGCTAACATACCAGTCATAAAAATGGCAATCGATGCATCTCCTGTTAGTATTTCCCTTGATTGTAATTCGTAAATTGATATCGATGCGATAATAGAGCATATCATGGCATACCATAATGGCGTCGATGCACCTAGAATAATACCAATAATCACCCCCCCAAATGCAACATGAGCTAGGCCATCTCCAATCATTGCAAGATTTCTGACTAAGAGGAATGATCCAAGAAAACCTGCAATTATTGTAACCATTAAAGAACCAAGTAATGAACGTTGTAATGCTTGAGTATCGCCATTAAAGAAATTTGGAAAAGTTTCTCCAGGAACATAAGGGGCAATATATTCAAAAATTGGGAAAAAAATATCTGCNAAAATCACTCCCAATTCTGTCTCCATTATCTTTCCTCCTTTACATTGCCTAATTCTCGTATTCACTGCCCATTTCTTGTTCATGCGTGTGAGTAATGCCACGCAATTTCGCAAGACTATCTAAATCTGGGAAATTAGCGGTTAAACCATCAAATCTTATTGTCTCCTCTAAGAAAATCATCCTATGGGTAGTTTGACGTATGGCACTTAAATCATGAGATACCATAATGATTGTTTTTCCATTGTTATGGCAAAATCGGTCTAATAATTTCAATAAAGAATTTCTAGATTCCCTATCCATGCCAACTAATGGTTCATCAAGTAGTATAAATTCAGCTTCAGTGGCTAATGCCCGGGCAATTACAGCACGTTGACGTTGGCCTCCTGAAATGCGTCCAATATCAAAATTTTCAAAATCTTGTAGTCCTACCATTTCAATGGCTTCTTTTACTTTTTTATTTCGCTTATTGTCTTTCATAGGCAACCAAGTATGGGAAAACATATTTTTAGCATTTACAGTTCCTAGATGAACTAATTCTTTTATTGTTATTCGAATATCTTTTGGTAGATTTGCTGCAGCTTGCGACACCCATCCAATCTTCCCATACAATTCTCTTGACATAGGTTTGGAATTGTAAATTTTTATATTTCCCTCCTGCGCTTTTAAAACTCCAAGAATAGCAAGTAGGAGTGTGGACTTTCCACTGCCATTCGGACCTACTATTCCCACAAATTCTCCTTTATTAACTGTCAAATTGACATTTTTTAGAACTAATTTCCCAGAACGAATTACTGTTAAATTATCTATTTCAAGAATCGGTTTTTCCAAACCATCTTGGCTTGCAATATCTGAATCCATNCAAATTCCATCAAGTCAATATATTAAGTCTCATCGTCTAAATTAATTATTCAGCCATTCTCGCTCTCATTACTTCATAAATCAAATAAGCGCCCATGATTGAGAAAAAACTCGCTACTAAGATAATTGGGAGAGTATCTACCATATGCATATCTTAACTTTCCTCCTTTCTCGAAATTTTGATTTATTTTTTCCTATTCAACAGCCAATTCCATTTACAAGATTGTTAAGATTCTTATTCATCAACGACAAATAATTATCATTAGTGTCAATTGGTGCCATCTCCATTGTATATAATTTCTGTATGGACACACCTGTATCTTCAACAATACTGTTCACAGCATTTTCATTAGTATATTCTTCAACAAATAAAATAGTTATCTGATTTTCTTTGATATGATTAATAACATCAACAATATCCTGTGCGGAAGGTTCTCCTTCTGGATCTATTCCATAAACAGTAACAATTTCAATGTCATATCTCTCAGATAAGTAAGAATATGCATTATGATTTGTTACTATTGTTTTGTTATGGCCTCCTACAGAACAAGTCCCACTATCTCCAAATGCAGCCACAAAGTCATTATCCAATGTCTGTAATTGTGCTTTGTAAGAATTGGAATTTTCTGTAAAGTTACTAGTTCCATTAGGGAAAGTCAAAATTAGTTTTTCCAAAACTACATCTAATTGAGCCGCAAATGATAATGGGTCAAGCCAACTATGTGGGTCGTATTTTAAATCCTGATTATCTTCAGCATTATTTTCTCCTTCACTACCATCATCATGGTCATCACCATCATCATGGTCATCAGTTTCATTATGTTCATCGTGGCCATGGCCATCATGATCATCATGTCCGTCTTCTCCCAACAAGACATAGAGTTCTACATCCTTGGGTAACGCGAATCCATAATCTCCTTCTGCCTCGATATGAATCACCACCGCACCTACTTCATGATGCTCCTCTTCACCATGATTATCATGGTCGCCAGTTTCGTTGTGCTCATCATGGTCATCATCACTTGGNCCACTGTTTGCAGCAGTCCACATTAAGCCAGCAGCCTGGCAATCAGATTCTGTTGTAATAGTCAAATTAGGAGTATGAGTACTAATATCATAGCAGATCATTTCTTCAGGGAAGGAAAATGTGTATACGACGCGTTCAGCATGTATTTCTGGTAGGTTATGATCATCATGACCCATCCACTGATGTCCTGCCGCTTCACAGTCTTCCTCTGTCGAATTGTAGTTCATGTGTGTCTCGGTGTTATGGCATATTTCATCGCCATGATCATCGTCATGACTATCATTTCCCATCCACTGATGTCCTGCTGCTTCGCATTCTTCTTCAGTTGACTTGTAGTTCGCATGTGTCTCGGTATTGTGGCACATTTCATTAGCATGCTCATCGCCATGATCGCCATGATCATGTTCACCAGCTCCTTCTTGAGCGATTGCCTCAATATCAGTGCTTGCTGAGTCTTTCAAGTAATGTTGATCACGCTCGAACTCGGTTGGGACGTGTTGAGCATATATTGCCATACCCGTTATTCCAGTTGTATCAATAGTGAATGCTGAATCATCACCTGTTCCTACATGTAATTCAAAGCAAGAACCTGTTGTAGCGATTGATGACATGGTTTCACCATCTTCAACAATAGTACATGAATCACCTTCAATCAGTGCTTCTACGCCAGTTTCTAATTCTTCCATATTCTCTTCAGTCGGAGTATCTGTTGGTATGAGTACAAGTCTCATAGTTGAATCAACATATTCGCCACCAACTTTCTGCATAGACCATGTATGTGTAGAATCGTTCATTACAAATACACCTGCCCATTCGAAANATCCTGATTCGTGTTCATGATGATGATGCGCATGTCCTCCTAGCATCTTGAGGGCAACCATGTTGAAGGATTCTTCATGTTCCGACTCGAACTCTAGAACGTGCTCTCCCTCTTCCATGTGGAATACGTGGATATTNGTATCAGCTGGACATGCTTCCGGGGNGGAAATAGTCTTTTCGACTGTTGCATGCTCATGTCCTTCGTAATCATCATGTTCGTCATGGTCACCAGTTTCATTGTGGTCATCATGGTCACTAGTTTCATTGTGGTCATCATGGTCACTAGTTTCATTGTGGTCATCATGGTCACCAGTTTCATTGTGGTCATCGTGATCATCATGGTCTTCTGGCATCATGCCAAGTGTAGTTGCTTCGAAAGGCCCCTCATTCATCACTTCACAGAGGTTACTTACTAGTAATGATTCATAATCTAGAGTTATTTGGCCAGTTGACATCGCATGCGTCATGAAAGAAGGAGGAGCATCATCTCCAAGGGAAGATAGTGTAGATTCCACCCAAGGCTCGAGATTTAAGCCATGATAAAAGAATAAATCACTATTTTGCAAACGGATTATATCTTCTACAGTGGGTTCATAATCGTGAACAGGAATGTTTTCTTGACTCATGTAATTAATTGTTACATGCTCACCTGCCACCGCAGAAACTAACTCTCCTACGTGATATGTTGATACCATAACATCGCCAAATAGTACTGGCATAGTGGTATTATTACCATCTTCATTACTATCTATTGGTAATGACTCATCTATGCCATTATCATTATCATCTAGGCATCCTGCCATACTTGATAAAATCATAATTAAAATTACTAATAACGATCTCCTCCAGTTTTTTTCCATNGCNATCGGCTTACTGTTAACTATTTAAAAAATATTANTAAATACACATAGAGATATTATTATTAACTATTCATTATGCCGAGTAAATATGAGCCGAATTATCACATTTAGTGCTGACAAAAGTTTTGCTAACGATCTTGATAGTATAATCGAAAAATCTGGTTATCAAAATAGAAGTCGCTTTATTCGAGATGCATCTCTATTTTTTTCAGAAATCCAACAAAGAGGAGAATTAAATAATATGAAAGATGAAGAAATTCTCGAAGGTCACTTCATAATCCATTATCAACATCACAATAGTGTTGAAACTAAATTGATGGAAATAAAACATTCTAATGAAATAGAAATTAGTTCAAGCAATCATAGTTGTTTAAAACATAGCCATACTTGTGTGGATATAATTCAAGCAATAGGTTCGGCAGCAAATTTTCGTACAGTTATCGAACAACTTCAGGACACTCCAAATGTGAATAAAGTTTCATTTATTCCTGCACCAATGAGAGAAGAAGGTTGTTGCTAATAATTATTTTTTTAAATAACATTAGTCTGATTTAACCAATTTAGGCAATATTCATGTGTACATGAAGGTGGGTTGAAAAGTAGTTTATCATCATAATCAATAATATCAATAAAAAGATTAGAATCCTGTCCTTCCGAAATATCAACAATCGTACTAGTTGAAGCTGGAAGATAATCTTCGCCAGTACTAGATAGTGATAATCGAATGAAATGTCCAGCATCTATTTGAACATCCATAGCAAAAAACTCCATTTTTGCATTGATGGTATCAAATAATGGTAGCCATGTCTGTTCTTGATTTCCTCCTTCATGATATCTTAGATCCATGATTGAGTGGCCGATATGGATACAATAACCAGCTTCATCACAGTCTTCTAGTAATGCGTAAATTTGACCCCCAACAGTTGCTGTTGACACATCTACATGTAATCTTGGTAGGCCAGATATCCATATATCTTCGATGAATGGTTCACTTTCATAAATTGGCCCTATGTTTCCATTTGGAAGTATTGTAGTAGTGCCTCCAACATTAATCATTTTTCCTCCTAAATCCAACGCAATAGTTTCCATATTTTCCGGGGGATATCTATCTTCTATTCTCCACTGGCCTTGATTTGATTGAATCTCTACAAATAGCCCAGGCCTGTCTCCTACTCCCTTAAGATACCAATCAAACCACTCTAGTAAATCCTGCATCCAATCAAATCTAACCATCTCTGGATACGCTTCTCTCCCTCTTCCTTCTCCTGATCTATCAAAATGATAATCGGGTCTATCGGGGTAATCATGATCCCATTGACCAAAAAGTCCTTTGGATTCAATCCCTGCATCAATAAGTTGATTAATCACTGGAATAGCCATATGAGGATCAACATTCCAATCATGCATTCCTTGGATTAGATATACTGATCCTTGGTAGTTTTGGAGAACTCTATCGAGAAAGTATCTTTCTTCCCAGTATGTCCCTGCAACTTCACTTCCCCACATATACGCCGCTACTCCAGTGCCTGGTCCAATAATATAATCAGGGCATAAATTTCCTATGTCTTCTTCGTCGCCATCCACGCCATATGAGCCATAAACTCCATTGTGCATTATTGGCGCTCTTGCTTCACTACTACCATTTTTCCACATCAATTCCATCACCCCAATAAGGCCTGAAATAGGAACTATGGTTTTCAGATATTCATTCCCAAATGTTGCCGCTTGCCATGGGGTTGAACCATCATATGATTTTCCAATCATCGAAACTCCTCCATTACTCCAATTCTGAGTTCCTAGCCAAGTTACTGCAGCATCAACTCCCAGTTGTTCTGCATTACCCATTAAATCCATACAATGATTCGACCGCCCTGTACCCATCACTGAGACTTGAGCAAATGCATATCCATGAGGTAAAATTTGGTCAATAATCATCTGCCCTAACCATGTTCCTGGAACTTCTATGGATGGTGTTTCAACGCTTACTTCATCAAAATAAGGTCCAAATTCTGCAATTACGGGAACTTTTACTCCCTCCTCAACATCAGGAAGCCATAAAGCTAGACTTACTATACCGTTGGGGGCTGATCCTCCTTCACTCAGAGGAAGATCAAATTCAACAAAATGATGAACTGAATTCCATTCGTTATCAGTTTCCAAGATACTATACTCTCCATACTCCATCACGAAACTATGGCTCTGATCAGTTGAATATGGCCATTCGGATCTTTCCCATACAGGAACTCTTTCATAAATTCCCAAATCTTTTTTAATCTCGTCCACCACATCTTCCACAATCCATGTTTGTAAAGAAACTAATAACATAACTAATGAAATGAATATGGCAATTGTAAGTAGTTTAATCTTGGATTTTCTTTTCATTTTTTCCCTTTCAAAAGAGGAAACTACTTTTTCGGCAATAAAGATTCCCTCTGTCATAATCTAAACCCATTGAGTTTTATTATTCAGACTTATGTATTTGTGTTCTTTACATACAATAAATATAACATGAAATAATTTTAATTATTAATAAAAAACTATTAGTCAATTATTAGTTTTAATTATATAGATATTAAATAGTCCTTTCATCAGTGGTATAACAATGGAAGATGAAACTGATGTAAGAAGAATTCCTGTTACAGTATTGACTGGCTTTTTAGGTTCTGGTAAAACTACGCTGTTAAATCATATTCTCTCAAGTACAGAGCATAAAATGAAATTCGCTATTATTGAAAATGAATTTGGAGATATCGGTATCGATGAAAATATTCTGGTCGAAACCTCTGAAGAGAGTATCATTGAGGTAATGAATGGATGTATATGTTGTACTGTAAGAGGCGATCTTACTGAATTATTACATAAAATGTATGATAATATTAAAGATTTTGACGGAGTTTTAATTGAAACAACAGGTTTAGCCGACCCAGCTCCGGTCGCGCAAACTTTCTTTGTTGATGAAAGAGTGGTTGGTCGTTACAAGTTGGATGGCATCATAACAGTAGTTGATGCTAAACATGTTACTCAACATTTGGAGGAAGAAAAGCCTGAAGATATTGAAAATGAGGCTGTAGAACAACTCGCATTTGCTGATCGAATTATCTTGAATAAGATAGACCTAGTTTCAGAAGAAGAACTAAAGGTAGTTGAGAATAAAATAAAGTCAATAAATGGTTTTGCACCAATCTATCATACTAAAAATAGTTTAATTGAGCCAAACAACTTGATTAATATTGGAGCTTTTGATTTGGAAAGAACTCTAGACATGGATCCTGAATTCCTTGATACTGATGCAGAACATGAACATGACCAAAATGTTACATCTACAAGTTCAAAGTTTGAGGGTGAATTGAATGTCAATAAATTATCAAATTATATAGGACATCTCATGGAGACTAAAGCAGAAGATCTGTTTCGATATAAGGGAGTTCTAGCGGTTAAAGGTACAAATAAGAAATTCGTATTTCAAGGTGTTCATATGCTCTTTGGAGGAAACTTTAGTGAAGAAATAGGCCTTTGGAAAGAGGGGGAAAAGCGTGAGTGCCGT
This sequence comes from Methanobacteriota archaeon, assembly GCA_002719615.1. Taxonomy (GTDB): domain Archaea; phylum Thermoplasmatota; class Poseidoniia; order Poseidoniales; family Thalassarchaeaceae; genus MGIIb-O3. The sequence continues at coordinate 28,438 of PBHZ01000008.1, forward strand.
TTCGTATTCATTGGACGTAATCTCGACCATGAATCTCTACAGGCTGGTTTCATGGAGTGTGAGGCTGAAGAACTACGCTTCAACGTGGGAGATACAGTTTATGCAAATGTTGGAGAATTCCAAAAGGGCAAGATTATGAAATGTTGGGATGATGGAAATCCATACCGAGTTGAAATTCAAAATGAAGAAAAAACCAATGTATGGGTTCCCATTGATGATGATGTTTATGTACGTGAAAAAATTTGATTGATAAAGCCAAATAAGTTGACATTAATTACTCCATTTAAATTGATATTTACATAGGAGAAATACAACTCTTCAATAACTCTCGATTTCCAATTCAGAATATGTCAATTGAAGTTGTATGGTTCAAGCGTGATCTCAGGTCACGTGATCATCTTCCTCTAATCAGTGCCGCACTTTCTGGAAAAGATGTTTTATGTTTATTCGTCTTAGAGCCCGAAAGATTTAATCAACCAGATATCGATCCAATACATATTGAATGGGAATTGGATTGTGCAATTGATTTATCTAAAAATCTTGAGAATTCCGGTGTGAGTTTACATTTTAAAATTGGAAATATTATAGATATTTTAAACGAAATTAATGATAAATATGAAATTACGAGGTTATTATCACATGAAGAGACTGGTAATTCTTGGTCATACGACAGAGATAACAGTGTCAAAAAATGGTGCAAATCTTTGAAAATAGAATGGTGTCAATATCCAAATAATGGAGTCATAAGGAATTTAAAAAATAGAGATTTCTGGACAAGAGAAAGAAATTTGAGAATGCGAATACCATTATCAGAATCACCGATTTTTATCAGTACTATCAATTACAATGGCAAGATTCCAACAATGAACGATATTGGACTTAATGCCAAGAAATTAGAAAATCGTCCTGTTCCTGGTGAAGATGCCGCATTTACAAGGTTGAATTTATTTCTAAATAAATCAGGAGAGAGATATAGTACATCTATCTCCAGCCCGACTCTTTCAACTAAACACGGTTCTGGATTATCTCCATATTTCACCGCAGGAGTATTGTCCATGAGAAGAGTAGTTCATGAGACATCTTCTAGAATAGAATATATCAGAAAAAATAAATCTCAGATAAAAAATTCTGGTGTTTGGATAAAAAGTCTAAGCTCATTTAGGAAGCGTTTAGCATGGAGATGCCATTTTATTCAAAAATTGGAAACAGAACCCAATCTCGATATAGTGGCACAGAATCCTGTAATTGAGAAAAATATGATGAGAATTCTAGATATAAATAAATTCAATCACTGGAAAAATGGTACAACTGGTTGGCCTTTTTTGGATGCATGCATGAGACAATTGGATGCAACTGGATGGATAAATTTTAGAATGAGAGCGATGATTATGTCTGCAGCCTCCTACAATCTCTGGCTTCCTTGGAAAGAGACTGGCAATTTTTTAGCAACTCAATTTTTAGATTATGAGCCAGGAATACATTGGACTCAAGTGGGAATGCAGTCCGGTACCACCGGAATAAATACCATCAGAGCATATTCTATGACAAAACAAGGTAAAGATCATGATAAAAATGGGGATTATATTAGGAAATGGATTCCAGAATTATCTATGGTCCCTACAGAGTATATTCACGAACCGTGGTTAATGCCTAAAGAATTACAAGAAAATATTATGTGCAGGATAGGTGTAGAATATCCGTTACCTCTCACAAATGAAGTAGAAAGTAGAAAAGAAGGAATAAAAAGAAGTTATTCTGCTAGATCAGGAGAAGATGCTCGCAGAATTAGTAAAAGAGTTTTACAGGTTCATGGAAGTAGGAAAAGACCAAGAAAAAAAGAATCTACAATACAGAAAAAACTATTCTAGTAGCCAAAATGAAATATATCAAGAAAACCAAGGGTGCTTCCCAAAATGATCCTTGGGTACTGATGAACCATTTTCTGAATAGTATAAGAAACCAAGTAGGACAGAATTGAGATATTTTTCAAGCCTAGGTTTAACCCAAAAAATATGGAGTATTTTTCTGAATGGTCTAGGAAATTTCGAAAGAATATAGGGATAGACTGTAATTTTCAATTT
>PBHZ01000009.1 GCA_002719615.1 Methanobacteriota archaeon
ATACTATCAACTCTCTCAACTAGAAGGAAAGGTGATAGTTATCGCATTTCTCTTTACAAGATGTCCAGATGTTTGTCCAATAGTGAGTGCTAATTTAGAATTTATTTCAGAGCAATTAGGAGATGTTTATGGAAATGAAGTGGCAATTTTGACAATAACTGTCGACCCATGGACAGACAATAATTCCGTTATGAATGAATATGCTGAATCAAGAAGTTTGGATTGGCCTCACCTAACGGGAACAGTAGAAGAATTAGAGCCTGTTTGGAAGAATTTTGAAGTTGGACTTGAAACATATGATTCAGATATCGATGGAGATGGGGTGGCGGATGGTTTTGACGTATGTCCAGATACTCCAGAAGAAGAAGAGGTAGATGGAGATGGTTGTGGACTAGATACACAACAATCAGAAGATTCTGATGTACAAGTTAAACATCACCCTCTCCTTACTTACTGGGTTGACCACACAACAGGTACAATAATAGTTGATAAAAATATGAATCAGAGAGTTTGGTGGGAAGACACTCTATGGAATCCAGATTTAGTTATGGAAGATATATTATATCTTGTTAATGAATAGGTGTTAGATTTGAATATCAAATTTAATTCAATTTTTCTTACATTAGTTTTACTATCTTCAGGTTGCATCGGAGGAAGTGATAATTCAAACATATTAGGGACTGAATACAAAGATCCTCCTTTGGCTCCAGATTTTACTTTAAAAAATCAAGATGGAGAATTAGTTAAATTTTCTGATTATGAGGGAAAAGTAATTGTTGTAGCTTTCATCTACACTACTTGCCCTGATGTTTGTTTGATAATTTCTGCAAATCTGGATTATATAAACGATAATTTAGGAGAATATTCAGAAGATGTCGTAATATTATCAGTTACGATTGATCCTGCAAGAGATACTGTCGAACATCTTTCAGAATGGACAGAAAGAATGGGTTATGAGTGGGATCACTTGACTCANGAAAGTGCATCTACGATAGAGAATGTTTGGAACACATGGAATGTGGTTGTAGATGATGATCATGTTGCGAATAGCCTACCTCCTGAAGATGAGATGTTAAGATTTGGAGTATTNTATCCTGATAATACTTCATTCAAAATGGATAATAAATGTTGGAATNTACCGGATGATAAATGTTACACTGATTTTGAAGATTTTGCGAATTATTCATTTGAAAAAGCAGAAATACACTATGATATTGAAGAAGGGCGAATAGGAGATTGGAAAGTTAATGATACTTGGTCATGGGAATTATACAATTGGGATTTAGGAAATGAAAGTTGGTTAAAAATCAATTCACAGAACTTAAGTTCAGTTNTGATAACTAATGATACACATCTAGCATGGGCAGCAAGTAATGCTAATATCAGCAATTTACCTCCTGGTGTAGACTGTAATGGTTTTGGATGGGTCATGGGAACTGGAGCTAGTGCCCACTGCATGTGTGATGAGGGATATGAAAGAATCAATGGAGATTGGTTAGGTTGTATATTGATTGATAGCGAGTCTGAATCCAATAATACAACCGAAGAAGTTGACCCTCATTCAGAAACTCTAGGAAAATATGAAATTGGACATTCAACGAGTACCTATATTATAGACAAAAATATGAATAAAAGAGTTTCATATTCCGGAATTCACTGGGATGTGGAAAAATTTTTGAAGGATATCATTACACTCACGAATGAATGAAATAGGGATTTTCACATTTAAATCAGTGGCATCTTACGTAGTCTTTCTAGGTCTGGCTGGTACAACTGTCGTATATCGTCAAGGTCTAGGACTAACATAGCCAAGCGCTCTAGTCCCATGCCCCATGCGCAAACAGGCCATTCAGTACCCAATGGTTCTGTTACCTCAGGCCTAAAAATTCCTGCGCCACCTAANTCTAGCCACTCACCTCTCCATAAGATATCTACCTCCACACTAGGCTCAGTNTAAGGGAAATATGCAGGCCTTACTCTTACATCGGGATATCCCATTTTAGCATAAAATGTTTTCAGAGTTGAAATTAGCATTGGTAAATTTGCATCGGGTTCATGAATTATCCCTTCTATTTGGTGGAACTCGGGAAGGTGGGTGCGATCTATTGTTTCTTGCCTGAAAACACGACCTACTCCAAATACTCGGCTTGCTNTNTCTGGATTATTGGCTATNTGCTGGACAGTGTTAACAGTGGTATGAGTCCTCAGTAATGCTTTTTTTGATTCTTCTTTATCAAAACCTAATCCCCATCCTTTACTCCCAGTATCATGACCATGTTCATGAACATTCGACCATAAATCCAAATATTTCTTATCTATATCTATTTTATCTGGNTTTGATAAATAGAAAGTNTCTTGCATTGTTCTTGCAGGATGTGATTGAGGAATGTATAGGGCGTCCATATTCCATCCGGCAGATTGGACATAATCACCTTCAATTTCTGAAAAACCCATTTCGAGAAATACTGACCTAATTCTTTCTATTAGTGATTGCATAGGATGTGGTCGCCCACCGGTCGGCGTTGGAGCAGGTGCATTTACATCGAATGGTTTGAATTTAGCACCTTTCCATCTATCACTTTGTAATAATTCTGGAGTGATCTCTCCAATTAATTCTACTTCTTCAATATCCGATACTTGTATTGATTTTCCAGAGTCTGTTAGAATCCAATGTCTTGTTGTATTTTCCTCAATTTGAATTAAACCCTTTCGAGAGGAAAAATGCTTCACCAATTCATCATCTAAAGAAGATAAATCACGACCATCTTTAGACACTGTTGCCAAAAATGAAGTCCTACTTTCTATTATCTTATTCACATTTGATTCATCCTCAGTGGTAAATACACCCTTATTTATGGANACTCCGAGTCCTTTGAGTATTCCAACTCCTGGGCCTGTTTCATGCCTTTCAAAATCTGAATCAAGTAAATTCTTCATGGTTCTATTTTCTGAATCATTTGAAAGTAACCAGTTCCANAGCCTACTTTCAAGTAATCCTTGCTCTAAAGACCTAAGTCCTTCTGGACCTAGTGAAACTGTTGAATTTTTATTTTCAATAATTTCAACAAGGCCCAGTTCATTTAGATATCCTCCCGATCCTGCTACATGTACTTGGTCTGTCCAACCAGTACCCTTCAGTAAATCTTCTAATTTCCACTTTGTAGATGGTTTTGAAAGCATTAATCTAAGCATCTTCCGTTCATTATTACCAAGATTCATGACACTCCCCTTTTCCTCCGAAGAGACCAATCCACTTGATGATTACCGATGAATGAGGGAGAAAATCACTCTTCTTCCCAAAGAAGAATATCGCAATTATTACATGAAAAAAAAGGAGGTTTACGCCCGTCAACCCAGACTATATTGCCGCATCTGCCACAAAGTATTGAAGTTCTAATTGGTTGATTTAATGTAGTATCTACCCTATACATTGCTCTACCTGCATCTGGGAGCAAAGAAGCATCAGGAGTCCATGATTCAATTTTCTCTGGAGAAATAGATTTTTGAGAATCCATTCCCAAACCTATGAGTAATAAAAAAATCCCTCCTAATGATAATGGAACGGCTACAGCAAAGGAAAATGATGTTCCTCCCGATGATACAATAATGCCACTACCAATGGCTATACATATCCACGCCGAGATAACTATATTCAAGCGTTTATGATACTCACTACTCATAGGTGACAACAAGATACCGAAGGAAGGTTAACGAATCAATTTGACCCTTNAAAATACGATTTGAAACTATAGGGTTCAAGTGCAAAAGACGGCCGNCGGGAATNACGCCTCAGTAGCTCAGCCCGGTAGAGCATCTGATTTGTAATCAGACGGTCGGGGGTTCGACTCCCTCCTGGGGCTCCATTGTAAGGTTGAAAGCATGGCCTTCGGCACGTAAGTTCATGACCGCAGTACTCCTTGATGGGAAAAGCCTTAGTCGTGAAATTGAGGATGATCTGAAAAATCGTGTTGAAAAGTTGAATAATAAAGGAATTGAGCCTCATTTAGCAGTTATTCTAGTAGGAGATGATCCNGCAAGTCATGTTTATGTAAGAAATAAAGAAAATGCATGTAAGAGAACTGGGATAAAAAGTACGAAGATTATTTTACCCTCTTCAACTTCAGAAAAAGAAGTTTTAGATCTTATAGGAGAGATGAATGAAGATGATAATATTCATGGAATATTAGTTCAAAGTCCTACTCCTAAACAAATTAATGAGTTAAAAATAACAAATAAAATAGATCCCACAAAGGATGTTGATGGTTTTCACCCTCAAAATTTAGGAAAATTAGTTCAAGGAGATACAGATGGACTTTTACCTTGTACACCTGCAGGAATAATGAAATTACTNGAACATGCCAAAATAAATTTAGAAGGCAAGAAAGTTACCGTAATAGGGAGAAGTAGGATAGTTGGTATGCCACTTTCTTTGATGTTAGCACAGAAAGGAGTTGATGCTACAGTCACGATTACTCATTCTAGAAGTAAAAANATAGAACANATTTGTCAATCTTCTGATGTAATTATTGCAGCAGTTGGAAGGCCAAAATTTGTAAAAAGAGAATGGGTAAGAAAATCCTCAGTAGTAGTAGATGTAGGTATTTCNAGGTTAATTAACCAATCTACTGGCAAAAGTGAGCTGGTGGGTGATGTTGAGAAAACTGCCATGGAAGTTGCAAGTCATATGACNCCAGTACCTGGAGGAGTTGGGCCGATGACGATAGCTATGTTATTNACAAACACAGTAGTTTCTGCTANNAAATAGNATTTAGAAAATTCCTAAATCTAACTTTCCNTCTTCTGTTGCATGTATACGAGGATCCCATAAGGGGGTGAAAGTTAGATTGACATGTACTGATTCTACTCCATTTGCTTTCAATGCTGCACGATGTACAGCGGCCATTAATTCAGGGGCAACTGGGCATCCAGGACTAGTTAGGGTCATGTCTATTTCTACATGGTCATCTTNTATCGAAATAGAATAAATCAAACCTAAATCCATTACAGAGATATTCATTTCTGGATCTTCAACTTCTGCTAAATAATTTTTAATTTCTGATTCTTCTACCACAAATATACCTCATGAAAGTTTTACTGCCTCTTCTTGTACTCTTTTGAACATGTTGAGAAAGCCATTTGCCCTACTTGGAGTAAGTGTTGACTGTATGCCCATTGCATTGGCATATTCAGGTGATAACTCTGAAACACGAACAGGAGAAAGGCCATTTACCGCTATTGCAGTGATTGCCATTAAGCCTTGAACTATTTGGGCATCTGCTCCTCCTTTCATGACAAAATTACCATCCTCGTCAAGACTACATTCAACGTGGGCGCGAGATTGACAGCCAAGAATCTGGTTTGATTCAGTCCATTCACCAGAATGCAGTGGAGAAGGGTGTTTTTTAGCATAATCAAATAGTAATTCATATCGGTCCATAGAATCAAAACAATCACTAAATTCTTCAATGATCGGAATTAGGCTATCTGGCCAATTATTATTATCTGTCATTTTAATACTCCATTCAATAAAAAATTATGAAAACCTCTCAACAATGTAATTTAGATGTTCAACGAACATTTTTGCCTCTTCCATTGTATTGTATACCCAGAAGGAGATTCTATTGGTTGAAGGGACATTTAATGCATCCATTAGTGGCTGTGCGCAATGATGGCCAGTTCTTACTGCGAAACCTCCTTCATCTAAGAATAAAGCAAGATCGAGGGATTGTATGGAATCGTGTAAAAATGATACTGCACCGCTTCCCTCTCTGTCTTCGGGGTTTCCATATATCCTTATTCCAGGAATTTTTCTCATTTCACTTGCAGTCCATGAAGCTAGATTTTGTACATGTGAGTGGATATCTGACATCTCGAATTTAGCAAGCCATTCAACTGCAGCGCCCCAACCTATTGCCTCGGCTATTCGAGGAGTCCCTGTTTCAAACATCGCATGACCTTCTTGGAAGGTAGAGCCTTCGGTAGTTACAGTCCTAATCATTGACCCGCCAGTCATGAATGGCGCCATACTTTCCATGATGTCTTTTTTAACCAACAAACATCCTATTCCCGTAGGACCAGCCATCTTATGCGCCGAAATAGCCACAAAGTCGGCATTCATTTCGTCAAAGGATATTTTTTCATGAGGTGCTCCTTGAGCACAATCTAACAACACTTTTGCTCCAGAAGAGTGAGATAGTTGAATTATTTTTTCAACAGGATTTCTAACTCCCAATACGTTACTAGTATGCACTACGCAAACAAGAGATGCGCCTGAAACAGCAACAGAGAATGCGTCCATATCTAATGAAAATGTTTCAGTATCAATGGGCACATATCTTACTTCTATTCCTATCTCTTTCGAAAGTTGTTGCCAAGGAACTATGTCTGCATGATGTTCCATTTCGGTCAAAACAACGATATCATCTTTGGAAAGATTTTGCCTTGCCCACGAAAATGCAACCAAATTTATCGCTTCAGTAGCACCACTTGTGTATATTAATTGTTCAGGACTTGTACCAAAAAACCCAGCAATATTTTCTCTGGCCGACTCTAAAGCAGTAGTTGCTTCATCTGCTAAAGTATGATTTGCACGATGCGCATTCGAATTGTATTGTTCATAATAATCCGACATAGCAGATATAACGCATTTTGGTTTTTGCGACGTTGCAGCATTATCAAAATAGACTAATTGTTTACCATTAGGCAACTTTCTTTCCAAAATAGGAAATTCAGACCTAATTTTGTCGATATCAAGTGCCATAGTACGCTACCCGTATTAGCCAAGACGGCGTACAATATCAAGTCGCGTATCAAAATAATGTAAAAAAAGGGGAAGTAGTTATTTGTAAAAACTCCTCTGAACCGCCGTGACTGAGCATACTGGACAGCAAACGATCGAAAGCTTGGGAAGTAAAGATCTCAACAAAGATGGAGAAATAATTAATTTGGCAATAGTAGGTTCAAGTAGATTTTATGACTTTGAAATATTTGAGAGAATTATAGAAGAATGGATTGAAAAATTTGGATATCCTGATTTAATTATCGTTGGAGGTGCTAGTGGCGTGGATTATATGGCTGAACGATGGGCTGATGCTAATATCATACCCATCGCGATATTTTCTGAAGAATGGATAGATTCTAAGAGAAGTCTGATAGATCGAGGAAGAGAAGAAGCACCGAATACCCTTACAGAAAAAATATTAAATGGTGCTACACATATACTGGCTGTTCCTTCCAAAACTAGTAAGTGGACTAGGATAATTATTGGACAGAGTACTGAAAGAAATATCCCCATAGAGATTCATGAAGTTTAGAATGTGCTTAATTCTACTGAATTGAGAATAATGGTGCTCGTGCCGGGATTTGAACCCGGGTCGCCGCCTCGAAAGGGCGGCATGATGGACCGAACTACACCACACGAGCGACGGCTTCGCGAGAAGCGCATGGCACATAATCGGTTCGATTGAAAGTACTATTCGGAACTATTATTGTCAGATATGATAAGAGAGTTCCACCATGTATTTAGAGGAAAGAAAAAGGCAGTAGCCAATATCCCGCCAAGTAACCAAAAGAAGGGATTATACATCAAATCTGAAAATTCTTCACCATAGAAACCTAAAACAATTCCTTCTAATCCAAACCTTATCCCTCTACCTAATAATCCTGCAAAAACGAATAATCGGATATTCATTTTACCAGAACCTGCTGCCCATGCAAATGCTTTGTAAGGAATTGGAGAAATGGCAGCAATGAAAACTCCAATAGAACCATATTTTAGGAATAAATTATCAATTCTAGAAATGGTATTAGGCTTTGCAAATTTCTCTAAAAATGGACGTCCAGCATACATTCCAATTGCATATCCTCCAAGAGACCCGAAAACACTGAAAATAGTTGCTATAAAAACTATGGAAAAAATTTCTGTAACAGAGCCATGAGAATTCAGTACCATTGGAATTACCAATAAATCTGGAGGTGCGGGCTGAAACATCGCTTCGGTTGATGAGACAACTGCCAAGCCGATAAGGCCCCAACTATCGGCCCAATCAATAGTGGCATCAATTATCTGACTCAGCACATTACTTCGTACTTAGTGCCACTAATATAATACATTACTAAAAATATATATTATTTTGTTATTAAACCGACCTATGATATGATGCACAATAGTCCGGAGTACATGGTAGCAGGCGAAGTAGTTGATACTTCAGCTTTGATTTCATGGCCTTTAGAGATGTTGTTTGGGAGTTTGGCAAGCCCCAAACAAAGAAATGAGTTAACTAATAATTGCCCTGAGAGATTAAATATTATTGATGCAATTGATATAAATTGGATAAACCCAAATACAGAAAGTATAGAAAAAATAATCCATATTTCAAAAGAAACAGGAGATATTGCTGGTCTGTCTAAGACAGATATTGAAGTTCTTGCACTGGCAATGGAGCATAACTGTACTTTAATNACTGATGATTATAGNATGCAAAATATAGCNGAATATATGAAAATAAAATGGAGAAGTGTAAGCACTGACGGGATNAAGAATATTTGGAAGTGGGAGGTCTTTTGTTTNGNATGCAAGACNGTAAATATTATGCCNGAAAGTACCACAAATCAGAAAAATAATCTAGGACAATGTGTAGATTGTGGATCAGAATTAAAANTNAGGAAGAAAAAATNANTATTCTTCTTGAGAGTTAGCCTNGATAAATTCTTCTGAGATTCCTCCTCTTGCCATATCTATTTCTGCTTTTGATGGATTAGAAACGTCCCTAAGTCCTTGTTGAAATTCGCCTTTTGCCCTGCCGGCATTTCTAGCAAGTTCCGGAAGTCTTTTTGCACCGAAAAGAAAAATACCAACTGCAAATAAAATTACCAATTCTGTGCTCCCAAGTGCCATANTAACAAGTCGAGGAGAGGGTGATGGCCTTCAAATGCTTCGGAAGAACNATATTAACCACCAGAAAAAGGAGGTAAAAAAGCTACTTCAGAAGAGTCAGGTATAATTTCATCATNATTCTGAATTATTTCTCCATTAATGGCTACTTTAATNCCATTATTTACAATATCCGATAATTGAAATCTATCTAATAATTGACTAATTATAGTCCCCTTATTCAGTATTACTTCAATTTCTCTTTGCCCCATTGATTCGGCCAGAGAACCAAAAAATAATAATTTAATTTTAACGGCCTTAATGNCCGAGCCCGAGTTATCCATGTCAAAGCGAAGTAAGTGTTAGTCATGAAATCACCTATTGTTCATTAATGACCGNGTGTTCGAGTGGGATATGACAGTAGAAGCAGTAGTGTTTGATTGNGATGGAGTTCTTATAGATAATATATCATCATGGTGGGCGATACATGAGCATTTTGGCACAAGAAATGAAGANATGTTAGAGAAATTCTTGAATAAAGAAATTACTGAAGAAGAGTTTGTAAATCATGATGTCGAAGAATGGAAGAAGGTACAACCTGAAATTCATAGGGATGATATAATGAGATGTTATTCAGGAGTAAAACTAATGTCCGGTGCAAGAGAAGTAGTAGATGAGTTACAATCTAGAGGAATTTTTGTTGCTATTGTATCATCCGGAGTGGATCTTTTAATTGGGACGATTGCAAACATGTTGAAAGTTGATGATTGGGCGGCTAACGGTTTTGAATGGGATGAGGATGGTTTTCTCATCAAAGGAGCACCAACTAAAGTTTACTCGCATGATAAGGGAATTATGGTTGAAAAATTAATTAGGATAAACGGATTAAATTCTGAAAACGTTATTTCTGTTGGAGATTCTAGTACTGATTTGTCAATGAAGGTTGAAAAATCCAAATTTATAGGATTTAACCCTGCTAGAGAAAGGGCGGTTAAAGAATTTAAAAAAGCAGGAGTCCCTATAGTAGAAAATCGTGATTTACGAGATCTTTGGCCAATAATGTTTGATGGTGAAGAGCTAGAATAATTACACAAATGGTATTGATGCTGTGGCAAAGGTATGCAAATTAACTACTGAAAGTATGCATGGCTTGGGTTGAAATCCTAACATCCTCTGAAAATCTGTTTGATCTTGCCATGTTGAACTATGGAGTAATGTTACTCCTTTGTGATTTCCTACATAATGGCCATGAACATGTCCTGTGACAAATATATCTGGGATTTCACGTATTACCATATTATCTTCAGGTTCAGGAGATAGAGGGGTTTTATTTCCCCATGATGGAGCCAAATGCCTTCTTTCTAACATTGCTTTCATAGCTATTTCTGGTTTATCATATGAAACTGATCTTAAAGTGGCCACAAAATCATCTATGCTTTTACCATGATATGATAAAACTCTGACTCCATGTAAACTAAAATCACAAGGATTACCTACAAAAACAGCATCAGAATAATCTTGTTGTATCTCTTTATCCAATGAAGGTTGAGGTTCAGCAGGCCTGACAGCATCATGATTTCCGGGCAGAATAATAATATCTATCCAATCTGGAACGTCATCTAGGAGTCGGGCCAGTTCGGAATATTGTTTGAAAAGATCTTTGATTGCTAGATGTCTGTCTTGCCCTGGATAAATGCCAACACCATCAACACCATCTCCACTTAAAATAAAATATTTGATAGTTCGTGCCAAGGGATCATTTTTGAACCAGTGAATCATTTTTTCCCATGGCTTATCCAAGAATGTTTTACTCCCAAGGTGGATATCCGATAGAAATGCCGCAGAAACTGCACTATCCTCCCCTGCAGGATTCTTAACATGGTTTTGTAGAGGAGGTTTGTGAATATCTTGAACAAGAAATGCGGGATCACGGTCACCGATAAAGAAACCAGTTACTCCAATTACTTCATCTTCCATTAAACCATCCATTGAGGGATGAATCGGAGATGCATCTGAAGGAGGTTTTAACACACATTTTTGAGTACCTGATTCATCTTCTACATGGAAAATCAAACTACCACTACGAGCCCAAGAAGGACCTTCTGCTAAACCAACTAAAGTAATTTCATAATCGATTGATGAATATCGTTGTCTGTTTCTCCAAGCCTCTGAAATAGAAATTGGCTTTCTAGGTAAAATTCGATTGGACATCATAAGATTCCTAATCTGAGATAAGCGGCTATTGAAACAATTCTGAATATCTGACATTGTCCCTTCTGTTGTAGATTTTCCAGTTATATCAAAGTGTATTTGTATATCCGAATCTATTTCCTTTGCTTGCATTGGGAAATCCATCATATCATAATATTCCAAGCCGTGTGGACGAGGAGCAATTTCTAGTTCAGATTGAGGAGCGGCTATAATTCTTCCAATAGGAGAATCATTTCCTCTCTTTGGGAGAGTATATTGACCTTTGTTATCAGAGTTAATTATAGATTTTTGTTCTATGCCACCAGGAACTAAAGAAAGTAAATCATCTACAGTCTTGGAATCTAATAATTTTACATTTGAAGATCTTGCTGCTTCTAGCATAGGGAGGATACTCGATAATGATTCTATTTTTTCTTTGGCCTCGCGTCCAAGTACTATTAGGCCTGCATCAGTTAGTTTGCGGTATCTGACTGCCCAATTTTCAGAAACCATGCACTAAGCGACAGTAGGTAACGCTCATGATAATATCTATCCATTTTCATAATTAGTCGGTNTCTTGATTCCAATCTGTAGAAGATGCAAGATCGACCTTTGAGATATCTTGTACAACTGTTTTCTTACTTGATTTCCAAGTAAGTTCCCCCTCCCATTCTTCGGATAATGANTCCAATGATGAAATATCAATTTCTTCTGACTTTTTCTTAGGGCTCTCTTTCTTCGATATTCTAGTTGTTTGAGAATTATTTGAATCAACTTTGTCTAATGCTTCTAAAGCTAAACCTAAAGCAAAAGAAGCGAAGGATTTTTTATTATCTAAACGATCATTATCGCCAAAATCCATCCTNCTTACNAGAAAATAATCTTTTGCTATTATTGCAACATGGACTCGCCCTACTTCTTTATTTTCGGATGCTCCAGTTGGCCCGGCAATTCCAGTTATTCCAATAGATACATCTGAATTTGATTTATACCTCGCACCTCTTGCCATTCCTATTGCAACCTCATGTGAAACTGCCCCTACGTTCTCCTCAGTAAAATAGGATTCATCGACACCTAATTGCTTAGTTTTAGATTCATTAGAATAAACGACCCAACCTTGGTTAAACCAGTTGCTTGCGCCGGACATATCAGTCAAGATNGAGGCTATTAGGCCTCCAGTACAAGATTCNGCTGTCGAAATAGTCCAATTTCTTTTTTTTAACCTTCTAGATAATCGGGCAGCTAGAGCGGCAGTCTGTTCAACCACGATGCGTCGATTGGGANTTCATTAATGACCTTTTCATATCAATAAATTTTATTTTTACCATCAAAAAATAGAAAATTTTGGTGGGTCCGGCAGGAATTGAACCTGCGATCTTCGCTTTGTAAGAGCAACGTCATAACCCCTAGACCACGGACCCTGAAGGAGAGCAGGGGAGCAATGTATTCAAAACCTCTGCACCTCAACCGCTTTATTGAAGGATTAGTATGAAGTCAATGACAAAATTACTCGAAGATTTAGAAAAGTCTGGGATACTAATCTCTAAGCGCATAAAAACAGCAATGGAAGAAGTTGATCCCGCAAAATTTACTGATCATGAATTAGATTATTTCTGGAATGATAAGCCAGTACCTTTCCTAACCACTGAATCAGGAATGGCAAAAACAATTTCTGCACCTCATATGATTATCACAATGCTCCATCATTTAGAAGTGGTGGAAGGTCAGACAATACTATTGATGGGATCAAAGGGAGGTTACATATCTGCCTTATTGAATAATTTAGTAGGTGAAAATGGAAAAATAACAATAATAGAGCCTCATGAAGAAGTACGAACTTACACAATGAGTAAACTAAAAGATTATTTAGAATCTGGAAAAATTTTTTTAAATAGCTCAAACGAATTAGAAAATATTGATGACTATCTTTTTGACAGAGTCCTAATAACTGGATTTGTGAAAAAAGTCCCTTCAGAAATCAAATTTAAGGTAAAGGAAGATGGTTTTATTCTTGGACCAGTAGGCAGTATTGTACATCAAAGACTCATTAAAAAGGAGAAACAGGGAGATGAATGGATAGATACTGATTTAGGAGGAGTAGTATTTGGACCTATGGACATCAGTGAATTGGAAAGGAATCCTTTCGAACCACATAATCTTGTTGAACATATGGAAAATGCATTAGAATTAATCCTTGAAGTAATAGAAATAGAAGAAGAATCATTGAATAGAATAAATAATTTAATTTGGTCTCTNAANAATCTCCCNNCNGAAATACCAATAGTGGATGAATTTTCTACCGAGGAAGAAATCCTAGAGAATCCCGTAATGGAATTATTACTCGCAGAAATGGAATGGCTTGGACCTCTGTGGCCGATTTTAACTGGGATAGATGGCTTAGATATAGCCAACGTAGGATCAATAAATAGTGAATATTACTCCAATAATGGTGGACATGAAGATTTAATTCCATAATCATCAACAGAAGTATTCTTGATAAATTGATGGTTGGATAAATTATGAGGCATCCGGCAACATTGCGTCTTGATTCCAAAGATGAAAGACAGAGAAGACGTGCTGTAAGGAAATTATTCGAAGTTAATGATTCGATTAATTTAGTTAGTTTTGTACCTTTACTAGAAGATGATGATCAATGGTATAGGGAAAGAGCAATGGAAGCAATTACAAAATGGGCCGGGATTAATGATATTGTAATAGTAAATAAGTTATCTAATTCAGAATATGTTGAACAGCGAGTTTTAGCTTCNAAGATATCGTTAAGATTAGGTCAAGAAAAGTTAGAGATAATTGATAAATTATGTAACGATAAAGATATAGCAGTNAGAATTGCTGGTTGGGAGTCTAAATTTCAATTGNNTAATGATAAAATTGATGAATTAATTCTAGAAGGATTAAAATCTAAAGATAATATAATCCGAAAAATTTCGATAAATAAGCTTAGTAAAATGAAGAATGTAGATGTCCAGATAATCATTACAGCACTAAAAGATGATTCATATGTAGTTAGAAAGGCTGCGCTGGAGATTATTAAAAATGATTCGAAACTTTCAGAAATGGAAATTTTTGATAATTATTTACTGAAAATGTCTGATAGTAATTCAAAGAAGGAANTAAATGGCGTAATAAAAATTTTAGTGAAAAAATCTTTAGAAAACCAAGAGATACAAGAGAAGGTGATCTCATGGAGTGAAAGCGAATCGGTTGAAATTGTAGATCCACTTGTTTCAGCCCTTAGAGAAATCAGGTGGTGGGAAATTAAAAGAATAAAGGAACATATGTATGAGGAATCAAGTGATTTATTTGTAACTAGATTATTGAGAGGCAATAGAGAAACTGTAGCAACAGAAATAAGAATAAAGATTTTATCAGATTCAAAAAGGAGTGAAGAAATGCAAGCTAGATTAATTGAAGATTTAGTAGGAAGGTTGATTGATGAAAAAACGCTTAAAATAATTAAAGAAATCTCGATTTCAGAAAATGTACTTTTGTCCACGATTTCTAAAGAATTTTTACAAGAATATGAGTAATTCTAACCTACTGCTGGAAACATTAATCTGGAAAGAGGCATAGAAATAGGAGGGAGATGGTCTGGTAACCTGTGCCTACTAGTTTTCGGAGGCAAAAGAACTCCAGAAAGTCCAGCTTGTATTACCTCCTCCTTAGATATTGATTCTCTTCCTGATTTTGGCCACACATCTAATTCAATTGAATCATCCGATAAATAATCTACCAANACACAAGGTAAACATTTTAGATCTAGGTTTTTTGCTACATTGTATCTATGATGGCCATCAAGTATTGTTCCAGTAATTTTGTCCACAACAAGTGGGAGAACATATGCATTCCATCTGATAGTCATTTTCTCTAATTGACTAACCTTACTAGGAATTATTTCTTCATGAGGGAGTAGCAACTCCAGAGGCATCAGTTCAACCTTCATGTCATACGCAAAACCGCTTCCGAATATAATTGTCTTCCGAAGCAATCATTCATGAGATGTATCAGGAGTGGTTATGGAAGGGTTTACGGAAGTGTCACAAACCCGACTCGATGAAGAAACAAAATATATTCTTGAAAAGTTGAGAGAGAAGGGCCATGCATGGGTTGTCGGAGGTTGGATTCGAAATTTAATTCTTGGAATAAGTCCTGGAGATGTAGATATTGCGACCAATCTTATTCCAGAAGAAATTTTAGATATTTTTCCAAAATCTATCATGACTGGTGAAAAATTTGGAACTGTCAGAGTTAAGACTGATATTGGGTCTAAAGAAATAGAAGTAACAACTCTAAGAAGTGATGGAATTTATACGGATAATAGAAGGCCAGAAAATGTTGTATTTGGTGTTANTATAGAAGATGACATTGCAAGAAGAGATTTTACAATCAATGCAATGGCATTAGATAAAAATGATATTTTAATTGATGAATATAATGGCGTCTCAGATTTAAAAAATAATATATTGAGATGTGTAGGTATAGCTGAGGAAAGGATAAGAGAAGATGGTTTAAGAATCCTCAGAGCATTTCGTTTTATAGGTCTGAAAGATAATCAAATAATGAGTTTTGATTATGATTTAGAAAATGCAATAATAGACAATGCTGATGTATTGAATAATATATCCAAAGAAAGGATAAATGAAGAATTAAGGAAAATTCTAAAATTGAATAATAGAGAGATAGTTTTACAAAAAATGTATAAATTAGGAGTATTACAAATTATTTTTGANAATTTAGAAATGGACTTTGAAGTTATTTTGTCGGATGACTACATAGTAAACATTGCTCTAATTTTTAATTCATATAAAAAGGATGGAAATTCGTTATCAGAATTTATTCGAGAGAAATTGAAAATTAGTAGAAAGGAAAAGGAGATGATAGGTTTTTTACATGATAATGGCGTTACTATTCCCAGTAGTGAAAATATATTTGAAATGAGAAGATTCAGGGCATCATTGTCAGAAGAACAAAAGAAATCTCTTTTCAAATATCTAAAAGGGATGAGGATGGAGACAGAAGAAGTTGAAAAAGCAATTGAAGAATTATCTCCTTTGAAAGTAGGCCCTGACCCATTAGTAAATGGTGAATTATTAATTGCAGAAACTGGATTAAAGCCTCAGATGAGATTGGGGAGACTCAAAGGCTGGTTACATAGAAAACAAATTGAAATGGATCTAGATNATATCGAAGATGTTTTAGAACTTCTTAATGATATAGATTGGGAAAACTCAAATCCAGAAGAATGGTTGCCCTTATCTTGGCCATAAATTATAATTCATTTAGATATTCGATATATTCTTTTAAGTCCAAATACATGTCATTATCAAATTCATGAGGTTTTACGATTAAGCACCATCCGTCTCCATAAGCGTCATCATTAACTAAATCGGGACTATCTTCGACATCACCGTTTAATTCAACGATCTTGCACGGAAAAGGGGCATTAATCAATAATCTCTCATTTGCAGTTCTAACTGTTATCATNAGATCATCAGTTCCTAATTCATCACCACTTGTAATTGGAGTAGCATCAGCATCATCATCGGGTATTGCCTCATCTTCATCAGAATCGACCTTAAATTCGCTATCATCTTCTGGTTTTGCTAAAACTACTCTAACAATATCGCCATAATCGGCCCTAATAAACTCACTAAGACCTATTTTGACGGTCATNTCCTCATCTTTCTTCTCATCTAGAACCTGAATCCATAAATGATCGAGACTATATCTTCTATCGTGGGCTATGCTAAATTCAAAAAAGTCACCGTCAGACATGTTACTTTCGTTGCCGGGCGCCACCAACTCAGATTTTAATGATTCGTAGTAAAATAGCCTGATGGACGTTAGCGAGAAGTTAACAATGTGGACTACTCCCGTGGTAGCGAGATAGTTATGGATTTCGAGGAAACAGAAGAACAAAGTATGATTCGAGAGATGGTTAGAAGTTTTGCAGAGGAGGTATTAGCACCTACCTGCCTAGAGAGAGATAGGACTGCCACTCCGCCTCTTGAAGAATGGAAAGCTTTCTGTGAATCTGGATTACAAGGAATAACAATACCTGAAGAATTTGGAGGGAATCCGGTTGACGATATCAGTGAAGCGATAATTGTTGAAGAATTGGCACGCGTCGACCCCTCATTTTCAGTTATGTTTTGTGTACATGTAGGCTTATGTGCAAAAACGATATCCCTCCATGGCAATGAATATCAAAAGAAAGAATATTTGACAAGGCTATCCAAAGGCGAAATAGGAGCTTATTCACTTTCAGAGGCTGGTGCGGGCACAGATGCTGCTGCAATGGTATGCCGTGCGAAAATAAGTGAAGATGGGAGCCATTATATTTTGAATGGTGAAAAAATGTGGGTAACAAATGGCAAAAGTGCTGATGTATATGTNNTATTTGCGAAAGATGTAGATCATCCNGANTATGGAGTAAAGAANCATGGNGGAACAACGGCTTTCATCATAGATTCTGATATGGAAGGTTTTAGCGTAGGCAAGAAAGAGGAGAAATTAGGAATACGTTCATCTGACACATGTGTATTACTATTAGAAAATTGTAAAGTTCCAACTAAAAATATACTTAAAGGCGTAGGCGAAGGTTTTCCAATAGCCATGAATGCTCTTGATAATTCACGCATTGGAATAGCAGCTCAGGCTCTGGGAATAGCCCAAGGAGCTTACGAATCTGCACTCGGATATGCTCATGAAAGGCAGGCATTTGGTAAACCAATAGCACACCATCAAAGCATAGGGAATTATTTAGCTGATATGGCAACTCAAATAGAAGCAGCTAGAATGATGGTTTACAAGGCATCATGGGCAAAACAAAGACATTATGAGGAAGGAACAGAAAGGCATACGAAAGAAGCTAGTATGGCGAAATTGTTTGCAGGTGACACAGCAATGTGGGTATCTGAACGNGCCGTTCAAGTTCTTGGAGGATATGGATATACTACTGATTTCCCTGTTGAAAGATTNTTTAGAGATGCAAAAATTACGCAAATTTATGAAGGAACTCAAGAAGTACAGCGCATAGTAATAAGTAGAGCTATCAAACCTTGACTGGATGAATGTTCACANTTAAACTAAGGAATCCAAGAATATTTTCTTTGGCCTTCTAAAGCTCCATCTCCTCCGATGGCGACTAATGCAAATTCAGAGCTTGGTTTTACTACAGATTTTTTCTGAGAGCCACGGTGAAGTTTTTCATATGTATCTTTATCTAATGGAGTCCTATTGTTGAGTCTCTCAAACAAATAGAATTCTTTAGCAACTTCTTTCCAACCAGGTTGGATTATTCCTTCGAAAATTTTAGCCTTCGCCCCACTTCCATAACCGCATAGGCCAACATATTTTCCTTCCATTTCGACCCCTTCAGTGAANTCTGACTCCATCGTTGACATAAGAGCCAAGAAAATTGAACCCGTATATTGATTTCCAACAAGACTTGAGGCACGCTGAGTTTTTTCAATCCTGCTTTCAGAGAATAATCTAAATTCTTCAGTTTTGGAAATCAATCTTCTNTAAGAGTCGTTTGCTTTTTCGAATTCTTCCATGCCTNGGGGGGATTCATCAAAATCTTCAGGGAAGGGTTCTGAACCTATCTCTTTGACTATTTTTTCCCACACGGGAAGATGCCTCCTATCGTGTCGGAAAACATCAGGGAACATTCTTTTACCTTGGAATGCGTAGGGAAGATGAACAATTATTCTNCTCCATTGTTCTGTCAATATATCGTCACTTTCTGGNTTNTAGCGGCCACANTTTATNGCTTTTGANCGNAAGTCGATNAATGCATTTTTNACTGACTCTGAATAACATCGATTAGAAAATTGACCATCAAAGACTGGAGTATCTTTATGAATTTTTAATGTATGAGATTCAAACATAATATCATCTTTCTTGGAAGATCTGGGCAATATTGCTAAAATCTTTTCAACTAAGCCTTCTTTTTTTGGCTCACCAGCTTCTTCAGCTAAATCTAATACATTCGTAACGACTGTTTTCATCTCAACTTCACGACGTGGTTTGAAAAAATCATGCACTGGCATAGTTGAAACTCCCCAAATATCAGGAATCTGAATCAATCTAGGTTTGTGNCGAATGAGGATTGCTCCACCTCCTGCGCCCTGAGTATATTCGCCTGAAGACCCTAAATCATATTTTGCATTATCTGCGAAAACAACAATGCCAATCCTATCTTCTTCTTCCCCTCTTGCTACCCAATCCAATGTATTATGCATTGCATCGACTGCTCCAATACATGCAAAAGTCATATCAACAACNTCGCAATTACGGAAGCAATTCTCGCCATAATCATCACAATAACGTTGCTCTAACATATCCATTATGTATGTAGCAGTTGGTTTAGCACCGTCAAGGGCAGATTCAGTCCCTAAATATATTCGTCCAATTTTTCTTGGATCGATTTNATTCCTNTCAATCAATCTNGCNCAAGCATTTGCACCCATTGTTGCNGTATCTTCATGAGCNTCNGGTATTGCCATNGCTGCCANNCCAAGCCCTTTGTTTAANTTNCCAAAATCTGCACCTCTAAATTCAGCAAAATCCTTCATATCAAAATATGTTTTTGGGAAATAAATTGCTATATCATCAATTCCGACATCTGTCATAATACTCACCTTCGATTATTCCGATACCCAATAGGTTATGACATCTCTGCTAAGAACTGCCAATAAACACTTACTTTTTGCTATACTATGTTTCGCCGGTTATNTCATTTATGGCCTCAATGACAGATGGATTTGAATCGAAATATGTTTGAATTGGAGATAAAATTTCATAAAGTCCCGATGCAACTGCCATTTTAGCGTCAAAAGGATGAATTTGCTCATCAGATACTGCAGCGATAAATGCATCTATGTCTTGCCAAGTGGATGGATCGCCGAATTCTGGTTTTGGAGAAACGACTATTTCACCTAGCCTAGGCAATATTATGAATCGAGCTATTTCAAAAATTGCTGACGAGGGGTTGCCTACTTCTAAGAAAGCCTTACGCATCTTCTTCATTAGTTTCTTTTCATCATCATGAATTAAGATAGCATTATTGGGATCTGATTTTGACATTTTATGATCAAATGAGTCCATCCTACCACTAGCTCCTTTCAAACCTGAAAGCATTGGAGTATGAATACAGGTTGCCTTTGTCCAATTATTCCTATCAGCAACTTCACGCATATACATATGTGCCTTTCTTTGATCCATACCACCTAATGCAATATCAATTTNTAACTCAAATATATCTGCTGCTTGCAATGCAGGATAATAGAAGGCGGATAAATCATGATCAGAGGAGTCTTCGTCTCTTCCCATAATCCCAAATGTTCTTCTTACTCTTGATAGGCTCATATTTTTTGAACATCTTAAAACACGTTCCCAATATTTACCACTATCCATTACTTCTGATGCTCTAATGAATTGTATTTGGCCTGCGTCTTTTCCTTCTTCAGGGTGATTTAATAAAACTCTAAAAACTTCTGACATATAATCTGCGGCAAGAGAAATCTTGGACATGTCTCTATCAAATTTATCATTTACCCATGCATGCCAATCAGCAAGTAAAATTGTAACATTTACTCCTTCCTTGAGCATATTTTGCATAGTTTCAGCCAAGACTAACCAACCTAAATGTGCCTTACCACTGGGCTCTAATCCTATATATGCATTAATCAAATTCCCTCCAGAATGAGTTGTAGAACCAGATAGTATTTTGACGATATGATCGATACCAACTACTTCTTCGCAGCTAGAAAACATTCGATTGATTTTTTCTTTTAATTCGGACTCTAATGATTCAATCAAGTCCTCACNCATGTTGAAACCCCATTATTGAAATAATTTATTTAATTTTTCACCACGGCTTGCTGCCTTTGTGAAATCATTATTTTCCAAACATGAATTTATTTCAGTTATTAATGATTCAGCTTTTTCTTTAATTTCTTCTGAAACGTTTGATGACACTTTCATAAAATGTAATGCTTGTGAAACAGCAGATTTNGCTTTACTTGCTTTCTTTGCCCATTCTTTTGCTTTGTCTCCTCTTTGTTTTGAGTTATATCCTGTAACTTCGTCAAGGAATTGTGTCCATCTTTTTCTACTATCCTGTGCAATCTTCATTGCTTCTTTATCATCAAAATTAGGTGGTATATTCTTAACATCAACAATCAATGCTCCAGAATCATTGAAATGCGCTTCTATAGATGTCATGATATCATGTGAACCGGAAAAAGAGTTGTTTCCATTNTCATTAACGNCCTCAAAATATTTCTTTGCTACCGTNGCTAAACCGCCTTCTTCTGTAATCTGCTTCACTAATCCACGCTTAACGTCGAATCTTTCCATAATTGGCCGGGAGGTAATTTGCTATTCAATACTGCCGGATGATAATGATAAAACAATAACTAACTGATAGATTAAGTTTTTAAATTTGGTAAAAAATTATGATTAATCATAATAATAGCAAGATTAATTCTTAGAATAATTTGTACCTTTCTCAAGGATACTTTCATTTGTAATATGCCTTCACGACGTTTTGAGTAACATGGGCTATGAGGCATTAGATTTCTATGAAGTTGATTCATTATTGAGTGATGAAGAAAGAATGGTTCGTGATATGGTTCGCGATTGGGTTGATGAAGAAGTCATACCGAATATTGAGAATGCATGTAGAGAAGGAGTATTTCCGGATGAGTGGCGAGTAGCACTTGGTGAAATGGGTGTCTTGGGAGCCCCCCTCAAGGGATATGAGTGCCCTGGATTATCCTACACGGCATATGGAGTAATTTGCAGAGAATTNGAAAGAGGAGATAGTGGATTACGCTCATTTGCAAGTGTGCAAGGTTCTTTGGCTATGTACCCAATATGGGATTTTGGTAGTGAAGAACAAAAAAATTATTATTTACCAAAAATGGCTAGTGGAGAATGGATTGGTTGTTTTGGACTTACAGAACCAGATTATGGTTCNAATCCAGGAGATATGATTACCAAAGCAGAAGAGGTAGGAGATAATTACATACTAAATGGTGCTAAAATGTGGATTACAAACGGAACAATAGCTGATTTGGCAATAGTTTGGGCGAAACTAGATGGAGTAATCAGAGGTTTTATTGTTGAAAAAGATGATNNAGGATTTTCTGCCCCTGAAATGAAAGGTAAACATTCACTAAAAGCTAGTGTAACAAGTGAACTAGTTTTTCAAGATTGTAAAATCCCAAAAAACCGTATACTACCTGGCGTAAAGGGCCTCAGAGGACCTTTTTCGTGCTTGAATAATGCAAGATTTGGAATATCATGGGGNGCTGTAGGGGCTGCCCAAGCATGTTTCTACTCTGCAAAAGACTACGCAATGAGCAGGATACAATTTGATCATCCAATAGCATCATACCAACTGGTACAAAACAAATTATCTTGGATGCTTAGAGAGATAACAAAGGCTCAGTTATTNGCATATCATTTAGGGNAAAANAAGGATAGTGGAGATTGGATTCCTGAACATATTTCATTAGCTAAAATGAATAATGTCGACATNGCATTAGAAATAGCACGTGTTGCNAGAGACATACATGGAGCAAATGGTATTTTAGATGAATATCCAGTAATGAGGCATATGGCTAATCTAGAATCAGTGAAAACATATGAAGGAACTCATGATATTCATAATCTCATCCTAGGAAGACATATTACTGGGATTCAATCTTTTACAAGAGTTATCTGATGCAAAAATATTTAGCTAATTAGAACATTTAAAAATAATTGTCTGGAGGGTAAAATATGAATATTGCTGTACTACTCAAACAAGTTCCCGATACCACCGCGAAGATTTTGGTTTCTGATGGAAAGGTAGATGAAAATAGCGTAAGTAAATGGTCTATGAGCCCTTATGATGAATATGCTTTAGAATCTGGATTACAAATGAAAGAAGCAATGGGTGGTGCTTTAATTGCCATCGCATGCGGCCCTGAGAGAAATAAGAAGATGTTAACAGATGCTGCTGCTGTTGGTGCAGATACACTTATTCATATTTCAGCAGATGGTATTTTCGATAGTATCCAGGTGCAGAATTTTCTAGCTGCAGCAATTAAAAAGAATGAGGTCGATATAGTCCTCTGTGGGAAACAAGCAGCAGATACAAATTCTGGATCAACTGGACCAGGTGTTGCTGAAATTCTTGATGCAGCTTGTGTTACTATGGTCTCAGAAGTAAATTTTGTAGAAAATAAATATATTTCCGTTAGACCCAGTATATCAGGAACTGAGAAGGTTTCAACAAATGGAATGAGTGTTTTTACCTTTGATAAAGGCGTTTCAGAACTTAGGAGGCCGAATGTAAGAGGCATTATGATGGCAAAGAAAAAGGTAATTGAAACTATAAAACCAGAAGATTTGGGATTAAAGGAGGGAGATTCAGAAAGAGTTATTCTTCAGNCACAAAATTCTCCTCCAGAAAAAGAACCGGGACAAATTTTTGAAGGGGTTGGTGAAATTCCTACAATAGTTTCAAAACTTCGTAATGAGGCAAATGTGATTTGAGGTGAGAAAATGAAATTTACAATAATAGCAGAAACCAATGGAGATTCACTCCATCCGACGACTTATCAATTAATTGGAGCTATCTCAAATATCGGTGCTGAATCAACAGTAATTTGTCCAAATGGGAAAGGTTCTTCAGAAGCATCAAAAATAAAAGGTGTAGAAAAGATAATTTCAGTCAATGGAGATTGTTTTGACTTGTTCGACAGTAGTGCTTGGGCGTCTGCAATCAATTCAGTGTGTGAAGGGACTATAGTAATATCAGCATCACCCAATGGGAGAGAAATTGGCTCAATGATTGCTGCTAAAAGAAACATTCCAATAATACAAGATGTTACTGAAATTTCACCAGGAATAATAGTTACTAGACCGATTTATTCAGGAAAAGCGNCAGAAACACTAAAAATCAGTGGAGAAGCAGTTATTACTCTTAGGCCTAATGCATTTGAAAATGCAGACTTAGGAAATGAAGCCCCAATAAGNGTTGTTGATCAATCATCAGATTTGAGAGTCGCCATTATTGAAGCAATTAACAAAGCAAGTGAACGCTTGGATGTTACAGAAGCAGACATAATCATATCAGGAGGTCGAGGGATGGGTTCTATAGATAATTTTTCACATCTCGAAAGTATAGCCGATTCAATAGATGCCGCTGTAGGTGCAAGTAGAGCAGTAGTAGATGAATGGGGTATGCCACATAGGATGCAAGTTGGACAAACTGGAAAAACCGTGACGCCCTCATTATACATTGCAGTTGGAATCTCTGGTGCGATTCAGCACTTAGCAGGGATGAGATCAAGTAAGTATATTGTTGCAATAAATAAAGATCCTGAAGCACCCATATTTACTATAGCTGATTATGGAATTGTGGCATCATGGGAAGAAGCATTGCCAATTCTTAAATCTGAATTAATGAAATTGTAATAATTAAGTAAGGACTGAATTTTTTGCTTTATCATTTCTAATCCTCTCTATCTTTTGTAGATATTCTTCGGTAATTCCTCCTGTAACATAGATGCCATTGAAACAAGAACAATCAAAGCTAGCAAAACTGTTGTTCCCTTCTGATAAGCATGCTTCGACAAGATCATCTAATCTTTGATAAAATAATAAATCAGCACCAATCGCCGTACAGATTTCATCATTGGTTTTATTGTAAGCAACATATTCGGTTTTTGCTGGCATATCTATTCCGTAAACATTCGGATGTATTATCGGAGGAGAGCAAGAGGCAAAATATACCTTTTTTGCACCTGCATCTCGAGCCATTTGAACTATTCTTCTTGAGGTGTTTCCTCTGACAATACTATCATCCACTATCAAAACAACTTTATTGTTAAATTCTCCTTCAATAGTATTCAATTTCTTCCTAACTGAATCTTTTCTTACTGATTGCCCCGGCATCAAAAATGTCCTACCAATATATCTATTTTTAACGAATCCTTCTCGGTAAGGAACGCCAAGATACTTGGCCAAGTCTAGAGATGCAATTCTCCCACTATCTGGGACAGGAATTACTGCTTCTATTTCGTGATTAGGATATTCTTCTGATATCCTTTTTGCCAATAATTCTCCCATCCTTAGTCTAGCATCGTGGACAGAAATACCGTCCATTACAGAGTCTGGTCTAGCAAAATATACATGCTCAAAAATACATGGCGTATGGACTGTTTCTGGATGACATATCTTTGATGAAATTTTGCCATTAATTCTAACAATAACCGCCTCACCTGGTTCAATATCTCTATCTGGAGTAAACCCTAGTGCAGTACATGCGACACTTTCTGAAGCGATAATTACCTCTGTAAAATCTTCTAATTCATTTTTACCCATAAATAAGGGCCTTATTCCATTTGGATCCCGGAAACCAATAAGACCCCAACCTGTTATTAATGCAGTTACACTATAACTTCCTTCGACTCTCAGGTGAAGTCTTTCGATCGCTCTGAAAATATCTTCTTCCAATAATGAGTCCATCCCTCCTGGCCTACCATTAAGTGATCGTTGGATTTCAGCAGCAAAAAGATTTAGTAGAGCCTCTGAATCAGAACTTGTATTCACTTTTCTATGATCATATTCCAGGAGACCATTGATTATGTCATCGTTATTATTTAAATTTCCATTATGAGCTATACTTACGCCAAAAGGAGTATTTGTGTAGAATGGTTGCGCTTCATCAGCAGAATTTGAGCCAGCAGTGGGATACCTGACATGACCTATTCCCATGGAGCCTGTCAATTTTTGCATATGTTTTGCGGTGAAAACATCCCTTACCAGTCCATTAGCTCTTCTATGAGTAATATTTTTTGAATCACTAGTTACTATTCCTGCTGCATCTTGACCACGATGTTGTAAAACAAGCATTCCATCATATATCATGGATGCAGAATGAGAATTTGGATGTCCGACAATCCCGATGATACCGCACATCGAATACCAATCCTCCGTTTGGTACGAAGGACTTAGGCATTTCTAAAAAATTGATTAAATTAGCGTTGATACATAGATCTATTTCTTTTGTTCCATCGATATTTTCTCATTTTTGCTGTAGCACCATAACCACAAGATGCACAAACTGATTTCTGTTTGTGATAGGAGTGACGGCCACAACGGCGGCATCTAATATGAGTCGACTTCTGTCTTTTTCCCATACTTGGTGTACCTTTGGACATACATAACACTCCTTGAAGACAACGCGGCCACCAACCAACTTGTTATGAGAGTTGCCCTGAAATAAATGTAAAACAAACTTCTAATCTCAATCCAATAGTTTCAGGAGAGGGTCTTCAGGTCTTTTTCTAAAAAATAGTTTTACAGTAATAAATGTAATAAAAATAAATAAAAATGGATAAAAATATAGAATTGAAATTATTGAATTGGATATTGCCTCTCTTAAAATTATTGATAAACTAGAGTTTGGATTTAAAATGAATAAATTAATGTATAAGGCTGAAAATAAAAAAGAAATATTTCCTATTACAAGAGGGAATATTCTATGATATGGATGATATGAGCATAATAAATGTATAGAAAATAATAATGAAATAAATATAGAACCATCGATTATCGATATTAAGAAATCATCAATCTTCATCTTTATTTCCTCCTAAATTACGCTTTAGTATACTTTTAACATATTTCTTCTCACTATCAGACAGAGGCAGTGATTCCTCTACCTTAGGGGTCCTAGATTCAATAAATTTGATTAACCAAATTAGATATATTAATGTGATTAACATTCCAAATAAATTAGCAAATATCAATGATAAATCTGCATCAAATGATTTGGAGATAAATACTAAAAAATATACCCAAGATGATAAGAGTAATAATATTCCTATGATTTTTATTGAATTTATATTCTCCCAATATATTTGTGAGCCATATAAAACAAAATATATCCCGGATAATGAAAGAAATATCCATGGTACATTATCTGCCATGAAAATAAATAAATCGTGCTCTATTGAAGATAAATCACCAGATGGTAAAAATATTAAAACAAACCCCAAAAATAATAGAGGTTTACCGAAATTACTTCTCTTGAATGCTGGACCAATTCTATGTAGAGATAAGCCACAAAAAAGTATCAAAAATCCGAACCAAAATTGTATGTCGGACCAATCCATGCATACTGGACTATGAGTAGTGTACATGTTATTTTTGTATTAAATGACAGTTAGAAATAGAATTAGGTCTTGATAGACTTCATATACGAACGATTAGCGGCTTGCTTCGTCGTAAGACGGTTAGGTGACTGAGATGGTTAAAATGCCCCGTAAAGTAATGCGATATAGTCCGTCGGCTGGAAAGCATACCGAACATACTGTTGAACGTGTCAAAAAGCGCCGAGCAAGTGAGTTAAAATGGGGACAAAGGAGATTTAGAAGAGTTACCTCAGGATATCGTGGTTTCCCAAGGCCAAAACCTTCGGGTGAAAAACCAACAAAAAGGGTAAATTTAATCTACAGATGTACAGAAACTGGTAAAGCCCATTCTCCTGCTGGTCAACGCGCTAGAAAATTTGAACTTATAGATAAATGAGGGGAACAAAGTGAGTGGAAAATTTCTGAGAGTAAGCTGCCGAGATTGTGGCAATGAAGCAATAATATTTGATAGAGCAGCTACACTGGTATCTTGTTCTGTCTGTGGATCTACTATCGTAAGTCCTGCGGGCGGAAAGGCTGATCTTAGTGGATGCACAATAGTTGAAGCCCTCGAATGAAAGAGGGTTGAGAATAATGTCGAAAAATGATAATTGGCCTGAAGAGGGTGAATTATTAGTTTGCACAGTAAAAAATGTCCGAGAGAATGGAGCATACTTGACTCTAGATTCCTATGAAGGGAAAGAAGGTTTTGTTTTCATTGGTGAAGTTTCAGCTGGATGGGTGAAAAATATACGCTCTCATGTTCGTGAAGGGCAGAGAGTTGTTGCAAAAGTAATAGAAGTTAAGAAAGATAAAGAGAGTATAAATTTGTCAATTAAGGCAGTTTCAGATGAAAGAAGAAGAGAAACTCTTCAAAATAGAAAGAATCAACAAAGAGCAGTACAGATGATGAGATTGGTCGCAGAGAAAATGGATTGGAAAGAAGAAGAAAATAGTAAAATATCTGGTGAATTGATAGAAATATTTGGCACCTTATATGGGGCATTGGAAGAATGCGCGATTTCAGAAACAGCACTTACTGATGCAGGTTTTTCTGGTGAATGGATAAAAATAGCAACTGAAATAGCGATAGACAATATCATTCCTCCTTTTGTTGAAATTAGAGGTAATTTTGATATTGAAGTATGGAGTTCTGAGGGAATCAATGCAATACGAAAAGCATTGATGGCAGCAGAGTCTTGTGCTGAAAATCTGGAAGAAGTGACACTTACTTGTCATTATGATGGAGCACCTCATTATAGAGTAGATATTCGTGCTCCTGATTATCCTACTGCAGAGTCTGTATGGGAAGCGGCTCAAGAAGCTGCCAGAAAATATATGCATTCGGTAGAGGGTTCAATCAGTATTGAAAGGCTCTGAGGAAACGTAAAGTATCCGATAATTCATGTACTTCATTACAAGGGATTGTATTCTTGTATTGCCATGGCGAGAAGTAAATTGAAACGGTGCTTGTCTTGTAATAAGTACGGACTTGGAACTAATTGCGATATTTGCGGTAGGTTGATGGAAGTAGTAGCTCCACTGAAATACTCTCCTGAGGATCCTCAAGGAAATCGTCGAAGGAAACGACTTGATGCTGGAAGTAAAGAATGGTTAGAATCGCTGCCAACTACTAAAAAAGAAGGTGATATAGATGAATAGAACCATTGTTCACTGGCTTATGGGAGATAAATTGCCAGAACATATTGCAATAATAGAAGCAGTCCCGGGAGTAGGTAATGTCGGAAAATTGGTTGTTGATGGACTGATAAAGAAACATCCATCTAGAACTTTAGCATGGATATTGCATCCTGATTTACCACCTCATGCAGTACTTGGAGAAGAGGGTTTAATCTTACCACCAAGACTTGAGATAAATTCAGTTTTATTGCCCAATGACAGTACCATAATCACAATAGGAGGTAATTTACAGCCCATGACCGCAGCTGGTCAATTTGAAGTCTCAGAAGAGATATTAAAGATGGCTAATGAGAGTAATACACCTCAATTATTAGTCCTCGCTGGATTAACTGCAGGACTTGAAGATAAACGTATTCATGTAATTTGTTCTGATGGAAAAATTAAGAGGAATTTGGAAAGAAATGATATAGAAGTTAGTAAAGACCAACCAAAAGAAGGAATAATAGGAATCGCTGGGCTTATTATCTCATTATCTCCCATATACAAGGTACCTACATTAGGACTTATTGCGGAAACAGTTGGAGCTAGTGCCGATATATTAGCAGCAAATAGAATGGCAGTATGGATAGATGCTGCACTAAATATACCCTTAGATTTAGACTTAGATACAACCGAAGAAACGGCAAAGAAAATAATGGAGAGAATAAAAAATTCAAAGTCAATAGATGATTTATTATCTTCCGAGGAGAATGAAGTATCGAGTGACTTCTATGTTTGAGTGATCTTATGAATCTTTTACTTTCAAGTGGAGGAAATAGTTCTTTAACTGAAGAACAAATAGTAGAATTACACACACAAATAAATAATTTATTTAAAGGAGTTAAAAGAGTTCTTTTCATCTCATATGCTCAAAAAAAACAAAAAGAATATACAAATATAATCAGAGAAAAGTGGTGGCCGTTGAAAGATGTTGAATTAATCGGTATCGAAGAATTTGAAAATCCAGAAGAGGCCATAATAAATTCTGAAGGGATATATGTTGGAGGAGGGAATACTTTTCTCTTAACAAAAAAACTACAAGAAAAAAATCTTATTAATTCATTGAGAAATATTGTAATGAATGGAGTTCCCTACATGGGAGTTAGTGCAGGAACTAATATTGCCTGTCCTAGCATGATGACAACGAATGATATGCCAGTAGTTATGCCCAAAACATTTCAAACATTGGGCTTGATAAATTTTCAGATAAATACTCATTACCATGAAGGAAATATTTGGTGTAAAGAGGGAGAGAGATTTAAGATGCATAGAGGAGAAACACGCGCTAAAAGAATCTCTGAGTTTCATCAATTTAATGATTTACCAGTTTTAGGGCTTTATGAAGGGTCTATAATCAGGTGGAAAGATGAAAGTGGTCAATTATTGATAGGAAATGCTAGCATATTTATTCCAAATAAAGCACTAAAAAAGATAGTTATTGGAACAATTATCGACAAAAATCTCAATGTATTGTAGAGATTATTGAACATTAAATATCTTCTCTGCATCTGGAGGAATATTTACTCCAGAAGAAGTAAAGGCATCAGAAAGAGATTGGAAGGAAAAATCATTATCTCTAAATTTCTTTGCCCTATTGCTAACTATCTTCCATGCGCCTTTGTTTCCTATTCCTGGGACTGCAGAAATTTGATTTTCAGTAGCCTTATTAATGTTTAAATTGATTTCAACACCAGAAATACTCCGCATACCATGACCAGTTATCAGAATATCAGACTCTGTTTCAAGAGGAATTCGATAAGGAACTCCAACAAGTATTGGATAAGCACCTATTTGACGACCAAATGTTAATCCTGATTTACCATATATGGAAATATCAAGATTTTGATTATTATCTACCTGCTTAGGATCGCGTATACGGCTATCATGAGATTCCCACCATACATTTCTCAAAATTGAACCCAATGGAAAAATTTCTTCTAAAAGTGGTTTATCTATCTCTTTTCGTACTTTTTGCTTGAAATTATTAAATGATTGCTTAGATATTTCCTGAAATCCAAGGCCTTCTACTTGTCTGATATTAATTCTACGTACCCATAATTTATTCGAACGTAATTTGTTCAATAGATCAAGATTCATTTGATAAGTAGCCTCAGTTTCTCCATTAAGTCCTGCTATGAAATTTAAACCCGGCAATAATCTTGGAAGACCTCGTGGACCTCTTTCTCTTCCAAAATTATTGATATGTCTGATTGCTGTTATTAATTGATCTGTATTACAATTGAGCCAGTTTTTTTCATGGACTTTTGGATCGGCAGATTCCAGGCCAAAAGATAGTACTGCGCCATCAGAAAGATATTCGACCAATCCTTTGGTAATCTCGGAAGATACTTCTATATTCTCGGCAATAATTGAAGGGTTGGCGTTATCAACATGTAATATCTCAAGTTTTTCATTATTCCTTAATTCGGATAAAATATTTAAAATTGGAGAAGGATTAGGTATCGGGTATTCTAATTCTTTAACGCCTTCTGCCTTATACGTATAAATATCAGTAGCACCACCTAATCTTATATTTCTAACTCCGGATTCTATGGCAGAATATACTTCATCCAATACATCTTTTTCCTCTCTCCAGATAGGTATACCTTTTTTCGGTTCTATACAAAATTTACACCCTCTCTTAAACCGAACACAACCTTGATATAATTCTACTTCGTATACCAAAGGGCCATTGCGTCCATCAGATGTGAATAAATCAGGATGATTAGTTACAGATTTAGAAGAAGAGCCATGTCGAGCCCAATTAGACCATTGGTCAGAAGAACGTTTCTTATTTTTCCAAATATTAGTTGAAAGAAAATAATCCAGTGAAGCATCGGTATCTTGTACTGCACAAAATAAATTCCTGCGTAAAGGAGTCCATCCTTCATACCTCCAATGTCGTATTGCCCATCCTCCACAAAGTACTGGCTGTTCACTTGGGAAAATAGACAGAAATTGGTCTAATTCTGGCCTGCTTATAGGAGTCCCTCTAATGTATTTCCCTGGAACGATAGCTCCTGCAAGAATAACAAGACCATCTAAATTTGATAAATACTGCTTCAATTCCAATCTACTATTGAGATTAGATAATTTATGTTTATATTGTATTCGCCATTGATCGATAGTCATGTAAGTGTATGGAATTTTTCTAGATTCTAAAACGCCGCAAATATATCTTATGTGAAATCCCAAATAATTGGGGACTCCAAATGCAGCAGGTTCGTCTTCATATCCATCTATTACTAGCCAACCCTCCATGATTAAACAAAACCTTCGGAATCGTATCAAGGACTTCACGTCTTCGTAACAATTACTTCCTGTTACGGTTTTTACGATTTCTTGAGGAATCTTGTCTGGACTCTTGTATAGAGATTTTTCGACCATTTAATTCCTTATTTTTTAATTTGGAGATTGCCTTTTTCCCGTCTTTAATATTCTGGAATGTTACAAAGGCGAAACCTTTTGATTTGCCCGTTTCTCTATCAGATGCTATGTGTAAATCCTTTATTTCTCCAAATGGAGAGAAGATTTTGGTCAACTCATCTTCAGTAATCTCATAATCTAAACTTGCCACAAATAATTTAATTCCTGCTTCTTCAGATAATTTCGATCTAGCTTTCATAAGTATCTCTCGTTCTTTTGATAGTTCATCTTTTGACGCTTTACCTTCTTTTACTTTAGACATGCAATCTCTACAGCGAATTGGTTTTCCGGGAGTCGGGACGAAAGGAACTTCTGTTTTTACATTACATAAAGTGCATTTTGTAGGGTGCATAGTTCTCTTTGGTCGACTATTTGAAAAATTATCCCTATTTTCTTTGGTGATTTCCGGTTTTTTATGTGAAATTCCACGACGAAAATCGGCCATAGGAGAAAGATATGGTCGTGCACCATCATGACCGAGAATTGTATCAGCAGAAGGTGACCATCTCTCTCCTGCTCTATTTAGAGAAGAAATATTATCATCATTTTTTATAGTAAAACCGATACCATAATCAGAGGAAAGAACTCTGTAACCAGTATAATCACATCTAATACATTTGACATTGAAATCTATTTTTGTATCATTTGTATGCAAGTCTAAACCGCATACAGGGCAGAGGGCATGTAAAACTCCTAAATTCTTATCGCCCTTTGTTGAGGCTTTTAGTATTGGATCGTTATCAATAATTTTGGCTCTGATGATATCTCTTAATCTCATTGTATCTCCTGCAGAAGGAATAAAACGATCAACTAACTCTGTTATGTAGATATCAGCAAATTGAGATAAAGCCGGTACGTCTCTATGTCCTGAATTTGTATTTTCGATATGTAGAATTTTTATTTCTGCAGTTTTGGGATTTAATTTGTTTACTTGGCCTATGAATACATCTCCAATATCTGGTGTATTTATTTGTGGCCTGTCTGGAATTAAATTAAGCATACCATCGTTAATTTCTAGGATTCCGGAAAACGAGGCAATAACTCCATTATCGCCTTCATATAATCCATCTCCAACTTCTACTCCTTCTGGCATCATGACAGGAGTTCCGGGAGAAACGAAGTCTCCAGGGCTGGCAAGCATGCCGCTGGGGAGATATAATCATCTATGAACAACACGGTCTATTATTTGAGTTCAATTAATCAGGGGAAACACGCCAAAAACCTGCTCTGGTACTATCTCTTTGGCGGTTATGGTGATTGTATGTCGCAGGAAGAGAGAAGTCGGCTTCACCATATTTCTCAACTGTCCATCCTTTATTTTGGAAAAAGCTAGATATGTGTGTAGCTCGATAATTGTGCAGTATGTGAGCAATCTTGTGATTACTCAAAATTGATTGCAGAAATGGCTTATCTGCCTTTTCTTTCTGACGCCCCCAAGGAGGATTAGTGATGATAATATCAGTATCAAGAACAGGGATATTAGATTGTTCAATGTGCAAATTACGTACTTCAGAACGATTTTTAAGCCCTAATAGTGAAATATTATTGTTTAGTATTTCACACGCTTTAGGATCGGATTCTATGAAAATTACTTTTTCTGCGCCTAATAGTAGTGCTCCAATACCAAGAATTCCATTACCTGCCCCTAAATCAGATACTTTGCAACCCTTCTTTAAATCACCAAATGCAATTAAATCAGATAGCCACTTTGCTGCCAAGTCTCCATCTATACTGTATTGTTCTAAATCAACATTTTTCAAATGATGCTGTTCCAAATTTGAGAGATTCATGGCCAACTTACGAATCTTCATACTAACGTCCAAAGAGTATTAACGTTTGAAATTCATCTAAAAAATCAGAAAACTAATTCATTTAATGAGGTATTGTTGTCATGTATTATCCCATCAGCAAGAAGGAGTTCGGCCATTAAAACTCCAGAGCCGGCCGCTCCTTTAATGGTATTTTCAGAGGCTAACTTAAATCTTAATTTTTTAGAAGAGATTTCAATCTCACCGATTGCAACTGACATAGCAGAACATAAGTCAGTACTTGGTTTTCTAGATTTCGAACCGACCCACCTATGAGAATTGGTATCTAGTTTGCCATCTATGAAAACAAATGAATGCATAGGAGCAGAGGGCAGTTTTAATTTCTGAATCTTAGTAGTATAACCTGACCATAAATTAATTATTTTATGTGCGCTAACATCATTATCGAAAGTGATTTCTATTTCAGCTGAGTGGCCNTAATCACGAGATATTCTAGAACAACTGACTTCCATGTTCAATTTTGATTCTTTATTGTCTAAATCAAGACACAGTATTCTGTTTAATTCATTAATTATACTTTCTCTCTCTCCTGGAATAAATGAGTTTATTTTACTTCCTTTTCTACCTAAAGCCAATAGTTTCCTTCCTCCGCCAGATAATGACTGTTGAGTAGTGATTTTTACAGAGGTACAATTAATTTCGGAAAGTAAAGGCTTTAATGCCAAAGATAGGGGAATTACCATGCAATTAGAGCAAGAGATTAGTGAACCAGATGCAAAATTCTGATGATTTATCAAGCTAAGTCGATTTGGATTAACATCTGGGACTATCAAAGGAATATTGGTATTTAATCTATGTACAGATGCATGACTAATTACGTTGAAACCGGACATTGCGAGTTTGTAATCAACNTTAGCNGCCACTGAATCTGGNATTGCAGAAAAGATTATTTGGACATTTTTCTTTCTTAGATTTTTTATCAATAAATCTAGATTGTCAAGACTTTCCACTGTTATATTGGGTAATGATGGTTTTTTTTCATCCAGAAACCAGGGTAAATCAGTAATTTTTTTTCCGACAGTAGATTTTGAGCCGATTACCATAACTGGTAAAAACCAATTATGATTTATTAGTCTCTGAATATATCTTTGAGCAACTAAACCACGTGAACCAAGGATCGCACAATTTACCTTGCCTAAGTCTTGCATGACTATCGCATTAAGTTCAACTACCTAAGAACAACTGTTTAGGGATTCATACAAAAAGTAAGTTTTTTTACAATTAGTTAAAATACTCTCGATTTCAATAGTTAATTATGACTGGGGCTGAATTGGTTATTATAGGATTACTAACCATATCTTTGGCCTTATCAATATGGCACATAATCAATAGAAAAGATTCTGCAGCAGGCATGGAGCTACGTAAAGAAATTAGAGAAATGGATGTAGAGCGTACTAGATCTTTAATGGACACATTGGAAGCCTTAGGGAAAGCTCAGCAAATTCACTTATCAGGGGTTTCTGAAAATATAAAAAACCTCAGAGAAGGAAACGAAAAAAAACTAGATGAGATGAGGCTGATTGTTGATGAGAAACTACAATCAACACTTGAGAAAAGAATTGGTGAATCATTTAAACTTGTNAGTGATAGACTTGAGGCAGTTCAACGTGGATTGGGCGAAATGCAGGCCTTGGCAACTGATACTGCAGACTTAAAAAAGGTGTTAGCCAATGTTTCTACACGGGGAGCAATGGGGGAAATACAAGCTGAGCAAATCCTGCAACACATACTGTCTCCTAATCAATATGAAAAAAATGTCAAAACACACCCTTCTTGCAAAGGACAAGTAGAATTTGCTATAAAACTGCCAGGTTCTGATGGAGACATTAAAAATCCAGTTTGGCTACCTATTGACTGTAAGTTTCCCAAAGAAGATTATGAAAGATTATTGGACGCTTATGACATTGGAGATAAAAAAGTAATCGAAAGTGCATACTCTACATTCGCTTCCAATGTCACTGGAAAGGCAAAAATGATAAGGAAAGAATATGTTGCAATGCCNTATACTACTGATTTTGCCGTTATGTTTCTGCCCACGGAAGGACTCTATGCAGATGTTGTAAGAAGACCCGGTTTGTTCGAGGCACTTCAAAGAGATCATCAAATTGTAGTTACTGGCCCTTCTACATTGGCGGCATTTGTAAACAGTCTACAGATGGGNTTCCGAACGCTTGCACTAGAGGCATCTGCAAGTGAAGTTTGGAATGTTCTTGGTGGTGTGAAAACAGAATTTGTTAAATTTGGAGAGATGATGACAAAATTACACAAGCAACTTAATACAGCAGCAAATACAATTTCTAATGAAAAGGGCGATGATTCTATGATGAGGAGATTGAGGGCNATGGAAAGGACTCTNAAGGATGTTGAGACATTACCTTCCTCGAATTCTGAGAATATACTCGGAATTTCTGAAAATGTAGAACAGTGATTGGAAATAATAATTTGTTAGTTCTTGTTGGTATCATCATGGTGAATTGGAAAACAGAAGATTATCACCCGATAGTCCATCTTCCGGAAAAATATGAAGTTAGAGATTTTACAGGAGGCAATTACACTCCTTCTGAATCTGAATATGATATTGGCAGGTACGATGAATTAAGACCTGGGATGTATTCTACAGATTTATTTTCGGATGGTAGATTTCTACATATTGGAATAGACATTGGTGCTCCTGTTGGAACTCCTTGTATGGCGTTTGAAGATGGAGAAATATCCCACTTCGGTTACAATCCTGCCGATGGAGATTATGGGCATGTAATAATTACAAAGCATGATATTGGAGGAATAACGGTATGGGCACTATATGGACACTTAGATTCTAGATCAGTAAAAGGAAAGACTGTTGGACAAAAGGTAAGACGTGGAGAAACTATCTGTTGGATGGGAGATAAGCATGAGAATGGAGGTTGGGAGCCTCATCTTCATTTCCAATTATCATTAATTGAACCAACAACGCACGACATGCCAGGAGTAGTAAACCCCAAAGATAGAGATGAGGCTTTACAAAATTATCCAGATCCAAGATTAGTTATGGGGCCGATATATTAAATTGAAGAAAGATGTTTTTTTAGTGAAACTATTGGACGCATATCAGAAGGATTTTTACCCTCAAGTAATGCTAATGCTATGGACACCCAATCGGTAATATGTGCAGTATAAATTAAACACTCCAATAAGGAATTTCCTTCACATTCTATAACCCATGATGATTCAGTACTCATTACTTCTAACATCCAATCCAACCTAGATCTTGTTCTTTGCTTCATCCCATTCCAGGAAAAATAAATATCAGAATGTTCTTCTTTAANCGCAGAGCCCCATGCAACAACTTCATTGTGATTCATTTCTGGAAAATTTACTTGCCTCGCAAATCTTTCTGAGTTTTCGTTTAATTGGCTCACGAATCTATTTGCAGCTGAACTTAATGCATTAGGAGACAATACTCCTATCTGCTTTCCCATCATAGATTTGGCCATTGAAATGGGCATTCCATTACCTGTGATAATATCTGCATTGGAAGACATGATGCGTAATCTNNTAATTATGTCATTTATTTCTTCATTTGTAGGTTTTTGAAATATGCCCAATGCCCAGCATATCGCCATCTGAGTGCCAAATAGATGCCCGAAGGCAGACCTAGGCATCTGACCAGAGGGAACTGATAAGCAAATAGAAT
The DNA here is from genome assembly GCA_002719615.1 of Methanobacteriota archaeon. GTDB lineage: Archaea > Thermoplasmatota > Poseidoniia > Poseidoniales > Thalassarchaeaceae > MGIIb-O3. Next base: position 37,891 of record PBHZ01000009.1, read on the forward strand.
TATCATTTTCTGAGAGTATTTCTTCTAACTTACCCCCTGATGTTATTCCTATAACAGTCCCTCCTTGTTCTAATGCAGTTTTTACTCCATCAAGAGTTTCTTCAGTATTCCCTGAATAAGAAGTAGCGATCACTAACCAATCTGAGCCCCACCATGAAGGGAGGCCATAATCTTTCCAAATAATAAAGGGTATTCCTCCAGAATAATCTGAAATAGATTTTAGAAAATCCCCTCCTGCTCCAGAGCCCCCCATTCCGAGACATAAAACGCCAGACCAGTCCAAGTCTTGTTCTATTTCTATTTCAATATTAAATGAATTTTCAATGTCATCTACAAAACTTCTTGTATACTTTATCATGTCTTGTTTATCGAATTTTTCGGCTAATGCAACAATATTAATTTCATTATTCATTTTACACCTCCGTATTAGTTCCGGGTATTGCTAACCACATATCACCTATGAATCCAATTCTTATTTTAGATGTTTGACTGTCGTCATCATAGGGCAGGGCTACAGTAACTATCTTGTAATCAATGGGATCCATAATTTCGACAGCAGAACTGTCGCGATTTAGAATATCAACTAGATACTGGTCTCCTAGAGGGCATATGACCATACATTTCTCCATATCTCTCCAGGACACCCCTTTTCTTTCAAAATATCTCATCCTACGTAAAATTGGTCCATCTTTTTGCCAACGACTAACTAGCCATAAATCTCCCTTTAACTTAATGACATCACCTATTGAATAAGCAGGTTTTCTGTAACTCATTGTCAGTCTTGTAACTTCAATACCGTCATTTGCTCCGACAACTGTAGATGTTTCTTTTATTGTTCCTCCAAATCTTTGTGTTAATCTTTTTCCCCAACTTCTGGCCATTGCCTTTGATCCTAATTGCATATCCCAACCTCCGGTGACTGGGCCTTCGCTTGTTATGAAAAACATAGGATCAGGTTCCATTTCAGATAGCATTTCATCCAATGTATCTCGAACTTCTTTAATTTCAGAAGAATTTAATTTTCTTCCAGCAGAACGTAGTTGGACAATAGACTCGAAATAGGAACCTGCCTTTCTTGTGCAAGCAGGGCAAACCGCATTGCTAGTCTGAATCAAAGAGGTATGATTGTCATGGAAAAGATGCCCTTCTATTTTTCCATTTATACTAACATGCAGCCTAACAGATCTATTATCTATTTCTTCAATTGAAAATCCTAGTTCAATTTCGGTTGATTCTGGATATATCTTTAAATTTTCTCTAATTCGTAAATCCGCTAGGTTTTCATTGTCTATTTCTGACCATCTTCCGCCTATTTCGTATTTATTACATTTAGGACATCTATATTGTTGTATTCTCTCTGGAATCGAAGATAAATGATTCCTTTTCCTGAAGCATTTTTCACATAATCTGTCAGAAGTTAGAGGGGTTTCTGCACCACAAGTAATGCAAAATGCACCTTCTGACATGTTATTATCCCATTATGCCATAGACAATCCACGTTAGAAGTTTTTTCATGAAGAAATTTCATTCTTCCTCTAATTTTTTATTTGAAAAGTGATATTCTACCGTATCAATACGTGATTCAATATCATCAAGTTTAGAAAATAAATTCCAAACATAACCACCTATTATTCCGATTAAAATTACATATGCAAATGCTAATTCAGTTAATCCGGACAAATTCAATCCTCTCCTCTATCAATTACTCGCTGATATTTTTCTGTTTTTGATTCTAACTGATTGACCATATCATTGAGAAGCGAAATACCAATGAACATTAGACCAAATGAAACGAAAGAGAATATCAAAACCATTTTCCAATCATCTGGCAAACCGGTATCTTCACCTTCAATTATGATTATTGGTGGATGTCTTCGATTATACAGTGTTGTTGCCACTGCTGTTATAGGGACTAAAAAGAAACCGAATAATCCTATAATGGAGAGTGTATCTCTGGTTTGATTTGTGTCAGGCTGCGATTTTCTTGATAAAACAAGGAATAGTGCAACAGCAGTCAATAAGGCAAATGAATTTAATCTTAAATCTCCCCAATCCCATGGTTTTCCCCACGCCACTGAACCCCATATTGGTCCAGAGGTTATTACTCCAAAACCGAATAGTAGCCCCATATCGGAACCAGTTGAAAATAATCTCCAACCGAATTCGTCATTTTTCAAATACCATAGTATTGAGCCTACAAATAACATAAGAAAAGCTAGGAAGGAACACCATGCAAATGAAACATGCCAAAATAATATCCTATATGATTCGGCAGAACCTTGTTGCACAGATTCTGGATTGATCCCTGGAACCCAGATAAAGCCCAATAAAATTGATATTGAAGAGCCAAATAACCCTAGTAAAATCAACGCCAAGGATACAGGCTTGTAATCAGGCATGATACGTCCACTTAATTATAGGTCATCAATACTATTATTTATGCATCTGGAAGAAATACAGCAACTAACCATACTAAAGAAGAAATAAGACTGGCAAATAAACAAGAAATCAGAGGAGAACCAAGTTCTAGAGAGAAGGACATTCCATTAGCCATGATGGAAGATAATGCCTCAGATAATTCCAAAAATGGCCAAACTAGGAATATCAATAGTAATGAGGCAGAAGAAGCCCGAGATCTTTGTAAGTCTGAGACTAAAAAATGTAAGGCCGAGGACGCTATTGCCAAATCTAACATACACAAAGCAGGAAGCCAAAGCCAAGTAACTACGTCATTTGAATAAAGTTCAGATTTATCTCCAATTAGAATAATCCATGAAAGATATGTCAAAGGCAAGGGCAATATTAGTGAAGCACCGATGAATGAGCTAATAGGGCGAAATTTAGTTCCTAAATTAATATACCACCATTTCCCACAATCGGCTTCATTGAATCTATCTATCAATGCTGGAGAGATTATGCATGTTATAAAAGCAGGCAATAATACTAATAAAGATATTATTTGAGTATCAATTGTTTCATAGTTTATATTTCCTATTAATGAAAATGATACAAGAAGAGTAACTAAAGCGGGAGTTAGACGACTTATTGTATCAATCGGATTTCTCAATTCCATTTTAATAGACCAGTTAACCAACGATTTGGCAGATATTTGCTTGGTAAAGGCTTCGGATTCAACCATTGTTACAATTGTGCCTGATGATTTACCCAATGATTCAATAATAGGTTTATTTTCTTCTAATTTTATTATTCTGTCTGCGCAATTAATTAAATCCCTATCATGTGAAGTAAAAATAATCCCATTACCTCTAGAAGATATTGTCCTTATCCAATTAGTTAGAATATTACATGCTTCATCATCTAAACCTTCACTTGGTTCATCTAGTAAAATTACTATCGGCTGTGGACTAAAAATAGCCGGACAGAGTCCAGAAAGTACAGATAATCGTCTTTTTAATCCGCCTGAAAGTTGAGAAACTCGGTTAGATTTTCTGTGGTAAAGGCCCCAGTCAGAAAGGATTGAGTCAATTAAATGGGTATTTTTGTCCTCCTCATCTATGTTCAAGACAGATAATAATTTTTCTTCAACGGTTTCTTCACCGCAAATACCATCATTTTGTAATGTCAAACCAATCTGAGGAATATTTGAATTTCGGCCATCCTTGTTTCTGATAACAGTTTTATCATTTGTATTGGAATAATACGATAAAGAACCCTTCATAAATGGAATTGTCCCGGTACAAGATTCGATGAACGTAGTCTTTCCGGAACCATTTGGGCCAACTAAAGCAACGACTTCTCCCTCTCTCAATTTGAAATTTATATCATTCAATACACTTCTAGTTCCCCTACTAACAACAAGTCCTTCTAATTCTAGAAGACAGGGTTCGTCCATATGTTTGCGGAAGGGCGATACCGTTTGAGTAATTCTATTGATGAAAAATTCTATTGACAAATGTCCTTTGGGTGAAAACGAGGTGTACATATTGGATGAGGATTGGAGATGGGATCTGTTAGAAATATCTGATTTATTTTGGATTATTATCATCCTGATATTAGCATTTATTCCGTTTTTTTACGCTTTAAAAGACAAAACAGGTTTTTCCTTAGGAATGGTATTATCTCTGCTGTTAGTCCATTTTATACAATATTTCTTGAGTTTTTCAGAAAAAAATATTTTTTCATTTGAACCAATAGAAATTTTTGGTTTAATTCCTGCGTTTATGAATGAGGGAATACATTTCCATAGATTTGTTACGGCCGCTTGGTTACACGCGGATTGGTTACATGTACTCAGTAATATACTTGTTATAGCTTTAGTTGGAGTACCTCTTGAACAAAAATTAGGAAGTAAGAAATGGTTAATAGTCTACTCAATGGGATTTATCGGAGGAAATTTGGCTTGGATATTTACGCATCCTAACTCAATGAATCCTGCAATAGGTGCTAGTGGTGCTGCTTTCGGACTTTTAGGAGCATATATGGCATGCTGGCCTGAAGATAAGATAGAGTTTCCATTACTATTCCTTATTCGTGCTTGGCCTGTTTGGTTGATTGCATTTATCAGAGTAGGAATAGAAATATTCCAGATATATTCAGTCCAGTCCGGGACATCAGGAGAAACAAATGTGGCGCATATGGCCCACCTAGGNGGATTTTTTCTTGCATATATTTCTGCTAAAATTATTGTAAAAGAGAGCGATATTCTAGCATATGGCGATAATTATGAAAATGGACAAATAGAAATTTCAAGAATGAACAGACAAGATATGTTATTTCAACTAGATAATGACCCTTGGACTGAGCATGGGATTGAATTGGCAGAAAACGTTTCAAGAATAATGAACAAACTTCGTGAAGAAGGAGATGAGAGAGAAACTAGACGTGCTTGGCTAGAAGAACTGGCTGAACAAACGGTTTGTCCCATTTGTAACGGAGAGATAGTTGCTGATGAGAGAAACAATATCTATTTTTTGAAATGTGTCAAATCAGATAGTCATCTCAATTGGCCTTAATGACAAATTTTGTGCCCTTATATTGGTTGGAATTATACGATAAAACACTGTCGCTGCCCTAGAGTGACATGCGAATAGACGTTAAACCGGTCTTAATATCAATATTAATGATAGTATTTGATTTATCCACAGGTGTTGGCGCTCAAATTCAAAATTTCGAAGAAGAAAATATTCTCCAAATAGATTATCCGATTGTAGAAATTCCAGAATTGATGTGTGGAAATTTTGTTTGTGAAGAAAAGGATAGGTCGCCAATTCATACTCCAATAGATGCAGGAGTTCCGGTGCAAAAATATGAATGGTGGTATGAATATTGGAATGATCAAGATAATAATGGAATGGATGATGATCTACAATTAATTATTGATGGTCAAAAAGATTCTCAATCAACAACTTCCATAGTAGGAGTTGATGGAAGAAATACTGTAGCAATAATCATCCATTATGCTTGGCATCCTGGGCAAAGTGATATTGATAAACTTAAATCTACTTTAGAAAAATATGAATGGGAAGAAGAGACATCTTGGTTTATGCCAATGGAAATATTAGACAATATAGTCTTGGATCATGTACCAGTTAGTTCTCTGATAGAATTGTGGAATTTGGACGGAGTTGTTCTTATTGAAGAGCAAAATGTATTGGTACCTTACCTTGATAAGGCAACTAAGGGATCGAAAGTTAGAGCATCAAGTTTGTATGCTGAAACAATGAGAGAATTGAATTATGATGGATCTGGGATTGTCATTGCTGTATTAGATACTGGAGTTGATAATGAACACTTTTCTTTGGATGATTTCTCAGATAATAACAATGATAATACAAATGATCCCAATGATTTAGAAGATCCCAAATGGGTTGCAGGATGTGATGCAACTTCTTTTTCAGCTAACGCTTGTCCGGCTGATGGAAATAATGATCCAGATGATGGAGATGGCCATGGCACTCATGTTGCAGGAATTGCCCTAGGTACTGGAGATAATGATAGAGTAAATCAAGGATATGCNCCTGGAGCTTATCTTGTTGATGTAAAAGTAATGACCGATGCTGGAGGTTCAAATTCGCAATCGATTTTACAAGGAATACAGTGGGCAACACAAAATGTCAATACTGATTGGGGAAATAATGATTCTAGTCAAGGAATAGACATAATGTCAATGTCTTTTGGTAGTGCATCATCTCCAACAGGCAATGATGATGCAGGAGATAATGGGACAAGTGCTGAAGCACAGGCAGTAAATCAAGCAGCAGATGCAGGTATTGTTTGTATAGCGGCAATAGGGAATGATGGACAACGAAGAGTCACATCTGTAGGGTCTGCAGATAAAGCAATTACTATTGGATCTATTGACGATAAGAATAGTATCGACAGGACTGATGATAGCATCGCATCTTATTCTAATTCTGGACCTAGGGTTTCAGATAATGATGGAGAACTTGAAGATGAATTGAAACCTTGGGTAGTCGCCCCTGGTTCGGGAATAATATCAGCAGAGCATGCACAGTCAACTTCCATTATACCAGGTTCAGAAAATAATAGAGCTAAAGATAGTTACACTTCGAAAGATGGAACGAGTATGTCAACTCCAGCAGTAGCAGGACTTGTTGCGATAATGCTTCAAATAGGAATTAATGAAGGTTTGATGGATTATAAGAATTCGGAAAATACAGAAATAATAAAAGAATATCTTATGAAATATTCTGAAAGTAGAGGCTCATCCTCGGAAGAGATTGACGGATATTCTTGGAATACACAGTATGGTTTTGGAATAATTGACGGTAGTTTAATCATGAAGGGGATGTTTGGAGACGGAGATGGAGGTATTAATCCGCCCATAGGTAATGAAACAGGCCCAGGCGAAGGTTCAGGAAATTGGGTCGAAATAGAAAATCCAGTAGATGGAGAATGTGAATATGACCCGGACAATACAAATACTTTGGTATGTAATTCATGGGTAATAGAAGGTGAAACTTACAGGATAAGAGGAAACATAGATCAAGGAGATAATAATGGAACTGTAAATGATGTATTAGTACAAATTAGTTACAAGTATAAACCTAAAGATAACCAACCAACTAGAGAAGAAATATTGATTGGGTGGCATACTCCAGAAACTATAATGACAGGAAATAGTATAACTAATTGGAGTACTACAATAGAAATTCCGGAATTCACTGAAGATGAGATCGATGCATTGCAAATGATAGTGAGAGTTGCTGCACAAAGTGAATTTGGACAGTGGAGTAATNTAAGTAGAGCAACATATGGAATTGGCCTAATAGATTTCATTTTAGAAAGCCCCAGTGGACAGAATGAATTGAGTGGAACCNTAGACATTCAAGGAAGATATGAATCAGTAAACGGATGCACAGTACAATGGCGCATAGGCACCGATGATTGGGAAAATGCCATCACAATTGGAGGAAATGGATATTCATATTCAACACAAGATTCCAATGGCAGAAATATAATTAAAACTGGTTTAATAAAAGATGCAGGAGATTGGTCCTTTAATTGGGACAGTAGCACCATTACAGACGGTACTCACAGGATATCGGTGAGAATGATTAGTGGTAATGGTGTCATGTCAGAGGAAATAAGAAAGCAGATAATAGTTGATAANATACCTCCAAGTCCNGATTTAATGTTCAGAAGTTCTGCTTTATCATTTGAAGAATTTGGTGTTCCAATATCTGAAGTTTATGTTAATACTTTCCTGGAAATAAGGGGCTCGATTAGGAATATAGGAGATATAGCAGCAAATGAAGTGGGCATAATATTAGAAGAAGATGGTGCAAGAAGAGATGAATATGTAATACCAAAAATAGATAGCGGAGAGATTGTAGAAATAACATTATATTGGAATCCGACATCACCAGGAGAAAGGCAAATTGAAATTATAATTGACCCTGTAAATACNATCNAAGAAAGTGATGAAACTAACAATAGANTATCTGAAAGCTTTCCAGTAATTCCTAGNCCTGATGGAGTAGATTTAGCAATAAGAGATAGTGCAATAAAAACAATTCCAGAAATACCTCGTCCTAACGAGCAATTTGTTTTAGAAGTTAGAGTAGATAATTTAGGTTCTGATGATGCATTTGACGTAGGTGCATTATTAGAGATAAAAACAGATAAGGGATGGAAGCAAGTAGCTAGTAACGAGATAAGTAGAGTTTTTGGACAAGGTTCTACTCAAGTATCATTTTTATACATCCCTAATATTTCTGGAGTTCTGGAGATAAGGATAGATATTAGAGGACAATTTGCTGATTTAGATTGGAGTAATAATATATTTGAAACTACCTTATTGNTAGATGAATCTACATTAACTGGGCCACGAAATCTTAATTTCAAAGTAGGAGAAGTACCGGTAGAAGTAATAGATATGGAAGATGGAGGAATAATAATAACTCAAAGAGAGGCTTCTTTATATCTGTATAAACTTACTCAAAGTAAAAATATTGTACAATGTAATAATATTATGGAAGAAATGTGGTCTGGAGAAATTAGTGTCGAGATTGATGAAGATAATATAGCACATCTATCATGGACTAGAAGATATCTAGATAATAATGGGTATTACAAACAGACTTTGACGTATTCAACCATTGATTCTTCATGTCAAATGACNCCCATACAAGATTTGATGCCTCCAATATTACTTTCTGATGGTAAATATTGGGGAATAGATATGGACCAAAGAGGCACNGAGATTATTATTTCNGGATATCATCAAGATATTTTTACTGGAGGTAGTTTCCAAGAAAGGACAGANATATTCCTATTGTATTCTGATTTACCTATATCGTCATCTGATTGGTCTATTAATTCAAATATAATTACAGACATAGATATTTCTTCTTCATCATCAGATAGTTTAGAAATCGAATTTGGAGTCGAAGAGGAAATACACCTACTCTATCAAGAAAATAGAGACGATACAACAGGTATAGAAAGGCTTGGATTATGGTACGCACATGGGGAATTAGATGAAGGAAATTGGGCATTTAAGAAGGCAATTGGAGATCAAGCTGCTCTTGCACAAATGACGGTAATCGTCGAAAAGGAAGATGAAAAAATTGTTTCCTGTTGGAGAGAGGGGAGTTTGGATCAATCAGAGATAGTATGTATAATTGCTGATTCATCATTTAGAGCAATAGAAGAGCAAATGAAGAGTTTTCCAGCCAGAGGTTTGAGAAATATTGATTTTGTAGAATCGGAAAGAGGTATTCAGGTGTATTATGATGGAGTTGGGCCTACTGGACCTCAACTGCAATATGGTTTGATAAATTTTGAAGATGGTTGGCTGGGCATTTCAGATAGATTAGGAAATGGCCAACTACATACTTCTACAAAATCTCCTTCCAGTACTGAAACACTAATACTCCATACGTCCAATAATGGATGGCAAATAAGATCTCTAATAGACGATGAGTTTGGAAAAAATAATGATATTTCATCATTGGACTGGTTGAAAATTCAATTAGGACTATCGAATAATGACCAAGAATTTAGGATTTTAGTCATTGGAGTTTCAGTAACGGTTCTAATTTTGTGTGCAATAATCATTGTAACTATGTCCACTCAAGGAATGAAATGGATTAGTGAGAAAAGAAAAACGAGAATAAAAGACTCAGTAAAATTAGAAGATGATGTAATAGATATTATTGGAGAGGATGATTTAATGGTTTCTTCAGCGGAAATAGATATGATAGAATTGATTCCAGATAATGATGTAATTGATAATAAAGAAAGTCGTAGAATGAGAAGATTTTCCAGAATAGAAAAGGATCNAAATGTAAAAGAAAATGAAGTTTTTGCAGTTGAAGTAATCAATGATGAACAAATAAAAAAGCCTCTGGTAAATAATAATCAAATAATTTGTCCTTTCTGTAATTCAAAGTTTGGAATTATTATTGGTATTTCATCAATAAAATGCCCAGTTTGCCAAGAAAGAATTGATTTATGATAATAAATCATTAAACAAATGAAACTCCGCCGTGTTTTAAAACGAAATCACGTTGCAAATCAGTAAACCATTCTAGCATGGAATTAGAAAATTGCACAGATATTATCTCTTTATCAGCGATTAAATCATCCTGAATGCCCTGTAATGTGCCCGGTACAGCACCACAAGATATACATGCACCATCGAGATTTAACACAAGTGATAAAGCGAGTTTTCCATTATTTAATTTTTCAACTGAAGAAGAATCTATGACAATACCACCTCCGTGGCCATCTAATGCTGCTCTTACTGGTCCTAAACGAGACATCAGAGCAGGAATGAGATCTTTGTGTGAGTCATTATGTAATTTGATTAATGATAATTTTTGCAATCTAGATAATTCTTGTGGATCATTATTCTCTAATATTCTCTTCTGAGACTCAATTGCGAGTGCTTTTTCTATCTGTAAACGGTATGAATCAGTGAGATCCTCCGAATCTGAAGCACCCACGTCAGGCAAACTCATTATAATCCGAAAGAGTATCATATTTTTTAGGTTGACCTAAAACGGTACATGTAAAAAAAGAAGGTTATGACCTAAAAAGAGAGATGTTCAAAAGAGATGATGTAGGCGTATCTTATATGGAGGCCGAAGTACCACTTCTTGAGATTAAGAATCTTCATGCAGGAATTGATGGGAACGTAATTCTCAATGGGATTGACATAGAAATTGGTGCTGGAGAAATTCATGCCATAATGGGGCGAAATGGGAGTGGCAAAACCACTACTGCAAATATTGTAATGGGACACCCCGACTTCGATGTAGAAGATGGAGAAATTAAATTATTAGGGAATAATCTACTAGAATTGGAACCATGGGAAAGAGCCAAAAAAGGGGTTTTTCTTTCATTTCAATATCCACAAGCTGTTCCTGGACTTCAAGTTGGGAACTTTCTAAAAAAATCAGTTGCGAGTATTAAGGGTGAAGAAGCCGCGAAAGGGAAAAAATTTAGGGAATTATTGAAAAAATCAATGAAAGAATTGAATATGCCATCATCTTTCTTATCTCGATATGTCAATGATGGCTTTAGTGGTGGAGAAAAGAAAAGGTTCGAAATATTACAGATGATGCTATTACAACCCAAATTAGCCATTCTCGATGAAACAGATAGTGGTTTGGATATAGATGGCATAAGAACTGTAGCAACAGGAATCAATTCATCGATAAGAGGCACAGGATCTGGTGCTTTGATAATTACACATTATTCAAGAATATTAGATTATATTAAACCGGACAAAATTCATGTTCTAATAGAGGGCAAGATAGTAGCTACAGGTGACGCCACTCTTGCAACTGACTTAGAAGAAAACGGATATGACTGGTTAGAGGAAAAAATCAAAGGAGGAGATGAATAATGGAAACTTCACAAGAGGCTAGAGATGCTGTTGGCGATTACAAATTAGGGTGGCATGATACTGAAAATTCTACCATTAGATTTGATTCTGGTCTGTCCGAAAAAGTAGTCAGGGATATATCAAAGATTAAGAATGAGCCGGAATGGATGACTGAAATTAGAGTTAAAGCCTATCGGCATTTTACCGAAAGAGAGATGCCTACTTGGGGAAATATGAGTATGCTAGAACAGATAGATTTTGAAGAAGTATGTTACTACCTAAGATCTTCATCTGCCACTGAGAATGATTGGGATGAAGTTCCTGATGAAATTAGAAATACTTTCGAACGATTAGGAATACCTGAAGCTGAGCAAAAATGGCTTTCAGGAGTCACAGCACAGTATGAATCAGAGGCAGTTTATCATAGTATCAGAGAAGATTTAGTCGCCCAGGGAGTAATTTTTCTAGACATGGACAGCGGCCTCAGAGAATATCCGGAAATTGTCAAGAAATGGTTCTGTTCAGTTGTTCCTTATTCGGATAATAAATTTTCAGCATTAAACACGGCAGTATGGTCAGGTGGATCATTTATCTATGTCCCAAAAGGAGTACACGTCAAAATGCCTGTGCAGGCTTATTTCAGAATAAATGCAAAAAATATGGGTCAATTTGAAAGGACATTGATTGTTGCTGATGAAGGAAGTAGTATTCACTATGTAGAAGGATGTACTGCACCCACTTATTCTACTGATTCTTTACATTCTGCAGTAGTTGAGTTGGTGGCTTTACCTGGCTCACACATACGTTACTCTACTGTTCAAAACTGGAGTGCAAATGTATACAATCTCGTTACAAAAAGAGGAATTGCCCATAAAAATGCGAAAATAGAATGGGTAGATGGAAACATAGGTAGTAAATTGACGATGAAATACCCGTCGGTGATACTCAAAGGTGAAGGGTCACATGCAGAAGTTATTTCAGTTGCCTATTCTGGAAATGGACAACATCAAGATGCAGGAGCAAAAATACATCATTTAGCATCAAATACTACAAGTAAGATATTATCAAAAAGTATCAGCAAAGATGGAGGTAGAGGCTCTTACAGAGGGATGGTTACAGTATCTCCTAAAGCAGAGAACTGTAAATTGAATATTGTTTGCGATGCACTAATACTAGACGATGAAAGTAGGTCTGACACATATCCGACAATGGAAGTTGCAAATCCTACTGCAAGATGTGAACATGAAGCAAGTGTATCAAAAGTAAGCGATGAACAATTATTTTATTTAATGAGTCGCGGGCATTCAGAAGAAGAGGCTTTGGCATTAATTGTGAACGGATTTTTTGAACCTTTTACCAGAGAACTACCCATGGAATATGCGGTTGAATTGAATAAGTTAATGGCATTGGAAATGGAAGGAAGCATTGGTTAAATGGTGTTAATATGAATGCCGGAACTACATACAAGAAAATTTCTGAAACAACCAATAGAGCAGATCACCTCTGGCGTTACACACCGTGGAAGAAAGTTCATCCTACGGGTGATATCAAAAAAATACCTAAGATAGATGAAGAAGTCAGATTACGCTTGATTAATCTTGATGGTTCTGAACTGGCAGAAGGAATCAGTCTTCAGAGAGGAGATGAGATTAGAGAAAATTTGCCAAATATAGATTTAGTTGCAACTTCTTTNGTAAAAGCGGTTTCTGAAAATTCTAGATGGGTTTTGAAAACTAAAAGAAAGTTTCACTCCGAAACTCCAATATTACTTGAAATAGAAGCAGATGGCGATATGCATGCATTAGAATTAATATTTGATATTGGAGAAATGAGTAATTTAGAAATAATTACATTGATAAAAGGAAATGCAAATTGGATTGGCCTTTTGAGAACAGGAAAGATAGGTAATGCATCGAACATAAATGACATTACAGTTGGAATGCAAAAGAAAGGAGTATTATTAAGATTGGACTCTATGTCATTAGGAAGGGATTCCAATATGAATACTGGCACAGTATCATCTGGTTCGGAGAGAACCAAGGCTGATTTAAGGTACAAGATGGCTGAAAGAGGAAGTAATTTACATGTTCTTGGATCAATATTGTCAAGAGACTCGATGCATCTCGATTACCANATAGAAATTCAACATGATGCACCTGATACGTTTAGTAGACTTGCTTGGCATGCAGCATGTGGAGGAAAGAGTCGTACAATTGGCACAGGGATGTTGAAAGTAGCCAAGGGTTCAACAGGCACTGATGCAGCACAGAATTTTCATAATTTGTTATTATCTAAAGGTGCTCGAGCGGATGGAATTCCAGAACTAGAAGTTTCTGAATCCAATGTTGTTGGTTGTGGGCACGGAATTGCAAATGGACCAATAGATGAAAGTCAGATATTTTATTTAGAATCTAGAGGATTTTCAAAATCTGATGCTAAATCTGCCTTAATAGCCGCATTTCTAAATTCTACTCTTACCAAAATGGGGAGTGCTAACTTGCATAATTGGTTAAGTAAATTATTAACATCTGAATTAGATGTAATGAATAAATGAAGTGAAGCGAAGATGGGTTCAAGAAATGGCCTGAATAGCAGGAAAAATGAGAAAAAGATATCTACAACAATTGGTTTTTTATTCACTTTTTACCTCTTATTGGCATTTCTGGCGCCACTGATGATAGAAGAAGGTTCAATTCCACAATTATCCGGAAGAGCAAATGCAATAGACTATGCAACTGAAAAGAGTTGGGGCAATCTAGATCATGGAGAAAATGCCGAAATGGGGCATGACCAGCCAAAATATGGAGTTTTTGCTTGGTCAGAATTAAATCCCGTCTGGGCATTTACATATATGATAGGAGACATTAATTGTCATCAGAAATATGAACGTTCTTGGGAAATAAATGATAACCAAATGCCAATTTGTACCAGAGATGTTGGGATTTTGTTTGGCATAATATTAGGATGTTTGATTTTTAGAAATAGGGGCTACAACAGATGGACAATAAGAGATACTTTTCTAACGATAATCCCAGATAGTAAACTTTCAATAATTTACAAAAATGATTTACGCATGATGGCTATGTTTTTATTGATAATATTGACTATAATTCCCATAGGTATTGATGGTTTTTTACAATTATTGACTAATTATGAATCTACGAATTTCAAAAGAATAATTACTGGCATGATAGCGGGTTTTTCACTTGGGTGGTTAATATGCTCTATGCTAGCTGCAAAGCCAGAATATTTTGATAACTCAGAAAAAGTAGTTTTACCATTGGGTTCACTGCTAAAGATAAAATGAATTAATTACCATTCCACCATTTGATTAAGTCTTCTTCGGAAGTTATTTTTTTATTCTTTTCCCTGCCATCTCCCAATGTGTTCAATCTCAAAATCATAGAATTTATCGATTCCATATTGGTATTGACTTTTATTATACTAGGTAAACAAAAGCGCAAATGTGTTTTCGGATTTTGTCGTTGCCATTTCTTAATCTCGTTTCTAATAGGCCAAATAACTAATAATAAACGTCCTAATGGATGATATTCATCTTTTAAGCGTGATTTTGGATTTTCTCCAGATAAAAGTGTCTTAGTTTGTATCAACCAAGACATATCGTGATGCAGAAATCTTATTATTCTCCTAGTGTGACTGTAAGAGACGTTTCTCACTGGCCCTAATGATTCTCTCAATTCTGATATATCGGCTGAATTCATCAAAGAAAGAGTCCCGCATATAGAAGAAATAGAATGATTAAGAATACTCCTAGGGAATGTTATATTTTCTTCTTGAAGTGATTCTTGAAGTTTTTTATTGTGAATTTTTTGTGCATTTATGATTATTTTCCATGGTTTTTCACCATTAAGCCAATTCTTATTATTTCTAATTTTCTTTAGCCCGATATTCTCTAGGGTTGATTGTCCATCTAATGAATATAGTAATTCTCTCAAATGATAAATTTCTACATCGTTAGATTTGACATTAATTGGCAAAGGTTTAGAGTGTAAAAAATTCTTTAAAATAGTTGTTAATTTTTTACGAAAATCTGATTCGGATGTCTCATTCAATATTGGACCAACTAATGCCCCCATATCAAAAGGAGTAGGCATGTCTAATTTTCCTGAAAGTAAATTTTTATATCCTTCTCTAATTTCTTTTTGTAATTTAGAAGTTTCAAAATACTCTTTCTTATCTGAGAGATTCCTAAGTGTGCCTCCCTCGATTCTTTTTAATGCGATTTTGGGATCACAGTCTACCCAGATACATAAATCAGGTACTAATGCTGCAGAATTCATATGAGCGACCCTTTCTAAGCCTAATTTTCCCACTATTCCCTGATATACTAATGAAGAATGAATATTTCTCTCACTTACTACTGCTTTACCTTCTTTCAGACGCGGCAAAATCCAACCATGAGAATGATCTAGTCTATCTGCAGCAAATAAACCAGCTTCTCCCTCGGGCTTCAAGCTCTGCATTTTAACTGAATCAATTGCCAAACGGCCTAATGGATGGTCGCGTCTGGGTTCAGCCGTTTTTTCGACCGATGTAAATGTAAATTCTTTATCTAATATTTCTGCAACAATCTTTGTTGCCAATCCTTTTCCGCTGCCATCACCACCTTCAACACTAATAAGATACATAATATTCCTCATTCAATATTTATCTCATTAGCAATAAATTGGTGTTTAGTAAGGCTGGAAAGTGCCATACCAATAAGTATCAGAAGTGGGCCAATGAATAAGCCACCTCTGCTCCAGAGGCCAAGAAAAGAAAACCACCAAGCTTTCTTGTAACTCTTACCGTATAACACTTCATAACCACCTCTAATTCCAAATAAACCCGAAATTAGAGTTAGGATTGCAATTATTGTCGCTAGAGTGGCAGCCTGAGTTAGATTACTATCACCCCGCCAATCAATTTCAGTGACTAATTCATCATCTCCTGGCATCATAGTAATTGGTATTTGAGCATGATCACCAGGTATCATAAATAATCTCACTGAAATATTATCCTTTAAAGAAGCAAACAAAATAAATGATTGACGTGGTACTTCTTGAATCTGAAAACGCCCACTTTGATCAGTGAAGGTTTCTTTGCCTGTTACAGTACCGTCATCGTTCAAAAGAATTAATCTAACTCCCTCTATTGGTTCTCCGCCTGTATTATTATCAATAAGAGCAGAATTAACGATTCCATTGATATCAGCATAATCATCATTGCTAACTAGTGAGCCAGATAATATTTCAGCTGGATTTGCAGAAATAGCTAAAATACCAAATATTGTACCCAGAAGGCTACCGGATATAATCAAAACCGCTGCTGCAACTCTTGTGGCGGAATCTTCAGAAAGATCTGAAAGCCAAATCTCCAGAGATGACATGTTATCATAATCAATATCTGTTCTCAATTTTCCTCCTCCTCAGTAGTAATGCCAGATGTATTTAATTGTTCATGTTGTCGCATAAATGTTCTAAAAAATAAGAAAGTTAAAGCTGGCCATGAACCAGGCATTACAAAAATGGTGATTGCTACTAAACTAATTATTGATAAGAATACATTTTTTGATAAATAATTAGCAATTTGGTTAAATTTAGATATATCTGATTCTATGTCGTTGCAAGACATATTTGACTCATTAAATGAAGTGAGATCAATTGAATATATTTTTTCCCAATTTTTTCCAGTCAAAAGAAAATAATTATCTTGTTCTGAGAAAGCGATGCCATTTAGTACGGAATCTGCATCTTTTTGATTATGCGATAATGATTCCAAAGAAAATGAATTTTGGACAATCCCACTAGTAATATTTATTGAAATTATTCTATTTTCTTTCCAAATATTTGCATAAACTAGATCTCCGACACATTCCAATTCATTAAGATTAGAAATCTCTTTGTTATTTTCTTTTACAGTGATCAGAGAAGATATATTAAAATCATTAATATTTCTTATTGCTAATTTGGAAGACCCGTTAGACATAATGAAATTATCTCCATTATTACATAGGCCCCAGCCTTCTCCTGTGTAATTATAATTGCCAATCAATTCAAAAGTATCTATATCGAATATTTTTGCATGTTCTTCCCTCCAAGTCAGCATAACAATGGAATCATTCAATATTGAGATACCTTCAGAGAAAATATCTTCATCGAAGTTGATTTCACGTATTACTTCGCCAGAGGATATATTTAATTCTCGAAGACTGGAAGATCCATATATCCCAGTACTTTCAAATAATCTTGTGTCTTTGATTTCTAATCCTTGTGTAAAGGAATTCGGCTGATGATCTATCGTTTTGATAATATTAAAATCCATTTCAGAGTCATTACACTCGGAAGTGGCTAAAGAATTACTTGGTATTAGAATTAATATTACAAGACAGGGGAATAATTTTTTTAAATTAATATTTGATATAATGTATGAACAATGCTCCATCGACGTTAAAATATGTCTTTCGACCGAGGATTTAACAAAACTACAGTGAGTGAGGATTATGTTGGCAATTAAACCTAAAACTGACTCATTAATACCACTTTTACTAATTTCTGTTCTAGTACTCTCTATTCTTTCTCCTTGTATATTTACTGAAGAAATTCCTGAAGAACAAAAGCCTAAATTCATTTCAACTGACCTCTCTGAATTCTCTCCTAATGAAGAGGGGAAGGAATACATGTTTAACGGTGATGATTTATCGGTGTACTCTGCGACTGGTTTCCTTAAAAAACAATGGGCAGATGCAGGATATCCAGAATTAGTCCTACCTTTCTCAGAAAATAAACAGTCTAGAAATTCGATTAGAAGTTGTGAGAATGCATGGAGTGTTGGAGAAAGCGATAATATAACGACGTCTGGAGGCACTATTACAGCAACTGTTCAGAGAATATCTACAAACTCCGCAATATTTGTAGAAAATGGGAAAATTGTCTCATCGACTACTTTGAATGATATTGTTTCTACTTGGGAGTCAACTATTTTTCCAACAGATACTTATTATTTTGGAGAAGCGCCCGATGTAGATGGTAATTGCCAAATTGAGATAGTGATTTATGAAATAGATGGCATTGGAGGAACAGGTGGTTATTTTCAGCCCGGAATATCGTCTATTAGAGAGAGTTTATTTTTTGACATAGATGATATGAATTCAAGAAATACAATACTAGCTCACGAGTTTGAACATCTTTTACACAACTCAAGAGATCCCTTTGAATATATGTGGATTGATGAAGGAGCAGCAGATATGGCGGCATATTTGTGTTTCGGGACGACTGAAACACTCAGCTACCATGCAAACGAATGGTCTCAGAATTCAAGTATTAGCGTCAGGTGGTGGAATGATAGAATTGCCGATTATGGGGCTGGTTTCTTATTTTTGATGTATATATCTGATAAATTAGGAGGAGGACAGGCAATACAAAGATTAGTTGCCGATACTGCTGTAGGAGGAGCATCCATAGAGAATTTAGCGATAAATCCTGAGCCTGGATCAACGCCAATTGGCACAACCATGAATGATATTTTTGCAAATTTTAGTGCCGCAGTTTCATTAGATAGTCCCCAAGGAGCATTTGGTTTCTCCAACCTAGACTTAACTTCTGAATGCGGCTCGGAAGGAATCTGTAAGGCGCAACTAAGCGGGGAGAATGACCAATGGATTAATAGTTGGCAAAGTGAATCAGAGAGCATTGAAGGCTGGGGAATGAGATCTTATAAATTCAGCCAAGGGAATGGTGATCCGTTAAATCTGATGGTTTTGCCGACGCAGTTTGGGTTTGTTGGCTCCATTTTAGTCAAAGAAGCATCTACTGGGACATGGACAATGTCGAAATTAAGAATGGATTCTGCAACTGGAGTAGGGACAGGATTGGTTCATAGTTTTGGAAATATTACCAGTGATGTTTACTTATTTGTATGGTATAATTCATTAACAGATGATTGCGACTATAATTTTGTTAATTGTGGAATAATGTCGGGATCTTATCCTGTAGCATCTTTCACTGTCTATGCTGACTTGATTGGTGATCCAGCAGAAGTTTCAATAGATTCAATAAATGCATTTGACAGAGATGGAGACGGTTTCGAAGATAGTGTAGAATTGAGTTTTGAAATTATTTCTTATGCTTTCTTTGAAATAATTCAAGTAGAATTTGGAGCTTACGTCAATAATACTCTAAAAGATACTCTACAACTAGAATTTACTGCTGGAAATGGAGAATCAGAAATCGGAATAATTTGGTTTAGTCCACCTACATCCGGCGAATGGACTTTTGGAGTTGAAATATTTGATATTACAGGTGAATATCAAGACTCAGCTTTTTCTCTTCCGATGAATATACAAAACATGAAACCAGAATCATCAGGTTCTATTTCTACTAATATCACACAAACATGGACATCTGTGAATATATTTGGAGGAGGTTATGATGTTTGGGGTTTTGGATATTTTAATGGCTCTTTCACTCATAATGAAACGCCAACAGAATACATTTGGGATTTAGGTAATGGGGAATTTTCAGGGCTAAAGAACCCTACACAATACTATGAAGAAGAAGGAGAATATCAAATTACATTAATTGTTAGAGATCGAGGAGGATATTATTCAGATATTCAAATATGGGATATTTTAGTCAATGATACATCAACTCCAATTCCAATTATATCGATAGAAGGTATTGAGATAGAAGAAGAATTAACTATTTTGACAAATCAAAATATTAAATTTTCAGCACTGAATACAATAGATAACGTCCCCATTGAAAGACTTAATTTTACTTGGAACTGGGGCGACGGAAATGTTGATTCTGGAGAAGGATATTTTGAAGCATATCATTCTTGGGTAGACGGAGATTCGGATGGAATAGCATATCAACTTACATTGACGGTTTTCGATGGTAAGCACTATGCAGAATATTTACTACAAGTGAATATTATTAATAGAATTCCGAGGCAAATATTTGAAGAGGAGTTGCAAACTGACACACTTACTCCATTGGAAATGCCCGAAATTTTTATTGATGATGATGGATTAATTGTAGAGTATGAATGGACTTTTGAAGGAGGTGTGAATACCTCAGATTCAGGAGTAACTCTAACTTCGGATTTTTCAGAAACTAAGTCTGTTAAATCGAATCCCAAAGTAAGTTGGTTAGAACCAGGAATTAAGAATATTTCATTACAAGTAACTGATGATGATGGAAATTTCACAATTACAAGTTTTACTGTAGAAGTCAATAATCAAAGGCCAGTGGCAATTTTCAATCGGCCGCCTGACGGTATGACAAGCACGGCTTACGTGTTCCAGAGTTCCTCTTTCGATATTGATGGAGATTCATCAAATTTGATTCACATATGGAATATTTCGGATATGGAAGAGACGATTTATGATGTCTCTTCAATTAGTAGGACATTTTCAAAACCCGGTTTATACTCAGTAAGCCTGACTGTTGTAGATGATAGAGCATTAGAGTCAGCAACTAAGACTTATTATTTCAAAATTGAGAATCCATTGCCTATGCCCATATTAGGATTTAGACAACCTAGTATCAATGGAAATATTCTAGAATATATTCCTGAAAATACAGAAAATATTACTTGGCAAGTCCCAAATCTAAATGGAGGAGGGATTTTTGTTGCCCCTAATATGCCTATAATGTTCGATGGTTCACAAAGTTTTGATACAGACGCTGAATTTCGTGATAAAGAATCGATTGATCCTAATGATGCTGATTGGAATGGGATTACTAAATGGATTTGGGATTTTGGAGATTCATCGCCAGAAGTATTAGGTCCAATGGTGTGGCATAGTTACGAACTACCAGGTATCTATTTAATCGAGTTTACAGTTTTAGACGGTTTCGAAGGAGGAGAGGCTAATAGTACCTATCTGACTGTTCATGTTTCAAGTTCACCGGATATTTTAACCACGAATCCTATCGGAACTGAATATGTTACTGTAGGAGATGCGATTAATCTTGAAATTGAAGTTTCCGATAGTGATTTATCACTAGGAGTTATTGCATGGATGGATGAAGATGCATCTGAAGATTCAGATGGCGATGGCAATATGACAAACGACAGGGACGTAAATCTTGCAGATCAACTGACGATAAAATGGGATTTTAATATTTTTGAAGATTCAAATTTTGATGGTAACTACAGAAATGATTGGATTAACTGGGAAAATGAAAACTGGAATTTACCCGGAGATTCTAGAATATCTGTTGAAGTTTGCGATGGAGTAGGAGTTTGTTCTTCAAAGGACTTTATAATAACTGTACTTTCTACCTCGGAAGATAATTCACCAAAAACCCTGTCTGATTTGACAATAGATGACTTGATACCAGATAAGGAGAGTTTTGGAGTACTAAGCTTAGTAGCAATCGTTTTGATACTTGGATGGTTGGTGATGAGACAAAAAAATGAAGATGAAATTGATGCTATCGATATGCTAGAGACTTATGGCGTTGAAGTAAAATTAGAAGGTGGATTACCTGGGATGGATCAACATATACCGCCACCGCAACCTAAATACTTGACCGTCGAAGAGCGAAAGAATAAGGAATCAGGTTATGTTCGACCGATTAGGACGAGGCGCGAGAAATGATTAGTAAAAGCAAATTATTTGCTGTAATATCTAATTTATTAATTATTCTTCCGTTAGTTATGATTAGTATTAATTCTTCAATTATGAATGTTGATGCGGCAAAAAACTGCGAGGTTTCCATAGATAAAACATGGGATGTAGATAGAGCTGTAACATTACATAATGTTGATTCAGGGATTTATTTTCCAGGGATTTTTTCAGGAGATGAAACATCATCAAGATTTGGTACTAGTTTACCGCTAACTAAAGATTTTGTATATGAAGTTGGCATTGAAGATGGAGGTGCAACAGCAATAAGTATGAAACTTGTTGCAGGATATAGGTATAACTTTTGCATAACATTTAGTCCATCACTGAACAGTAATTCAACTATAGCAAAAGGAGATGTCTACCTTATGACCAAAAGTAACTGGGACTCATATAGAGTAGAATATAACAACAGAGAATTTCAAGATATGGAAGAATACATAGATTATATTCCTGTAGAATGGAGAGACATGGTCACATGGATACCATTCAGAGATGTACATTCATATGAAGGAGAGGGATATGTGCAATTTTCTGTTGGAATAGATTCCTCTGGATCATCATTAAGTTCCATATTTGGAGATGATTCTGCAAACGATTATTATTTAGTATTAGACGGTTGGGATAATAGTAGACCTAATGATTTCGGACCAATAGGAGATTACATGAATGCAGAAATATTGGTCGAAACAGAAAAGAGAATAACAATACCTGCCTTTACCGCTTATATGTTGATTGGAGTACTTCCTATTTCATGTATCATAATACCGATAATACTTCATTTTACGTACAAGAGAAGCGCTAAAGAAGACAGAAAAGAAGTAATGCCAGAACAGATGCCCTTTTTAGAAGAAAGTTGAGAGGAATTAATTATATTCTAACATTTCCCAAGCAATTTTGAGATCGGCTGTATTTATCATACCTTTTTGTGCTAAATGCCAACCGTTTTCCATAGTTGAGTAAACTATTGCTTGACCTAAAATTGGAGAATGTATACGGTTCCAATCTCCGGCTTGTCCCATTCCCATTATTGTTGTCTTAATTTTTGAGTTTTTCAAATCCCATGCTGCTTCAAATAGATTTATTCCGTCAGTTCTTCCAGATGAATTATAACATATTTTTATAACATCGCCTAAATCAATATTATCTTTTACATCTTGAATTATTTCCTTCGATATTGGAGCTTCATCCAAAACATGTGATGAAGCTATGATTTTTGTACCTCCTTTTTTCGCTAATTCAAGAAGTTTGTCTCTCTCTTCTACATTGATATTTATTTCTAGATCGACCCAACTAACGCCACTTTCTATTGCTTTTCTTAATACCTCTAATCTTTGTTCTTCGTTACCAGGAAAGTAACCTCCTTCTCTTTTTGGTCGACAAGTCAAGATTACTGGTAAGACGATTCCTTGCCTTAGGGAAACTAATACTGAATCTAAATCTAAATAATCCAATTCTTGAGGAGTAAAAACTACATTTTTCTTGATTTTTAGATTATCTTTAGAGGATTCTGTATCTATGAGTTCTTCCAGAGAAACTTCTTTTTTAGACCATAACATATCCAGTCTTACTTCTACTAAATCNGCGCCTGCTGCAGTAGCACTTGCCGCATCTTTTAGTACTTCACTAATGGTACATCCCCTCAAAGAAACACATACCAATGGCATATCCATGTTAAGGGGCGAGTTTAGTTTTCTGTTTAATCATGTCGTGTAATAACTTTTTTCATTTATCTATTGGAAATACGAAAAAACATATCAATTTGATAGTTTCTACGACAACTTTTGGAAGGGTTGAATAACCCCCTTACACTAGGTTATTTGTTATCAAATGAGGGTTCTCTAAAGGAGTCCTCAGGAAAGTAGGTGAAGCAATGAATGATGAAATAGATATTGCTGAAAATGNAGTAGAAAATCAGGAATATGATGCTGGAAGTATACAAGTCTTGGAAGGATTAGAGGCTGTAAGAAAAAGACCTGGGATGTATCTTGGAGATCCACATGATGGTACGGCACTACATCATTGCATATGGGAGGTTGTCGATAACTCAGTTGATGAGCATCTCGGAGGCCATAGCGACCTTATAGAAGTGAAAATTAACTCAGATGGAACTTTAACAGTCAGAGATTATGGAAGAGGGATACCAACAGGAATACATGAAGAATATGGAATATCAGCAGCGGAAGTTATAATGACAAAATTACATGCTGGAGGAAAATTTGATAATAGTTCATATAAAGTATCNGGAGGATTGCATGGAGTAGGAGTATCAGCAGTTAATGCTGTTTCGGAATGGATGGAAATGACAATCCATAGAGGAGGAACGATTTATAATCAAAGATATGAAGCCGGGATTCCTCTAAGTCCATTGAAAGAAATAGGAGATTGTCAAGATAGTGGAACTGAAATAACCTTTAAACCAGATTTGGGAATTTTTACAAACGTAATTGAATTTGAATTTGAACAAATAGATACTCGATTAAAAGAAACAGCTTTTCTAAATGCTGGTCTTGAAATTGTAATAACAGATNNCAGAGGAGAAGATGAACATATCAGCAGACATCATTATGAAGGAGGATTAAGTGAATTTGTTCAGCAGATTAACTCCAGAAGAGAAGTTATGCATCAAGATGTAATAGAGATTAGTGGTGAAAGAGATACTGAAAAGGGCTCTGTAACTGTAGATTTAGCTTTACAATGGTCAGATGCATTTAGCGAGAATATATTATGCTATACCAACATAATCCGTAATCGAGATGGNGGCACACATATGACTGGGTTGAGAGGTGCTTTGACTAAATGTGTAAATAATTATGCCAAGAAAAGAAATTTATTGAAAGGAGATGCACTTTCTGGAGAAGACGTTAGAGAGGGATTAGCAGCGATAGTGAGTGTGAAACATCCAGATCCATCATTTTCATCTCAAACAAAGGATAAGCTGGTAAGNAGTGAAGTAACCAGTATTGTTGAAACAGTAGTATATGAAAAACTTGGAGAATTTTTCGAAGAAAATCCAGGTGTCGCAAAGTCGGTAGTAGATAAGGCTCTATTGGCCTCAAAGGCTAGAGAGGCAGCGAGAAAAGCAAGAGATCTAACAAGAAGGAAAGGCGTCTTGGAAGGAGGAGGATTACCAGGTAAACTTGCAGACTGTCAATCAAGAGATCCTGCGGAATGTGAAATATATTTAGTCGAAGGAGATTCGGCAGGAGGCTCGGCAAAAACAGGCCGAGATAGGAGAATTCAAGCAATATTACCTCTTAGAGGGAAGATATTAAATGTTGAAAGGCAGATGAATAATCTTGTAAAAGTGTATAAAAATACTGAAATTCAAACAATGATTAGAGCTTTTGGTGCAGGTATAGGAAATACTCCACCAGGAGAAGAAATTCAAGATGGATTATTCGATACTAATAAATTACGTTATTCAAAAATAATCATAATGTGTGATGCAGATATTGATGGTGCACATATAAGAACATTGATGTTGACATTTTTATGGCGATTCATGAGGCCTGCAATAGAAGAAGGATATGTATACATTGCACAACCTCCACTGTATCAATTGACCAAGGGAAGAGTTAGTAAATATGTATTCTCAGATGAAGAAAGAGATAAAGTTCTTTTAGAATTACAGGGAGACAATCCAAATGCTAAGATTGGAGTTCAGAGATACAAAGGTTTGGGAGAAATGAATCCTGAACAATTATGGGCAACTACAATGGATCCAAAGGCTCGAACGATGCTTAAAGTAACAGTTAATGATGCAATTGAAACAGATAGAATGTTTGAAATATTAATGGGAGAAGATGTCCCAGATAGAAGGACATTTATTGAAAAACATGCCAAGGAGGTGACCAATCTTGACATCTGAAAATGAAGAAGATTTAGAAATAATTTCAGAAGAGAATATTCTAAATCATCCTTTAACCAAGGAAATGAAAACTTCTTACATTAATTATGCAATGTCAGTAATTATAGGTCGTGCCCTTCCAGATGCCAGAGATGGACTAAAGCCAGTACATAGAAGAGTCCTGTATGGAATGTATGAAGGAGGGCATACTTCTGATAAAAAATTTAGTAAATCAGCACGTTCAGTTGGAGAAGTGATGGGTAAATATCATCCTCATGGAGATCAGTCAATTTATGATACAATGGTCAGAATGGCTCAAAATTTCTCTTTAAGATATCCTTTGGTAGATGGTCAAGGAAACTTTGGATCTATTGACGGAGACCCTCCTGCTGCAATGCGATATACCGAGAGTAGGCTGGATAAAATAGCAAAACATATGTTAGAAGATATAGAAAAGAAAACTGTAGATTTTCAACCTAATTTTGATGATTCAGAGGATGAGCCTACAGTATTGCCAGCAAGACTCCCAAATTTACTTTTGAATGGTAGTGACGGTATAGCTGTAGGAATGGCAACTAGGATGCCGCCTCATAATTTATCAGAAGTTTCCGGAGCAGTAAAACTACATGTTGAAAAGATAATAGAGCAGGGAGTTGAAGTTGATAAAATACCAGAGATTACCATAGAAGAGTATATGCGACATATTGCTGGACCAGATTTTCCAACTGGTGCAGGAATTCATGGAGTCGATGGGATTTATGACATGTACTCCACTGGTAAAGGAAGATTTCATATACGCTCAAAATGTGAAGTAATAGACGATAAAAAGGGCAAAAGGATAATAATTCATGAAATACCTTATCAAGTTAAGAAGGCAGATATGTTAGTTCATATAGCCGAATTAGTCAGTAATGGAACTGTCACTGGCATCAGAGATATTAGAGATGAATCATCAAAGGAAGGGATAAGAGTATTAATTGAAGTAAAGAATAATGCTGATCCACATGCAGTTTTGAATCAATTATTCAAATCAAGTAGGTTGCAAGAATCATATTCAGCGAATATGATGGGAATACTAGAAGGCAGACCTGTTTTACTGACACTTCCGGTTATATTGCACACATATGTGACACATAGAGAAGATGTAATTGAAAGAAGGTCTCAATTTGAATTAGATAAGGCAGAAGCTAGAGCGCATGTTCTCGAAGGTTTGGTTAAAGCGCAAGAGAGAATTGATGACGTAGTAGCAGTAGGTAAAGCAAGTAAGAGCAGAGAACAATTTGAGTTAGTTTTACAAGGGAAAGAACAAATAATCAAAGGAATAGAGTTGTTTGCATTTACCGAACCACAATCAAAGGCAATTGCTGAAAGGAGGTTATATCAACTTAGCCAACTTGACGTAAACAAAGTAAAGGATGAATTTGAAGATTTAAAGATAAAAATAAATGATTTAATTGAAATAATTACTTCCAGGAATAGAAGATTATCGATATTAGTAAATGAGTTAGAAGTGATGGTGGAGAAACATAGTGACGAAAGGCGTTCTTACATCGATCCTATGCCTCTTTCGATGGATAGAGAAGACTTAATCGAAGAGAGAGCAATAGCCATTACTCTTTCGGAAGACAATTACATCAGACATTCTCCTGTAGAAAATTTCCGCCTACAAAATAGAGGAGGCAAGGGTTTGAAAGGAGTTGCGACCAAAGAAGAAGATACTCCGAAGTCAATTATAACATGTTTTAGTAAAGATAGATTGTTAATATTTACCGATCAAGGAAGAGTATATGGGCTTAAAGCATGGGAAACACCATTAGGAAGTAGACAATCAAAAGGAAGCCATATCAGAAATCTCCTAGGTAGCATAAGGGATGAGGAGAATATAATCTCAATAATGGCAATCAGTAAAGATCTAGTCGAAAATCCTCAAGGAAATTTCCTGTTATTTGCAACGCATTTGGGATTAATTAAGAAAACAAAATTGGAAGAGTATGTCAGAATTAATAGAAATGGTAAATACGCTATAAGATTTAAACTTGAAGGGGATAGGTTAGTTAATGTCCGAAGTGGTACTGATGAATCTGATATTGTAATGATCTCAAGTACTGGCTTCGCCAGTAGATTTGCTTGTTCAGATATTAGGGCATCAGGACGTGTGTCTGCAGGAGTTTGGGGCATAAGAACCGGGAGTAGAGGGAATGGAGGTCATGTCGTAGGAATGGTTGCAACTGATGATACAGAAACACAGATACTTACAATCACAAAAAATGGTATGGCTAAGAGAAGTCGTTTGGGGACATCTAATAAAATTCATGATTTAGACTCTGAAGGGAACCCTAAAAAGGACCCAGAAGGAAACATGAAAATGATTACAGATGGTTACAGAAGAACTCGCCCCGGTGCCAAAGGGATTTACACAATGGATGTAGATATTGCTAATGGAGATAAAATTGTTAGCATTAAGCATATACCCAATGTTGATGATAATCTATTTTTACTCACTAAGAAAGGAATGATGATTAGAATTAAAGCATCACAAACTAAAGAAAGTAAAGGTAAGAAATCCAAAGGTACAAGAATCATGGAATTGAGGACATCTGATAAAACTGGATATTCAGATAGTATAATTTTTACAGCGCGACTGCCTGCAGAATTAATTGACTCTGAAGAAGAGGAATGAAACCGCTCTACTTAAGCCGGCATCTAGTCTGCGACAGACGTTGCGGCAGTCGCATAGCCTGGCCATTGCGATGGATTGCTAATCCATTGGTGTTTCACCGCGGGAGTTCGAATCTCCCCTGCCGCGCCATCAATAAAGGAGTAGGTTCAAGTTTCGAGATACTTACAGATATTCCATGAGTGCCATAGAGGGCATAGTAATAGTGCTTTGTGGAATACCTTTGTGCTTAGTTATAATTAGACATCTAAAGCTAAAACCATCCAATAATCGCTCCTGGGTTAATGATAATGACAGGTTAGCCAATGCTGAATTTGATGGAAATTACGTAACAATAAAAAACATTAGAGATTTTAATTGGAGAAGCACAAGAGATTATGATGAGAGATGGATTGAAAAAAAATATAATCTAACAGAAGTTACTAAATTATGGTTTGTCTTGGAATATTTTGATCCAAAAAAAAGACAGATGGCTCATACAATTTTAGGATTTGAATTCAAAGATGGTAGTAGAATATGTTGCTCAATAGAAGTAAGAAGAGAAAAGGGTGAGAAATATCATCCAATTAGAGGTTTCTTTAGACAGTATGAATTAATTTATGTTTGGGCTACAGAAAGTGATGCCATAGGTGTGAGGACTAGATGTAGGAATAAGTCAGTAACACATTTATTTGAGGCGGTTGTATTAGGTCCGGGAAACGAAAGAAAAATGTTAGAATCATACTTGAAAAGAACAAATAAATTATATAAAAGTCCGGAATGGTATAATACAATAACTAATACATGTACTACAAATATTGTTAATCATGTTAACGAAGTATATCCAGGAAGAGTTCCAAAAGCAATCTCAATATTTTTACCTGGTTTAAGTCCTAAATTATTGTATAATAACAATTTAGTAAAGATAGATACCTCATTAGAAAATACTCTTGAAAAAAGTATAATTGATTCTAAAGCTAATACGTGGGATGGGAAATCTGATTTTGGGAATTGGATAAGAGAGTAGATATTTCATTAAAAAAATATTATGAGGATTAAATATGCTAATCATAAATCCATTGAAATTAACTAAATCTGTCGAATGGGATTTGCCCCCTTCAAAAAGTCACATGATAAGATGGTTAGCTGCAGCATCTCAGAGTGAACAAGAAACCATAATAAAATTTAATGGAGAACCAGGAAAAGATATAATATCCATGAAAAGGTGTATAGAAAATTTTGGTGTTGAGGTTACAGAATCAGAAAATTCTTGGACAATTAAAGGTATTAATTTTGGAAGAGGAGATATAAAAAATATCAATTTTAATTGTGGTAATTCAGGAACTACTACTAATTTTGTGACCGTTATGGCCTCTTGTTTCGAAACTGAAATTAATTTAGATGGAGATGATTCACTAAGAAATAGGGACTTTTCAGAGATAAATAATGCATTACGTAGTATGGGAGCGATAATATCGTCCGATGCCCCTCCATTTAAAATAAAGGGACCTGTAAAATTTGATAAAGTATCGATAAATACTCAAAAAAGTAGTCAACCATTATCTTCTTTGATCATAGCATTTGATAAAAATTGTAAAAATTTTACAATTGAATGTACCGGAAAGCCAGTCAGCAGAGATTATAGCGAATTGACAATTAATATAGCTAAAGAATGTGGAGTAATCGTAAGAAAAAATGATAACAATATTACTTTAAATTGTAATAAATTTATTTTACCTAAGATTGTAAAAATACCCCAAGAAATCAGTCTTTTTCCAATTAGTGTTCTTCTTTCAGAACTACATGGTGTAGAATTTAAAATAAATAATTTAGGGGATTCAGATTTTCTTAAGAGTTCTATTGAAATGATTAGAACAATTGATAAAGAAGTATTAAATTTAAGAGATTGTAGTGATTTCATAACTCCTGCTGCAGCCATACTAGCAATAAGGAAGGGTGGAAAAATTATCGGTGTGAAGCATGCAAAGGGAAAAGAATCCGATAGAATAGAGAAAACAGCAGAATTGTTGAAGGTTTTTGGCATGGATTGTGAAATAGAGGGAGAAAAATTAGTAATTCAGGGTAATCAATTACCAAAAAGGCCAGAAAAACCCGTTAAAACGTACTTAGACCATAGAATAGCCATGACTGCTATGGCATTGGCTACATATTCAGGAGGAGAGGTAAATAATCCAGAAATATCAGAAATAACTGATCCGTCATTTATTGAAAAGATTTTACACCTTGGATAAGAAAATTATAGAAATTATATATAAATATAAACAAGGTTGACCCTGATTTAGAAAGATGGAGTATATAGAAATAATTAGTGAAGAGATTGGGACAATATAGATAATCATTAAATTGCCTTATAATTAAATACAGGAGGTTAGTCGCCTGCAAAAGGGGATTCGCAGATGGCACGTAAACCAGCAGTAATGTATCGTCAAATTAAAGGACAATCATTTACAAGAAGAAAATATACAGGTGGCGTTCCAAATAACAGAATTCTACGATATCATATGGGTAATAGAAAAAAGTCTGAAGCTGGAGATTTTAAAATAACTGTCGAATTAAAGGCCGATAATCCATGTCAAATTAGAGACAGTGCATTAGAAGCAGCAAGACAAGTTGCAAATGCAACCATTAGGACGACTGCTGGGACTGATGGATATGCACTTAGAATGCATACTTATCCTCATCAAATACTTAGAGAAAATAAACAGGCAACTGGTGCTGGAGCAGATAGAGTCTCACAAGGAATGAGGTTATCATTTGGAAAAAACGTAGGCACTGCAGCAAGAGTACAGAGAGGGCAAACAGTGATTTCGATAAATACAGAGCCAGAAAATTATTTAGCGGCCAAAAATGCTTTAAGGAAGGCTAACTGTAAATTCCCAACTCCTTGTACAACTTCTGTTACAAAGGGTTCGGAGCATTTGAAAGGCCTAGTATAGTCGCGGAATAACATGGGAGATTCAGGGCCTTTAGAAATTTTGCAAAATTCTTTGTTGGGTGCACCGATAATATGGAAGGGAGATTACCCATATTTCATACACCCGATCTCTGATGGAATCCCCAGAATGGATGCTAATGTCCTGAGAGCTACTAGGGACTTAATAGTAAATAGCGTTGATTGGGAAGAAATAGATTTGATAGTAAGTGTGGAAGCAATGGGCTTACCCTTATTAGCAGCAGTAGGAGAAAAAACTGGGAAACCAACTGTAGTAATAAGAAAAAGAACTTATGGGATGGAGGGAGAAGTTAGAGTAGATGTATCAACAGGATATTCTGAATCAACTGTATATATCAATGACATAAAAGCAGGAGAAAAAATATTGATTGTTGATGATGTGATTTCTACTGGCGGAACTTTGCAACCGATTCTTCAGACTTTAGAGGACATGGGAGTTATTTTACAAGATATTATCATTGCAATAGAAAAAGGCGAAGGTAAAAAAAGATTAGAAATAGAAAAACCAAATTGGCCAATAAGAACTTTAGTGAAGATAGAAATTATTGAAGGAAAAGTAGGAATAATTGAATGAGGTGTGCTTATGGATTTGCAGAGGCATGATTTCCAATTAAGTGAATTAGTAGAAAAAATAAAGAAAAATGATAATCGTTTGGTTGCCCTTCAAGTACCTGAAGGATTAAAGATGCAAGCATTGGAAATGATGGATAAAATAGAAGCAGATTCTGAAGCAAAGGTGATATTGGCTGCTGATCCTTGCTATGGAGCTTGTGACCTAGTTCATGACAAAATGAAGATGATGGGAGTAGAATTGGTTGCTCACATGGGCCACAGTCAAATGAACATAGACTCGGGCATGCCTACACATTTCATTCCTGTTACTTATGATGGTGATCCTGAAATAGAACCAGTAATAGAAATTTTACTGAAACATAAAGCAATGGCAGAGCATAGATTGATGGAAATTGAAAATGATATAAATCCTGTAATTACTGAAAATGAAGGTAAAGCTCGCTTTCTCGATGCAGTGGGAAGAATTACCCCTTTGAAAGGGAATAAACTTGGATTAGTTGGCTCTATACAACATCTCCACTTACTAGAAGAATATAAAGAAAGGATAGAAAAAATTGGTTTTGAAGTTGTAATTCCTGTTGGGGGAGAGAGATTGACTTTGCCTGGACAAGTTTTAGGGTGTAATTATTCTGGAGATAGGGATGATATTGGTCATTACTTATTCTTGGGTTCTGGAGATTTTCATCCAATAGGTTTGGTTATGCATACAGGTAAACCATTGGCATTACTTGACCCATACAATGGTGAAGCAAGTGAAATGTCTTTACAGAGAATAGAAAGGATTTTACGACAAAGATTTGGTTTAATAATGGCAGTAGATAAATCAAATAGTTTTGGCATTTTAATTGGAGAAAAACCCGGGCAAATGAGGAGAAATCTTGCTATTCGTATGAAGAGATTACTAGAAAAACACAATAAAAAAGGATATCTTCTTGCACTCGATCATGTTAGTCCCGATTTGATAGACTTCTACCCTGTTGATGCATTCGTAAATACTGCATGTCCAAGAATTGCAATAGATGATTCAGTGAGATATGCTAAGCCATTAATAACTCCTTTCGAACTAGAGGTTGCACTAGGCGAAAAGAAATGGGAAAGCGGCTATCAATTCGACGAGATACCATAATTATTTAACAGAAAGCCAGAAAAAACACGACAGAATTATTATTCTTCTTCATCGTCGTCATCGGCAAGTAGTGATTCCCAATCTAACTCATCTTCTGCAGATAAATACCAAACAGCACCCATTACTGCTGCTAAGAGAAAACCTACAATGTCTTGAGTACTAAATCCAGTATCTGGCCTGAATGCTTCGTATTCTGTGGAAGTAATAAGATCAATCAAAAATAATTTATCGCCCCCGAATACTATTCCTGTCATATTAACTAGTTCAAATATTACTAAAACTATTGTTGAAATCAACAATATTTGTCTAACGTTGTCGGGCAGTTCCAAATCCATACCAATATCGAGGCACGGGTCTTATATTAACTATGCCACTAAAAATACGAAAGATATAGAAATATTTGATTATTTATCATTTTCTAATATTTTTTTGGCCATGTCAGACCAAGAGTCTAATTTCTTCGAATTAATGATTTCCATAATTTCTGAATCATTCATTTTAGAAACTTGTTCTATAGTAGATATTCCTTTCATTTTGAGTCTTTTTGCGCTAACATTACCTATGCCCGGAATAAGAGTTAAATCCTCATTATCAAAACCAACAGAAGTCTGAGTATCCGTAGATATGGAATCTGAACCTGCACTGAAATTTAAAATTCCATCATCCAATAAGTCTGCCAGAATATCTTCCATTTTTCTACCTGTTTTTTCGGCTATCAATTTTGAATCGAGTCTATCAGCATGTTCCTTCGCAATCTTACTCTTTTCAGACTCACCCATGAGATCTAAGACTTGAGCCAAACCTCTCCAGTATTCAGAAACGTCGCCATTATTAATTGTGGCTTTCTTCCAAACATCCAAAGCGCCTGCAAGATTTCCTTGAGCCATCAACCTGTTTGCCCTAGTGGAGACATCTTCAGACTCCGATGCCTGTTCTAAAAGAGAATCTAATTCTATATCTTCAGATTGTGATTTAGAGGAATTTTTCCCAGGTTCTTCCGCAGGTTCTTCCGCAGGTTCTTCCTCAGCTTCTTGCTCATCAAAGTCATCAAAGTCATCAAAGTCATCAAAGTCATCAAAGTCGAGTTCTTCTTCGATTTCTTCGGCCTTTTTCTCTGCTTCAGCTGCTTTCTTTTCAGCTTTAGCGACTTTCTTTTCGGCTTTGGCAATTTTCTTTTCAGCTTCTGCTGCTTTTTTCTCTGCGACCTTAGCTTTCTGAACTAATTTAACTGCAACTTGCTCGGGGATAACTGTAGTCTTAACTTTCCCAGAGAAAAATAGATTGAGAGATAAAATAATTATTATTACGAAAATTATAACATCTTGAGAGCTTACAGCCGGACCAGGGCGCAAATAGTCACCGCCAGTCAGTAATTCCCTCAAAAATAATTTTTCTCCCAATAAATTTAGAATATTTACAATCTCTAAAGAAATTAATGATAAAAGGATAATTATAGAAAAAATTTGTATCGTATTACTTTTTTTAGTTGACATGTTTGGCACACTCAGCAGGACATGGAATGAGCATTTATATATTAAATAAACCACTGGAAATAGAGATATTAAGATTAACTCTGTAGAGAGGTTGCATAATCTCTACATTCTTTACCTCTACCTATCATCCCTAAATCTTCATAATAATCTGCTAATTCCAACCATTTTGAATAGTTTGTGTTTTCTTTTCCGATTGCTTTAAACAATTCATTAAATGAATTTGTTGTATGAGATATATTTTCTGTGATTTTTTGTATTGGATATTTTTTATAGACTGCTTCTAACAGTTTTTCATACCTACCTTCGAATTTATCTAACAATTTATCTATACCAGCTATCTTTTTATCAGGATCATCTAGATTTTGCCTGTAGGCTTCTTCGATTAAAACTGAAACACGTACTCTAGTCAGTTCTCCTTCTGTTAATTCTATATTCACATTTGGATCCTCGGTTTGGTCTTCACTATCAGGATCCTCATCCTCCCAATTTAACGAATCTTCATCAGGTTCTTCCTCTGGCCCTTCATCAGGTTCTTCCTCAGGTTCTTCCTCAGGTTCTTCCTCAGGTTCTTCCTCAGGTTCTTCCTCGGGCCCT